>JAGWRU010000012.1 GCA_028869595.1 Rhodospirillales bacterium
AGCAGACCGTGCCGATGCTGGACCGCGCGCTGCGCGCGGTGCGCGACGTGACCGCGGCGGGCGGGCGCGTGCTGTTCGTCGGCACCAAGCGGGCGGCGGCGGAATATGTCGCCGACAGCGCCAAGCGCTGCGGCCAGTATTACGTCAACCATCGCTGGCTCGGCGGGATGCTGACCAACTGGAAGACGATCACCGGCAGCATCAAGCGCCTGCGCCAGATCGACGACATGCTGGCCGGCGACACCCAGGGCCTGACCAAAAAGGAAGTGCTCGACATCACCCGCGACCGCGAGAAGCTGGAGCGCGCGCTGGGCGGCATCAAGGACATGGGCGGCCTGCCCGATATTCTGTTCGTCATCGACACCAACAAGGAAAAGCTGGCGGTCGAGGAAGCGAACAAGCTGAACATCCCGGTCATCGCGGTGCTCGACAGCAATTCCGACCCCGAGGGCGTGACCTATCCGATCCCCGGCAATGACGATGCGATCCGCGCCATCACGCTGTACTGCGATCTGATCGCCGGCGCCGTGCTGGACGGGATCAGCGCGGAAATGGCGGCCTCGGGCGCCGATCTGGGCGCGGCGGAGGATCTGCCGGTGGAAGCGATGCCGGCGGTCGAAGCGACGGCCGAGGCTTGATTTCCCGCGCGCGGCAACGCGCGCGGCCCATCACGGATTGGAACGGGGTGGCCGGATGATCGGCGCGCCCCGTTCCGCGATTTTGCAGGACACGGAGAGCGGAGCATGGCGGAGATCACGGCAGCCCTGGTGAAGGAACTGCGCGAGAAGACCGGCGCCGGCATGATGGATTGCAAGCGCGCGCTGAGCGAGGCGGGCGGCGCGCTGGAGCCGGCCATCGACTGGCTGCGCAAGAAGGGCCTGGCGGCGGCGGCGAAGAAATCCGGCCGCGTCGCGGCGGAAGGGCTGATCGGCATCGCCTCCGCCCCCGGCCGGGCGGCGATGGTGGAAGTGAACGCGGAGACCGATTTCGTCGCCCGCAACGAGACCTTCCAGGCCTTCGTGCAGGCCGTGGCCGGCGTCGCGCTGGAAGCGGGCGAAGATATCGCCGCGATCGCCGCCGCCGCCTATCCCGGCACCGGGCGCAGCGTGGCCGAGGAGCTGACCCATCTGATCGCCACCATCGGCGAGAACATGACGCTGCGCCGGGCCCGCGTGCTGCGCGTGGCCAAGGGCACCGTCGCCTCCTATGTCCATTCGGCGATCAAGCCGGGCCTGGGCAAGATCGGCGTGCTGGTCGCGATCGAGGGCGAAGGCGAGATGGCGGCGCTGGAAGCGCTGGGCCGGCAGGTCGGCATGCATGTCGCCGCCGCGCGCCCCGATGCGCTGGATATCGATGCCGTCGATCCGGCCGCGCTGGAGCGCGAGAAGGCGGTGCTCAGCGAGCAGGCCCGCGCCTCCGGCAAGCCGGATGCGATCATCGAGAAGATGGTCGAAGGCCGCATCCGCAAATACTACGAGGAAGTGGTGCTGCTGGAGCAGGTCTGGGTGCATGATGGCGAAAGCCGGGTGCGCGCGGTGGTGAAGAAGGCCGGCGTCACGCTGGCCGGTTTCGCCCGCTTCCAGCTGGGCGAAGGCATCGACCGCCCGACCGGCGATTTCGCCGCCGAGGTGGCCGCCACCGCCGGCATCGGCACCTGATCGTGCCCCCCGGCCCGTCCGCCGCCGCCCAGCCGCGCCTGCTGCCTTCGCGCATGCAGGACCGGCTGATCGTGGCGCTGGACGTGCCGGGGATCGACCGCGCCTCGGCCCTGGTCGATCAGCTCGACGGGGCGGCGAGTTTTTTCAAGCTGGGCTACTGGCTGAGCTATGCCGAAGGGGTCGACACCCTGATCGGCCAGCTGACCCGGGCCGGGCGGCGGCTGTTCCTGGATGCCAAATTCCACGATATCGGCCAGACGGTGCAGGAAGGCGTGGCCCGCGCCGCCGGGCGCGGCGTCTCCTTCATCACCGTGCATGCCGAACCGCAGGTGATCGAGGCGGCGATGCGCGGCGTGCGCGGCACGGATGCGCGGATCCTCGCCGTCACCGTGCTGACCAGCCTGACCGATGCCGATCTGCGCGAGATGGGCTATGCGCTGGATGTCGCGGCCCTGGTGGCGCGGCGCGCCCGCCAGGCGGCGGAACTGGGCGCGCATGGCATCGTCGCCTCCGCCGCCGATGATCCCGACGCGCTGCGCCGTGCCGCCGACGCCCCCGAATTGCTGGTGGTGACGCCGGGCATCCGCGCCGCCGGGGATGCGGCGAATGACCAGCAGCGCGCCGCCACCCCGGCAGCGGCGATCCGGCGCGGCGCCGATTACCTGGTGGTCGGCCGGCCGATCATCGCCGCCGCCGACCCCGCCGCGCGGGCGCGGGCGATCGTGGCCGAGATGGAAGCCGCCGCCGCCTGACGGCGCCAACCCCGCGCTTCTAACCTCCGCCGAAATGCTCTAAGGGGTGTCCGCGCCGCCCGCCGCGTGATGGGGCGCGCCTGCCACGGGGGAGCTTCGCGCATGACCAGCCAGCCGATCTTCAAGCGCGTCCTGCTCAAAGTCTCGGGAGAGGCGCTGATGGGCCACGGCGAATACGGGCTCGATACCGAAACCGTGCGCGCCATCGCCGCCGATATCGGCGCGGTGGTGGCGATGGGGGTGGAGGTGTCGCTGGTGATCGGCGGCGGCAACATCTTCCGCGGCGTCTCGGCCGCCGCGGCCGGCATGGAACGCGCCCAGGCCGATTACATCGGCATGCTGGCCACCGTGATGAACGCGCTCGCCATGCAAAGCGCGCTGGAAAAAGGCGGCATTCCGACCCGGGTGCAATCGGCGATCCCGATGTCCTCGGTCTGCGAACCCTATATCCGCCGCCGCGCGGAGCGGCACATGGAAAAGGGCCGGGTGGTGATCTTCGCCGCCGGCACCGGCAACCCGTTCTTCACCACCGACACCGCCGCCGCGCTGCGCGCCGCCGAAATGGGGTGCGATGCGCTGCTGAAGGGCACCCAGGTCGACGGCGTCTATTCCGCCGATCCGCGCAAGGTCGCCAATGCGCAGCGCTATGACGAGCTGACCTATCTCGACGTCCTGGCCCGCGATCTGGCGGTGATGGACGCCGCCGCGATCAGCCTGGCGCGGGAGAACCGTCTGCCGATCGTCGTCTTCAACATCCATGCCCCCGGCGCCTTCGCCCAGGTCATGCGCGGCGAAGGCCGTTACACCAAAATCGTCGAACCGCAATAAGCCGGAGGGGCAGATGGCCACCGACCTCAATGCGCTGAAGCAGGATCTCTCGCGCCGCATGGATGGCGCGCTGGACACGCTGAAGCGGGAATTCGCCGGGCTGCGCACCGGACGGGCGAGCCCCGGCCTGCTGGAGCCGGTGAAAGTCACCGCCTATGGCTCCGAAATGCCGCTCGCGCAGGTCGGCACGATTTCCGTGCCGGAGCCGCGCATGCTGACCGTGCAGGTCTGGGACCGCTCGATGGTCGGCGCGGTGGAAAAGGCGATCCGCGAAGCCGGCCTCGGCCTCAACCCCGCCGCCGACGGGCAACTGGTGCGGGTGCCGATCCCGATGCTGACCGAGGAACGCCGCGCCGAACTGGTCAAGGCCGCCAACCGCTATGCCGAGGGCACGCGCATCGCGATCCGCGGCGTCCGCCGCGACGGCATGGAGCAGATCAAGGCGCTGGAGAAGAAGCACGAGATCGGCGAGGACATCTCCGCGCGCTGGCATGACGAGGTGCAGAAGCTGACCGATCAGTACATCAAGCGGGTCGATGAAAGCTTCGCCGAGAAGGAAAAGGACATCAAGCAGGTCTGAGCATGTCCGCCCCTGCCGCCCGGCACGATGCCGGCACCGCCCCGCCGGCGCATATCGCCATCATCATGGATGGCAACGGGCGCTGGGCGGCGGCGCGCCACCTGCCGCGCATCGCCGGCCACCGCGAAGGCGCGCGCGCGCTTCGCCGCACGATCGAGGCGGCGATCAACCATGGCGTTTCCTGGCTGACCATCTACGCGTTCAGCAGCGAGAATTGGCGCCGCCCGGTGGCCGAGGTACTCGATCTGACCGGGCTGCTGCGCCATTATCTGCGCTCGGAAGTGGCCGAGCTTGCCGCCAATGGCGTGCGCATCCGCATGATCGGCGACCGCGACCGCTTCGATCCCGATATCCGCGCCGACATGGAAAAGGCGGAGCGCGACACGGCGGGCAATAGCCGGCTCAATCTGACCGTCGCCCTGTCCTATGGCGCGCGTGACGAGATCGTCGCGGCGGCGCGGCGCCTGGCCCGGGCGGCGCGGGAGGGCACGCTCGATCCGGCGACGATCACCGAGGCGGAGTTCGCCGCCGGGCTTTACACCACCGACATCCCCGATCCCGATCTGATCATCCGCACCTCCGGCGAGCAGCGCCTGTCCAATTTCCTGCTCTGGCAGGGCGCCTATGCGGAGCTGATCTTCCTCGACGTGCTGTGGCCGGATTTCGGCGCGGCCGATTTCGCCGCGGCGCTGGATGCCTATGCACGCCGCGAACGCCGCTTCGGCGCAAGGCCTGGCTGAGCGATGGGCAAGTGGCGCGATCTGGGGCTGCGGACAGCCTCGGCGGTGGTGCTGGGGCCGCTGGTGCTGGCCGCGCTCTGGCTGGGCGGGTTCTATTTCACCCTGCTGCTGCTGGTGGCAACCATCGGGCTGGCCTTCGAATGGGCGGCGCTGATGGCAGCCCGCCCGGCCGGACGGGCCGGAGCGGTGGCGCGGATGCTGGCCGGGCTGTTTTATATTCTGCTGCCGATGGCCGGGCTTGCCTTCCTGCGCGACGATGCGGCGGTCGGGCGGATCAATACGTTGTTTCTGGTGCTGCTGGTCTGGGCCACCGATATCGGCGCCTATGTCGCGGGCCGCGCGCTGGGCGGGCCGAAACTGGCGCCGGCGATTTCTCCCGGCAAGACGATCACCGGGGCGCTGGGCGGGCTGGCCGCGGCGCTTGCGGTCGGGATCGGCGCCTGGGCGCTGCAAGGCGGCTCGATCATCCGGGCGCTGGGCATCGCGGTGGCGCTGTCGGTGGTGGCGCAGCTCGGCGATCTCGGCGAAAGCGCGCTGAAGCGCCGGCTTGGCGTGAAGGATAGCGGCGCCAGCATTCCCGGCCATGGCGGCCTGTTCGACCGGCTGGACGGGCTGCTGGCCGCCGCCCCGCTTGCGGCGCTACTGGCGCTGGCGGCCGGTGCTGGAGTAGTGCTTTGGGGATGAATGCGGACACCCAGATCGCCGTCCCGCGCGGGGCGGAAGCGGCAAGCCCGGCGGCAGGCGCCACACGCAGCGTCACCGTGCTGGGCAGCACCGGCAGTGTCGGCACCCAGACCATCGACCTGCTGATGGCCGAACCCGGGCGCTATCGCGTGCGCGCCCTGGTGGCCGGGCGCAATGCCGCGCTGCTGGCGCGCCAGGCCCGCGCCTTATCGGCCGAGGTTGCGGTGATCGCCGATCCGGCCGGCCTGCCCGCCCTGCGCGAAGCCCTGGCCGGCACCGCGACACGCTGCGAGGCCGGGGCGGGCGCCGCCACTGCCGCCGCCGCCCTGCCGGCCGATTGGACGATGGCGGCGATCACCGGCATTGCCGGCCTCGCCTCTACCCTGGCCGCCATCGATCGCGGCGGCGCGGTCGCCTTCGCCAATAAGGAAGCGCTGGTTTCGGCCGGCGATGTGATGCTGGATGCGGTGCGCCGTGCCGGCACCACGCTGCTGCCGGTTGATTCCGAGCATAATGCGATCTTCCAGTCGCTCGCCGACGGCAATCACGGCGCGGTGGAAAAGATCGTGCTGACCGCCTCCGGCGGGCCGTTCCGCACCGCCAGCCACGCAACCATGGCCGCCGCCACGCCCGAGGACGCGCTGCGCCATCCGGTCTGGTCGATGGGTGCCAAGATCAGCATCGACAGCGCCACCATGATGAACAAGGGGCTGGAGGTGATCGAGGCGGCGCGCCTGTTCGCCCTGCCCGATAGCCGCATCGGCGTGCTGATCCATCCGCAATCGGTGATTCACGGGCTGGTCTATTACCATGATGGCAGCGTGCTGGCGCAGCTCGGCGCGCCGGATATGCGGGTGCCGATCGCCCATGCCCTGGCCTGGCCGGCGCGCATCGCCACCAGCTCTCCCCGGCTCGATCTCGGCGCGGTCGGCAAGCTCGATTTCGCCGAACCCGATCTCGATCAGTTCCCCGCCCTGCGCCTGGCGCGAGAGGCCTTGCGCGCCGGCGCCGGCGTCCCCACCATTCTGAACGGTGCGAACGAGGTGGCGGTCGAAGCCTTCCTGCAACGGCGCATCGGATTTCTGGAAATCGCCGGCACGGTGGCGCGGGTGCTCGATGCGCTGGGATCGCAGAAGGCGGATACGCTGGATGCGGTCATGGGGCTGGATGCGGCGGCGCGGCGCGCGGCGTCGGCATTCATCTCCGGACGTGCCGGATAGCGAGAGGCAAGGCAACCCGACATGCTGCATTCCGTGCCCGACCTGCTGCGCTCCGGCGGCGCCTTCCTGGTGGTGCTGGGGGTGCTCGTGTTCTTCCACGAGCTGGGCCATTACCTCGCCGCGCGCGCCTGCGGCGTGCATGTCGAAGCCTTCTCGATCGGCTTCGGCCGCGCGATCACCACCTGGACCGACCGGCATGGCACGATCTGGCGCCTGTCCTGGCTGCCCCTGGGCGGCTATGTGAAGCTGCACGGCCAGGAACGCCCCGAGGACGCGCCGGAGGAAGTGCGGGCGCGCTGGCTGCCCGGGCGCACCTTCCATGAAAAAAGCGTCGGCCGGCGCGCCATCGTGGTGGCGGCGGGGCCGGCGGCGAATTTCCTGCTGGCCGCGGTGTTCTTCTCGCTGCTGTACGCCACGGCCGGGCGGCCGGTGACGCTGCCGGTAGTGGGCGAGGTGGTGGCGCATTCCGCCGCCGCGCATGCCGGGATGGCGGCCAAGGACCGCATCGTCGCCATCGACGGCACGCCGATCACCACGTTCGAGGATATTCAGCGCATCGTCTCCGCCCATCCGGCGACGAAGATGGATGTGACGGTGCGGCGCGATCATCACGATGTTCACCTTGCCGTGACCACCGACACGCAGCAGGTCGGCGGCAAGCAGATCGGCATGCTGGGCATTCGTGGCGGCGCCGTCGATTACGTACGCATGGGCCCGGTGCAGGCGATCGGCGCCGGCATCGACCAGACCTGGACGGTAACCGGGGACACGCTGCACGCGCTGGGGCAGATGCTTGGCGGGCAGCGCGGCACGGGCGAGCTGGGCGGGCCGCTGCGCATCGCGCAGATGTCGGGCCAGGTGGCGGAGCTGGGGCTGGCCAGCCTGATCTCGTTCATCGCGGTGCTGTCGATCAATCTGGGGCTGATCAACCTGTTCCCCATCCCGGTGCTGGATGGCGGGCATCTGCTGTTCTTCCTGGCCGAGGCGGTGCGCGGCCGGCCGATCCCCCAGCGCGCCCAGGAATATGGCTATCGCGCCGGCTTCGCCCTGCTGGCCGGGCTGTTCGTGTTCGCCACCTGGAACGATCTGTCGCATCTCGGACTGGTGCATTGGGTCGCGCATCTGCTGGGCTAGCGCGGCTCGACGGTGACTTGTATTCTCCGCCCGCCCCGGCGCCCGGCCTGACTGGATTTGTCTTCCTGGCGGCTGCTCGCGGCGTGTTTTTGGGGCTCCAGGTGGAGGGATCGGCCTTTTGACTCGCATCCGGCTTGTGCTGATCCAGGCTGCCTGCGCCCTGGCGCTGCTGCTGCCCGTGGCGTTGTCGCCCGCGGCGGGGGCGGCCCCAGCCGCGTCGGCGCCGAAACCCGTCGCCGCCCGCCCCACCCCGATCAACCCTGCCGACACCATCCAGGACATCAAGGTGGTGGGCGCGGCGCGCATCGATCCGGGCACCATCCGGTCCTATATGCTGGTCCAGCCCGGCGATCCCTTCGATCCCGGCCGCATCGATCGCAGCCTGAAGACGCTGTACGCCACCGGCCTGTTCCAGGACGTGAAGCTGACCCGCGAGGGCGGCACGCTGGTGGTGACGGTCAAGGAGAACCCGCAGGTCAACCTGGTGGTGTTCGAAGGCAATCACGCCTTGTCGGATAGCGAGTTGCGCAAGGTGGTGCAGCTCGCCCCGCGCTCGGTCTTCTCCCCCGCGGCGGCGGAGGCGGACCGCAAGCGCATCCTGGCGCTGTATGCCGAACACGCGCATTACGACACCACCGTCGATCCCGAGATCATCCGCCTGAGCGAGAACCGGGTGAACGTGGTCTTCAAGATCGCCGATGGCCCGGGCACCTATATCAGCCGCATCGCCTTCGTCGGCAACAAGGCCTTCAGCGAGACGCGGCTGCGCGAGGTGATCAACAGCCGCCAGGAAGTCTGGTGGCGCTTCCTGACCAATAACGACCAGTACGATCCGCGCCGCATCGCCTATGACAAGGAGCTGCTGCGCCGCTTCTACCTGAAGCACGGCTATGTCGATTTCAACATCTCCGATGCCACGGCCGAGCTGTCGCCGGATCGGCGCGCCTTCTTCCTGACCTTCACCCTTCACGAAGGCGCGCGCTACAAGCTGTCCAAAGTCACCATCACCTCTCATTTGCCGCATCTGAACGTCAAAGCCCTGAAGCCCGACCTGGAATTGTCGGCGGGCGACTGGTACGACGGCGACGCGGTCGGCCGCATCGCCGACAAGATGGACGACGATGTGCGCGCGCAGGGCATTCCCTTCGTGGCGGT
This sequence comes from Rhodospirillales bacterium, assembly GCA_028869595.1. Classification (GTDB taxonomy): domain Bacteria; phylum Pseudomonadota; class Alphaproteobacteria; order Acetobacterales; family Acetobacteraceae; genus JAGWRU01. The sequence goes on from JAGWRU010000012.1 coordinate 8,752, forward strand.
GAAGCCGGAGGTCAAGCAGGACAGCGCCAAGCACACCATCGCGCTGAATTTCGATGTCACCGAAGGCCCGCGCGTCTATGTCCAGCGCATCGATATCGTCGGCAATACGCGCACCGAGGATAAGGTGATCCGTCGCCAGTTCCAGCTGGCCGAGGGCGATGCCTACAACCAGACGGCGGTGCGGGAATCGCGCCAGCGGCTGAAGGATCTGGGCTATTTCAGCAATGTCGACATCACCACCTCGCCCGGCTCCTCGCCGGACAAGGCGATCCTGACGACGACGGTTGCGGAAAAGGCCACCGGCTCGCTGACCCTGGGCGGCGGCTATTCGACCGATGCCGGCGCGCTGGTCGATATCGGCCTGTCGGAAAACAATCTGGTGGGCACCGGGATCGCGGCCAGCATCAACGGTTCGCTGGCGCAGAAGCGCACCTCGATCGAGGCGAATGTCACCGATCCCTATTTCCTGGATCGCAACCTCGTCGCCGGCGCCAATGTCTTCGCCATCCAGACCTATAATCTGGGCGTCGAGCCCTATGACGAGAAGCGGGTCGGCACGGCGCTGTCGATCGGCTATCGCTTCAATAACCATCTGCGCCAGAGCTGGACCTACTCGCTGGTCGGCCGAACCGTCTATAATATCCAGTCGGGCGCCAGCTACTTCATCCAGGACGAGGCCGGGTACTCGCTGCTCTCGCAGCTCGGCCAGGTGCTGACGCTCGATTACCGCGACAGCAAGCTGCGCCCGCATAAGGGTTTCGCGGTCTCGCTGGGCGCGGATTTCGCCGGCATCGGCGGCAATGCGCGCTTCCTGCGCACCCGGCTCGATGCCGCCTACTACATCCCGTTGGACCGTATCACCGGCAATTCCGACTGGGGCATCAAGCTGTCGGCGGGGGCGGGTTATCTGTTCAATCTGGGCCGGCAGGAACATGTGATCGACCGCTTCTTCCTGGGCGGCGACAATCTGCGCGGCTTCGAGGTGGGCGGCGCCGGGCCGCATGACCTGACCACCGGGGATTCGCTCGGTGGGCGCTTCATCTGGACGGAAAGCCAGCAGCTGAACTTCCCGCTACCGGTCTCGCCCGATCTCGGCCTGTCGGGGCGCGCCTTCGTCGATGTCGGCGGCCTGACCCAGGGCAATTTCGAGTCGAATTACTGCCCGGCGGCCACGGGCGGCGTCTGCCCGGCCGTGACCGAATCCTCCGCCCCGCGGCTCGGCGCCGGCGTGGGGATCGCCTGGGATACGTCGTTCGGGCTGATCAACATCGACGTGACGCCGTTCGTCATCAAGCAGCCCGGCGACACGACACAGATTCTGCGTTTCGGTTTTGGCACGAGGTTCTAGTGAACGCTTCCCTTTCCCCTGCAAGCCGGCTTCGTTCGGCCCCGTCCCGTCTGGCTGTCGGCCTGCTGGCCGCACCGCTGCTGGCCGGGCTTCTCGCCCTGCCGGCACAGGCGCAATCCGCCAAGCCGGATTATTTCATCCCTGGCCACCCGGCCGCCCATACCGCCCCGGCGCGCCCGGCCCGGCCGGCGCCGGTTGCCGCCGATGCCGCCCCCGGCATCGGCCAGGCGCCGCAGCCGATGAAGGTCTCGCTGCCGCCGGCGCCCGAAGTGCCGCCCATCCCGCATGGCAGCTCGCCGCCGGCGGCGATCATCGGGGTGATCTCGGTGCCCGACGTGATGCATGCCTCCACCGCCTATGAGACGGTGGACAAGGAACTGGCCGTCCGCCGCCAGAAGCTGAACGAGGACGCCCAGAAAGAGCAGGCGACGCTGCGCAAGCTGGGCGATCAGCTGGCCGCCCAGCGCGCCCATCTGACGCCCGAGCAGCTGCGCCAGCGCGAGCAGGACCTGCAGAACCGCATCGCCGAATCGCGGCGCAAATTCGGCGAGCGCAACCAGCTGATCCAGGAAGACGGGCAATACGCCCTGGCGCAGATCGAGCGGACGCTGTCCACCGTGGTGCAGGCAGTGGCGGCGAGCCATGGCATGAACCTGGTGCTGCACCGCCAGCAGGTGGCGCTGAACGTGGCCGATTTCGATCTGACGCCGCAGGTCAGCGAAGTGCTGAACAAGGTGCTGCCGGCGGTGGTGCTGCCGCCCGAGGGCGTCTCGCCGGAAAAGATGCCGGTGCCGAAATCCGAACCCGATGCCCCGGCGGCGGCCAAGAAGCCGGCTGCCGCGCCGCATAAGTAAGCCAGACGGAGGCAGCATGCAGGACCGGACGGAGATCGCGGGAGATCCCCGTTTCTTCGCTCGCTCCGGCCCGCAGACGCTGGCGGCGGTGGTGGATGCGGCGCGCGGCAAGGCCCATCCGGCACGGCTGATGCTGACCGGCATCGCCCCCCTGCAAACCGCGGGGGAAGGCGATGTCAGCTTCCTCGATAACCGCAAATACGCCGCCGCCCTGGAACGCAGCCGGGCGGCGGCGGTCATCGTGCATCCGGACATGGCCGCGCGCGTGCCGAAAGATGCGGTGGCCATCGAGACCCCGGAACCCTATGCCGCCTGGGCGCGGGTCGCGGCCCTGTTCCATCCCCCTGCCCCGGCGCGCCCCGGCATCCATCCCAGCGCCTGTGTGGCCGAGGATGCGGTGATCGACCCCAGCGCCGAAATCGGTCCCTTCGCGGTGATCGAATCGCATGCCGAAATCGGCCCGCGCTGCCGCATCGGCCCCTTCGCCTTCATCGGCACGGGCACCGTGATCGGCCAGGATTGCCGGATCGGGCCGCATGTCTCGGTCAGCCACGCGTTTCTCGGGCGGCGCGTCTACCTCTATCCCGGCAGCCGCGTCGGCCAGGAAGGCTTCGGTTTCGCCGTCACGGATGAGGGCTACCTGACCGTGCCGCAGCTCGGCCGCGTGGTGATCGAGGATGATGTGGAGGTCGGCGCCAATTCCACCATCGATCGCGGCTCCCTGCACGACACGGTGATCGGGGCGGGCACGCGGATCGACAATCTGGTGCAGATCGGCCACAATGTCAGACTTGGCCGGGGATGCGTCGTCGTCGCGCAGGTTGGCATTTCCGGCTCCACGACGATCGAGGATCAGGTGATGCTCGGCGGCCAGGCCGGTCTGGTCGGGCATCTGCATATCGGCCGGGGGGCGCGGATCGGCGCCCAGGCCGGGGTGATCTCGGACGTGCCGGCCGGCGCCAGCGTGGCCGCCACGCCGGCCCGCCCGGTGAAGGAATATTTCCGCTATCTTGCCACCCTGCGCCGCATGGTGCGCGAAGATGGCGAGCGGCGCAGCGAACGAAACGCCGCCGCCCAAGGCGGTCGGGAGACGGACACGGATTGACCATGGACGCACTCGCACACCCGGAAACGGCGGCCAATCCGCCGGCCGAAGATCGCGTGGCCGATATCGGGATCGAGCAGATCATGCGGCTCATCCCGCATCGCTATCCCTTGCTGCTGATCGACCGGGTGGTGGAGGTGGTGCGCAACCGCTCCGCCATCGGGTTGAAGAACGTCTCGGTCAATGAAGGCTTCTTCCAGGGCCATTTTCCCGGCCATCCGGTGATGCCGGGCGTGCTGATCATCGAGGCGATGGCCCAGACCGCGGCAGTGCTGGTGGTGGAAACTCTGGGCACCGACGCGCGCGGCAAGGTCGTCTATTTCATGTCGATCGAGGGCGCGAAATTCCGCCGCCCCGTGGTGCCGGGCGATCAGCTGCGCATCCATGTCACCAAGGAACGCAATCGCGGCAATGTCTGGAAGTTCAACGCCGTCGCCCGGGTGGACGGGGTGGCGGTGGCGGAAGCGACCTATGCCGCGATGATCATGGACCGCGCCGAATAGCCTGACATTGCCATCTTCTGGTCAGGATCCTCGGCGAAATACCCGGCAATAAAGCTTGTCTTGGCCGCTGCGCGCGCCGTCCCCTATACCGAATCCGCGCTCTCTCGAAAGTATCTGCTGATGGATGCCTTGTCCGTGGCGACCGCGCCGATTGCCCGTTCCGGCCCGCCCGCAGGCTCCGGCATCCATGCCGATGCGCGCATCCACCCCACCGCCATCATCGCCCCCGGCGCGACGATCGCCGCCGGGGTGGAAATCGGCCCGTATTGCATCATCGGGCCCGATGTCTCGATCGCCGAAGATGCCCGTCTGCATGCGCATGTGGTGATCGAAGGCCATACCACGATCGGCGCCGGCGCCGTGCTGTCACCCTTCTGCACCGTGGGCCTGCCGCCGCAGGATCTGAAATACCGCAACGAGCCGACGCGCTGCGAAATCGGCCCGCGCACCCAGATCCGCGAGCATTGCACCATCCATCGCGGCACCGCGACCGGCATCGGCGTGACCCGTGTCGGCGCCGATTGCATGCTGATGGCGGTGGTCCATGTCGCGCATGACTGCCAGCTGGGCAACAACGTCATCGTCGCCAACAACGCGGTGATGGGCGGGCATGTCCAGATCGCCGATCATGCGGTGATCGGCGGGGCGGCGGCGATCCATCAATTCGTGCGCATCGGCCGCGCCGCCATGGTCGGCGGCGTGTCGGGGGTGGAGGCGGATGTGATCCCCTTCGGCAGCGTGATCGGCAATCGCGCCCGCCTGGCCGGGCTGAACGTGATCGGGCTGCGCCGCCGCGGCTTCGACAAGGCGGCGATCCTGCGCCTGCGTCAGGCCTTCCGCACCCTGTTCCGCGCCGAGGGCGTGTTCGCCCGCCGCCTGGAAGAAGCCCGTGCGCGCTTCGGCGCCGATCCGATCTTCGCCGAGGTGCTGGAATTCATCGACGCGCCCAGCCATCGCGGCCTGATCCGCGCAGCCCTTGCCGCGCGCAGCGAAGGCGAGGCGGACTGACCCCATGCTTCGCGGGTCGCGACCCATGGGTGCGGGTCCCGCTTCGCCCGCCGCCCTCCACCAACCCGACGCCCAGACCTGCGCCATGCCGGCGACACCATCGCCGCTCGGGATCATTGCCGGCGGCGGCCCGCTGCCCGGCCATGTCGCCCGCGCCGCCCGCGCCGCCGGGCGCGACGTGTTCATTGTCGGCCTGGGCGACTTCGCCGATCCCGCCGTGCTGGCGCCGTTTCCGCATGCGATCTTCCGCCTGGGTGCTGCCGGGCAGATGCTGAAGGCATTGCGGGCGCATGGCTGCACCGAGCTGGTGATGATCGGGCCGGTGCGCCGTCCCTCCTTCCACGATATCCGTCCCGATCTGGCCGGCACCCGCATCCTGGCGAAGCTGGGCCGCGCCATTTTCGCCGGCGATGACGGGCTGCTGGCCGCCTTCGTGCGCATCCTGGAGGAGGAAGGGTTCCGTATTCTGGGCGCGCACGAGATTCTGACCGGCGCGCTCGGCCCGCTCGGACTGCTCGCCGGCCCGGCGCCGGACGATGCCGCGCGGGCCGATATCCGGCGCGCCATCGCGGTGCTGCGCGCCCTGGGCGCGGCCGATGTCGGACAGGGCTGCGTCGTCCAGCAAGGGCTGGTGCTGGCGGTGGAGGCGGTGGAGGGCACGGATGCGATGCTCGCGCGCTGCGGGCCACTGGCGCGTCCCGGCCCGGGCGGGGTGCTGGTCAAACTGGTCAAGCCCGGCCAGGATCGCCGCGCCGACCTGCCGACCATCGGTGCGGCCACGCTGACCGCCGCCGCCGCCGCGGGCTTGCGCGGCATCGCCTTCGAGGCCGGCGGCACGATCCTGGCCGAGCGCGAAGCGGCGATTGCCGAGGCGCGGCGCGCGGGGGTTTTCCTGCTGGGGATCGACCCCAGCTCTTTTGCCTGACCACCATACCGGAGGGGTAATTCCATGGCCCGCTTTCTGCACACCATGCTGCGCGTCGGCGATCTGCAGCGCAGCATCGACTTCTATACCCAGGGCTTCGGGATGAAGGAGCTGCGCCGCCGCGATGTGCCGGACGGCAAATACACCCTTGCCTTCATCGGCTACGGGGTCGATCCGAACGAGACCGAGATCGAGCTGACCTATAATTACGGCGTCGAGAAATACGAGATGGGCAGTGCCTTCGGCCATCTCGCGGTCGGCGTGCCGGATGTCGCCGCGACCACCGAGAAGCTGCGCGCACTGGGTGCCAAAGTCACCCGCGAACCCGGCCCGGTGAAATTCGGCACCACGATCATCGCCTTCGTGGAAGACCCGGACGGCTACAAGATCGAGCTGGTCCAGCGCGTCTGATCCTGCAGAAATCAGCCGGCCCGGCGCATCATCGCGCGTGGCCGGCTGATTTCAATCGGCTGTGTGGCGCAGCACGACCCCGATCTCGTAGTCGTTTTCGTACTGATCGACGATACGCAGGCTCAGCCGGTCGCGAACCATGGCGTGATGCAGGAACGGGATAAAAGTACCATAGGTCCAGCAATGAAAATGAATACTGTATTTCATTGCCATCAGCTTGGCCTGTTCGGCCGCCGCCACGGCGCCCGTCATCTTCCCCGCATAGGTCACCCATTCCCAGTAGTGATGGGCACGGCTGATTTCCGGACCGACCTCGTCATCGCGCACGAGATGGTCGAAATCGGTCAGCAGCCGCCCATGATCCCAGCTCTGCGGATTGGCGGTGTTGGGGATCGCGAGCAGCAGGCACCCCTGCCGCTTGAGAACCCGAGTGAAATTCCGCAGCGTTGCCAGCGGGTTTTCGCAGTGCTCCAGAAAATGAGCGGCGATCAGGAAATCCTGCGACCCATCGGCGATGCTCGTTAGATGCTCGCCGTCCTCGATGATGTCGGGTTCGCGGATCAGCGCGGCACGCGGCAGTAACTCCGGGTAGTGGACCAGTAATTCCTGTTTGCCGAACCGATCGACGTAGCGGACCTTCGCCTCCGACGGATCGACCGGATACGCGGCGTCCAGCGCACCGACTTCGATCCCGCTGCCATGAATGAAGCGCCTGGCCAAAGCTTCCCTGCTGGTCGCGACTTCACCGCCGATGGTCGTCATGAGTCGCGTCCCCGCTCCGCGTCAGACGACCCAGACGGCAATTGCGCCGTTAGTTCTGCCACGCGTCGCTGCAATGCCAAAATCATAGCTTGCGCTTGCGCCAAAGCGTCCATTGCACCAGCCAACTGAGCATTCTTGGCTTGCAATAAATCCATATGCGTTGGCTCGATCATGCGCAGAGCAACTTTCTTTCTACCCCTGTGTAGTCTTTAACTAATATATAGCCCGTAGGAGTTGGAGCAGTCGCAGCATATGGACCAAGCTGCACGCCACCGGACCCCTTCGCAGTTAAAATCAAATCAATATTAGAATCCAAACCAGATGGTGAAATCTTTACTCCATTACCAGTCGAAGATCCATATATTTGAAGAAAATTAACGCCGCCTGATACACCAACTATCTCTAATGCATTAGACCCTCCCGACGTAAAAAACGCGCCAAAGTCGACAAATCCCAACGACATCCCATTCCCAGTTGTCGCAACTGAGGTAATCGAAGTTGCCACCACTCCACTTGAACTGAACCATTGAGCCTGATGGCCTGAAGCAAGCGCAATCGCACACGACGCCCCAGGGGAGCTTGCTGTGGTACCCATAATAGCATTTGCGTCTATTACTATCCCCTTACTGTATCTACCAGTGCCAGAAACACCAGAATTACTTATTATACCAATAGCCACACTCGCATCTCCGCAGGACACAGACGGATCACCGCTGGCCAACCATAATGTTGCACTTGCCAAACTTTCATACATTAAAAACGGATCAATATATCCGACATTTTGTCCAGAGGAGACAATACTATCTAATTCTGCTGTAATAGTTATCTGAGAACCAAGCGCGCCGCCGCTCGGATTATGTCGCCCCTCGGCGAATATAACGGTTGCCGTCAGGGGATGAAATGTAGCGTCGTTAAGCCCAAATACCCCGAGACCAAAAATGTTAGTCGTCCCAGTTTCCGCTTGATCAGACGCCCGCACTCCAAATATCCCTGCATACAATCCGCCCGGATCAGATAGAACCGTAAATTGTGCAGTACTCGTTGTATTTGGAATGTCCGATTCTAGCCAATCCATAGAACCCACGCCGCGTGGATTTCCAGAATTAACCGTAGCCGCAGCAACAAATACGCGATCATTTAGTCTATTTACAACAGCTCCATTTTCTGCATAGAAATATCCGGTTGATGGTTGTTCGATCGGGTCCGTCACGGACATGCCACTTCTCCATAATTTTGACAGCAGCCCGGACTTTGATTGAATCGTCTTATTTATTAGAGATAATATAAATCTAATCTAAGTTGCGCAAGATGGGCGTCGCCGTCAACGCGAACTCGCATCCAACGCCGCCTGGAGCATCCAGGTGGCGGCCAGCTTGTCCACCGCGGCGGCCCGCTTGGCGCGGCTGAGATCCATCTCCTCGACCAGGAAGCGGTTCACCGCCGTGCTGGACAGGCGTTCGTCGAACAGCGCGGCGGGCAGGCCGGCCGCCTCCGACAGGGCCAGCGTCCAATCCCGCGCAGCCTGTGCCGCCGGGCCGACCGTGCCGTCCATCGACAGCGGCAGCCCGACCACCAGCCCGCCCGCGCCCTCCTTGCGGGCCAGGGCGGCGATCTCGGCGGCATTGTCGCGCAATTTGCCGCGCTTGAGGCTGCCCCAGGGGCTGGCCAGGATCAGGCGCACATCGGACAGCGCGATGCCGATCGTCTTGCTGCCGGGGTCGATGCCGATCAGGCGCTGATCGCGGGCAAGACCGGCACGCAGATCGCTCAGGTTGAACAGGGCCATGTCGGTCGTTATGGTCCGCCCGGCCTCGGCAGGCCAAGCGTTTCTGCCGGCGCAGGTCCATTTCTGAAAGGCTCCGCCCGCATGTCGCTCGACGCCGCGACCGTCCGCCGCATCGCCTCCCTCGCGCGCATCGCCGTGGCGGAGGAGGAATTGCCCCGCCTTGCCGGCGAGCTGAATTCCATCCTCGGCTGGATCGAGCAATTGAACGAGGTGAATGTCGATGCCGTCGCCCCGATGACCGGCGCGGTGGCCCTGGCGCTGCCGATGCGCGAAGACCGCGTGACCGATGGCGCCCAGGCGGAGGCCATCCTGGCCAACGCCCCCGACCGCGCCGGGGAATATTTCGCCGTGCCGAAGGTAGTCGAATGATGCTGACCGATCTCTCCATCGCCGAAGCGGTGGACGCCCTCGATGCCCGCCGCTTTTCCGCCGCCGAGCTGACCGAGGCGCATATCGCCGCGATCGCCGCCCTTAATCCGGCGCTGAACGCCTATATCACCGAAACCCCCGAAATCGCCCGCGCCCAGGCGCAGGCGGCGGATGCGGCGCGCGCGGCCGGCCATGCCGGGCAGCTTGCCGGCATTCCGCTCGCCATCAAGGATCTGTTCTGCACCAAGGGCGTGCGCACCACGGCGGGCAGCCGCATCCTGGAACCCTTCGTGCCGCCCTATGAGAGCACCGTCTCCGGCAGGCTGCTGGCCGATGGCGCGGTGATGCTGGGCAAGGCCAATCTGGACGAGTTCGCGATGGGCTCGTCGAACATGACCTCTGCCTATGGCGCGGTCACCAATCCCTGGCGGCGGCGGCAGAACCCGGAAGCGGCGCTGGTGCCCGGCGGCTCCTCCGGCGGCTCGGCGGCGGCGGTGGCGGCCGGCATGGCGATGGGCGCGACGGGAACGGATACCGGCGGGTCGATCCGCCAGCCGGCATCGTTCTGCGGCATTGCCGGCATCAAGCCCAGCTATGGGCGCTGCTCGCGCTACGGCATCATCGCCTTC
>JAGWRU010000188.1 GCA_028869595.1 Rhodospirillales bacterium
CGAGCGCCATCCCCTTCCTCAAGCGCTTCACCGTGTTCAACACCGATCAGTGCGACGGACTACCCGACATGATCGCATCCACGGCACCGCCGGTTCCCGACGGCCTCATCCTGCCCCAGGCCGAGGCGCTGATCCGGGCCAGTGGCGCCGACATCCGGATCGGCGGCGACCGCGCGTTCTATTCGGTGATTGGCGACTTCATCCAGGTGTTTGGTCCCGGGATTTGATAGGTCGGGTCTCAGTTGAATCGGCCCGGCTCTTTCGTCCACGCTCGACGGACCGCCTCTGTCGTTGTGGCGTTCCTATGGAATACCTGGTCCATAGCGCCCACCCCTACTCCGCCGTGAAGAATGCACCACCAAATCCCAGCATCAAACATCTAGCAAACTCGGACTACGAAAGCGGGAGAAACGACATCAGATGCGGTGTGTTGAATATCGTGAGACCATGCGCACAGCCAGTCCTTGCGGCCAGCCACGGGTACGAACAGTGCGAGGCGTGTTGGGGCGCGCGACACGCAATGGGGTCTCCGAGTCGTGTCCACAGCCGGGTGGTCCGGCAAGCTGGGCAATCTCTCTTTTGATCCTGATGCCGTGCCGAACGGCTAGGAGTAAGGAAAACATCGACCCGTGAGCATGCCCAGTACCCCCGTGCCCATATCATGGCGCCAATGAACGGGGGCGCGCCGCATCTTCCGTTGGCGACGGAACGAATTATCGAAATCCCTTGCCGGGACGGCGTGCGGCTCGGCGGCCATCTATGGCCTGGACTGGATGGCGGCGCGGCTGGCACCGTCATCATCAATCCCGCCACCGGTGTTCCGGCGCGCTATTATCACCGCTACGCCCGGTTCCTGGCGCGCCACGGATTCGATGTCATTACGTACGACTACAGGGGGGTCGGCGCGTCGCGGCCGACAAGCCTCAGACGATGCGGCTATCGCTGGCGGGACTGGGGCGCGCTGGACGTCGACGCGGTCATCCGCTTCACGCAGAAAATTCCGATGGCCGGCCCGCTGCTGGTCGTCGGCCACAGCGTTGGCGGCTTCCTGCCGGGCTTGGCCGAAACCGCGCCGCTGATCGACCGGATGCTGACGGTCGGCGCGCAATATGCCTGGTGGGGTGACTACGCGCCGCGCCAGCGGCTCCGTCTCTTCCTCAAATGGCATCTCGCCATGCCTGCGGTCACCGCATTCTGCGGCTATTTCCCCGGTCGCCGGCTCGGCTGGCTGGAGGATTTGCCGGCCGGTGTCGCCAATGAATGGAGTTTCCGCGGCCCCCGCTTCGAGCGCACCCACCCGCGCGCCGAACGGGCGGGTGTCCTTGCCCGGATGGCGGCGGTGACGGCGCCTATTCTGGCCGTCGCGGTCTCGGATGATGAACTTGGCACAGTGCCTGCCATCCGCCGTACCCTTGGCTATTACACGCATGCGCCGCGTCAGATTGTGTTGCTCCAGCCGGCCGATTACGGTCGGCAAGCCATCGGCCACTTCCATCTTTTCCATGACAGCCACACCGCAGGCTTCTGGGCGGATACGCTTCCATGGCTCCTCGATGGCCGCAATCCGTGGCCGAATGCTGTCATCGAAGCGTAAGCCCTATTCTTATGCCGACGATCTGGCGGAACCGACCGCGCGGTGTATCCTTGTGCGGGCACGCCCCATCAAGGGCCGAGAAGCGGTGATGGCACCGTCATCGGCTTGAAGAGGGTCGCGATCAACGGACAGCATGCGTCATTGCCCGCGTCGCACGCCCGCACCGTCTCGGCCAGAGCGCGCTCCATCCGCCGCAGATCGGCGATGCGCGTCCGGACGTCCTGCAGATGTCCTGAGGCAAGATCGCGCGCTTCCGCGCAGGAGGCCGGTCCGCCCGATGCCAGGCCGAGCAGAGCGCGCACCTCGTCCAGCGTGAAGCCGAGTTCGCGCGCGCGTCGCATGAACCCAAGCCGGGCGACATCCTCGGCTCCGTAGCTGCGATAGCGCCCGCGCCGTGCCGGCTCCGGCATCAAGCCGATGCGCTCGTAATAGCGGATCGTCTCGATGTTACAGCCCGTTCGCCGCGACAGTTCGCCGATTGGGATGGCACGCTCGGGCATGTTCCAGCTCCCTTCATTCAGGGCTTGAGTCTGTAGTGACTACAGACGCTAGGGTGCTTTTCAGGCGAGCTCAAGGAGTATCCGATGGCCGAAATCACTGACAAAGCCCAAGCGGCGCGACGGCCCGCAAGCGGTTCCGGCGCTGTGGCCTTTACCGTCGGGGGGCTGGCTGCCGCGTTTGGCGTCGCGTCCTGCTGCGCGCTCCCTTTGCTGCTGACGACCATCGGCGTGAGCACTGCCTGGCTCGGTGGCGTGGCGCTGCTCGCCGCGCCGCATCGTGGTGTGCTCCTTGTCATTGGCGCGCTTTGCCTGCTGGGCGGCGCGGCCCTGTTATGGCGGCAGCAACGGGTTGCCGCGCGCTGCGGACCCGACGGCGCCTGCACGCCCCCCGCGATGCGCGTGCTTGTCCTGGTGGGACTTTTGATCGGAGCCGGTCTGCTCTGGGCCGGGTATGTCTATGCCTGATATCGTTCCCGTTCTGGAATCCACGATCACCTGTCCGCATTGCGGGCATCGTGCGACCGAGACCATGCCGACGGATGCTTGCCAATATTTCTACGATTGCCAGGGGTGCGGTGCGCTTCTGAAACCCAGTTCCGGGGATTGCTGCGTGTTCTGTTCCTACGGAAGCGTGCCATGCCCGCCGATTCAGGTAGGCGGCGGCGCGCCTACCTGCTGTGCCGCCGACGCAATGGCCGACGAGATCAAGCCCGCCGAGCCGCGCTCAGGCGGCTCGGTTGCCTCGCGGTGTGACATTTAGCCGTTCGATCCGCCGCTGCGGGTCTCGCCGGCCTTCTGCTCGGTAATGCCGGGCGCGCATCACCGGCACGGATACCGCTCCCCCAGATAGTCCAGCAGCCCGCGCGTTGCCGGCAATTCCGCATGCGCCGGCAATGCCCGCACCCAGGCGGTGAACCCGTCCAGCGTGGCGCTGCGCGACGGCGCCGGGTTGGGGAAGCAGAAGCTGCGCTTATGCTCCAATTGCAGCATCACCACGCCCTGGGCGAAGCCATGGCAGAAATTCACCTCCGCCGGCCCCGTGGGGCTGGCCGGATTGGCCGCGCATAGCCGGGCCAGATCGCCCGCCGTGCGCACCACCGGATAGACCGCGCGCGGCGCCGCCATCGCCGTCCCTGCGCCCAGTCCCGCAAAGCCCAGTGCCGCCAGTACTATCGGCTTCATCCCTGTTTCCCTTCTTCCGACGGACATCCTTCCGCCATCCAGCGCGCATGCCCGTCCGCCCGCAAGGCGCAGGCCGGGCAGGTGCCGCAGCCATAGCCCCATGGGTGCAGCACGGTCCGATCGCCCAGATAGCAGCTATGGCTTTCGACGCGGATCAATTCCGTCAGAGCATCCCCGCCCAGCCGCTTTGCCAGCGCCCAGGTCGCCGCCTTGTCGCGCCACATCAGTGGCGTTTCCAGCACGAAGCGACGGGAGAGGCCGAGATTGAGCGCGACCTGCATCGCCTTGATCGTATCGTCGCGGCAATCGGGGTAGCCGGAATAATCCGTCTCGCACATGCCGGCGACGATGCGCTTGATGCCACGCCGCCAGGCCAGTGCCGCCGCACAGGTAAGGAACAGCAGATTGCGCCCCGGCACGAAGGTGTTGGGCAACCCCTCCGCCGTCATGGCGATCGCCTGATCGGAGGTCAGCGCGCTTTCCCCCAACCCGGCCATGGCGGTGCGGAGGTCGATCATGTGGTCGGGGCCGAGCCGTTTGCCCCAGCCATGCATCGCCGCCATGCCGTCGCGCAGCCCGGCGCGGCAGGCAAGCTCCACCGCATGGCGCTGGCCATAGGCGAAACCCAGCGTCTCCACCCGCCGATAGCGGGCCAGCGCCCAGGCGAGGCAGGTGGCACTGTCCTGGCCGCCGGAGAACAGCACCAGAGCGGCATCGTCCACAGCACCCTTGGGGGCGGTTTCGGGCGGCGCGGGGGGAGGGGTATTTTCGTCCATGACGCCCATATATCCTCGATTGCGTGCCATTCCTCCAGTCATCATGGCGGCGGGGCGAACAGCGGCAGGCGGGCGGGGGCGATCATGGATCTCGATTTCAGCGAGGATGAAATCCGGCGCTATTCGCGCCACATCCTGCTGCCCGAACTGGGCGGCACCGGCCAGGCGCGGCTGCGCGCGGCGCGGGTGCTGGTGATCGGCGCGGGCGGGCTCGGCTCGCCGCTCGCGCTCTATCTCGCCGCTGCCGGGGTGGGCACGATCGGCCTGGTCGATGATGACCGGGTGGAACTCTCCAATCTCCAGCGCCAGATCGCCCATACGACGGCGCGGCTCGGCATGGCCAAGGTCGCCTCCGCCGCGATCGCCGCGCAGGCGATCAATCCGGAGGTGCGGATCGAGGCGCATCAGACAAGGCTCGATCCCGGCAATGCCGCCGCGCTGATCGGCGCCTATGATCTGGTCTGCGATGGCAGCGATAATTTCCCGACCCGCTTCCTGGTCGCCGATGCCGCCGTGCTGGCACGACGCACCCTGGTTTCCGCTGCGGTGCTGCGTTTCGAGGGGCAGTTATCGGTGTTTCGCCCGCACGCGGCCGGCGGCGGGCCGTGCTATCGCTGCCTCTACCCCGAAGCGCCGCCCGAGGGCACGGTGCCATCCTGCGCCGAGGCCGGGGTACTGGGCGCGGTGACCGGGGTGATGGGCGCGCTGCAGGCGACCGAGGCGATCAAGGAGATCACCGGCATCGGTGAAACCCTGGCTGGCCGGCTGCTGATCTGGGACGCGCTGGCCGCGCGGTTCCGCACCATCGTCCTGCCGCGCGACCCTGCCTGCGCGCTGTGCGGGGAGCATGCGACGATCCGCGATCTCTCGGCCCATGCCGTGGCAGCGGCGCCCGCCTGTGCGCGCTGATCCGCCCGCCCTCGGCATCCTGCTGCTCGATGGTGGGCAGGAGCGGGCGCATTATGCCTTCGTGATGGCGGCCGGCGCGGCGGCGCTGGGGCGCAGCGTAGTGGTGTTTGCGACCAATCGCGGCTGCCGCGCGCTGCTGGCCGATCCGTCCGGCCTGGAAGGCTGGTCGCGTGAGGCGGTGCTGGCGGCGCGCGGCGTTGCCGGGCTGGAAGAATTGCGCGCGGCGGCGGTGGAATTCGGCGTGCGGCTGATCGCCTGCGAGGCCGGGCTGCGCGCCGAAGCGCTGGACGATGCGCCGCTGCTGGCCGGGGTGGAGGTTGCGGGCGTGGCGACCTTCCTGGCTGCGATCGGGGGCGGCCAGATCGTCAGCCTGTAAACCGGCCCAGGCGGCAGCCTGGAAAACAGCCAAGGCGGCGGGGTAAGGCCCCCTGCGTGCGGAATGATCGCCTCTGCCCCTTGACCGGCACGGCCCGGCTTTGCCACGCATGGGGCATGAAGTTCGTTGCGCTCCCGGCGGGCCTGGCTGCGGTGCTGCTCCTGGCAGGGCTGGTATTCGCGCCTGCCGCGCTTGCCGCGCCGCCGGTGATCCAGCCCTCGAAGGCGGTGCCGGCGGAAAAGATCGCCCCGGCCGGGCGCACCGCGCCGCCCGCCGCGCCGGAAACCCCGCCCGATCGTGGCAGCGTCACCGGCCTGCCGATCCCGCGCTTCGTCTCGCTCCGCACCGATGAGGTGAATATGCGGGTGGGGCCGGGCATGCGCTATCCGATCGAGTGGGTCTACAAATGGCGCGGCCTGCCGGTGAAGGTGCTGCGCGAATTCCAGGTCTGGCGACTGGTGGAGGCGCCGGACGGCACCAAAGGCTGGATGCATCAGGCAACCATCGTCGGCGGCCGCACCTTCCTGGTGATCGGCAAGACCCGCACGCTGCGCGAGGCACCGCGCGACGATGCCGGGGCGGTGGCGGAATTGCGGGTCGGGGTGATCGGCAAGCTGAAATCCTGCAAGGCGGGATCGGCATGGTGCCGGGTGCAGGTGGGCGAGCGCAGCGGCTGGCTGCGGCGGAGCCAAATCTGGGGGGTGCTGCCGGACGAGGTGGTGCATTAGGGGGCGGCGCGCGGCGAGACCCCTCCTGATCTTCCGAACGCCTGCCCGTCTTACGCCGGCCCGTCTTACCCCGGCCGATGGCTGCGCAGATGGGCGATCACCGCATCCGCGGTGACCACATCGGCAAATTGCCGATCCATGTCGAACAGGCTGATCGCATGCGAGACGGGCAGGCGATCGAACACCGCATCCTCGGCCACGATGGCGCGCAGATTATGCGACGCCGCGTCGAACACGGTGGCGCGCACGCAATTGCTGGTGGCGCCGCCAACCACGATCACCGTGTCGATCGCCCGGTCGATCAGATAGGACAGCAGCGGGGTGCCGAAGAACCCGCTCGGTTTCTTTTTCACGAAGACGATGTCGCCGGGCTCCGGCCCGATTTCGGCCAGTAGGGCCGCGCCCGGCGTGCCCTCCAGGCACCAGTCTTCGCGGTCGAGAAAGGCGCGCTTGCGGGCATAGACGCCGATATCGGCGCCGGACGGATCGAGTGCAAACCGGGTCAGGAATATCGGCACGCCGCCCGCCCGCCCGGCCTGCAGAATGGCGGCGATGCGATCCACGGCGCGCCAGCCGACCTCGCCGCACGAGGACGGGTAGCGGTCATCGGCAATTCCTCGTTCCCCTACCATATAGCGTTGGCAGTCGATGGCGATGATCGCCGGGCGCGCGCCGAACCCCATGCGCTGCGCGAAGCGCCCGCGCGCCAGCACGGCGCGGTCGGCGGCATCCAGATAGCGTTCCCACGGTCGCGCCGGCATCGTCATGCCGGCCTCTTGCCGATGCGTGCCGCGAGTTCGTCGAGGATTTCCTGGCGATGCTGGTCGATGCGCGCGCCGGCGAAGCGGATGCGCCCGGGCGTCCGCGACAGGCGGGGGAAGACATTGGGCATGCGGACCGGGCCGAGATCCTCGTCCTCCACCCGGATGACCGTCTCGCGCGCCTGGTACTGCGGATCGGCCAGGATCTGCTCCACGTCATAGATCGGCGCGATCGCCGCCTCGACCCGTTCGAACGCGTCGATCACCTCGGCCAGATCGTGACGCGCGATCCAGCCGCCGACGATCTCGTCGATCACCTCGACATGCTCGATCCGGCTGCGATTGGTTTGAAAGCGCGGATCATCGGCCGTGCCCGCCCCGCCGGTCAGCTCCAGGACGCGGCGCACGATGCTGGGGGCGGCGGCCGACAGCGCGACCCAGCGCCCGTCGCGTGTCCGATAGGCGTTGCGCGGGGCGTTGTTGACCGAGCGATTGCCGGTGCGGTTCTGGATGATGCCGAGCTGGTCGTAGACGGTGCTTTGCGGGCCGAGCAGGGCAAAGATCGGCTCGTAAATGGCAAGGTCGATATATTGCCCCTTGCCGCTGCCTTTGGCATCCCGTTCGTACAGCGCGAACATCGTGGCGAAGCAGCCGAAATAGGCAGCGACGCCATCGGCGAGGCCGAAGGGCGGCAAAGTCGGCGGTCCGTCCGGTTCGCCGGTGATATGGGCAAAGCCCGACATCGCCTCGGCCAGCGTGCCGAATCCGGCGCGGCGGCGGTACGGCCCGGTCTGACCGAAGCCGGTCACCCGCACCATCACCAGTCGCGGATTGATGGCCGAGAGAACATCCCAGCCGAGCCCCCAGCTTTCCATCGTGCCGGTGCGGAAATTCTCCACCACCACATCGGCCTCGGCGACCAGGCGCTTGAAGATCGCGGCATCGTCCGGCTGCTTGAGATCGAGGGCGATACAGCGCTTGTTGCGCGCCGCGACTTTCCACCACAGGCCGTGGCCGTCTTTCTTATAGCCCATATTGCGCAGCGGATCGCCGTTGGGATGCTCCACCTTGATCACGTCGGCACCGAAATCGCCGAGCTGGGTGGCAATGATCGGGCCGGCAAACAAGGTTGCGCAATCGAGCACGCGCAGCCCGGCAAGCGGCCCCTGGCCGGGTTCGGAGGCGGGCGAAGGGTCCATGGGCCTCTCCTCAGGATTGGGCGATCACGGCCCGAGCCTGGGCGATGAAGGGTTCGTCGATCATCACGCCATCCAGCAGAAAAGCGCCGGTGCCGGCGGCAAGCTGCGTCTCGGCGGCGGCAAGGACGCGGCGCGCATGCGCGATTTCCGCAGCACTCGGGCGGAAGACATCGTTGGCCAACGCAATCTGGCTGGGGTGGATGCAGCTTTTGCCGCTATAGCCTAGCCGACGGGCCGCCGCCGCCTCGGCGCGGAAGCCGTCCGGATCGCCGACATTGACGAAGGCGCCGTCATAGGCGGGAATGCCTGCCTCGGCGGCGGCCAGGCGCATGGCAAGCTGGATGGCGCGGACCGTCTCGCGCTCCGTGCGGGCGATGCCGTGCGGTTCGAACAGATCGCCTAGGCCGAGCTGCAATCCGGCGATGCGCGGATCGGCGGCGGCGATCTCGGCCGCCAGACGCAGACCGCGCGGGGTTTCGATATTGGCCAGGATGCGGATCGGCGTCGCGATGCCGCGCGCGTGCTCGATCTCCCCGAGGTGCGCCGCCACGGCGCGCATCTGCAAGGCGGTTTCCGCCTTGGGGATATTCACCATATCGAGCCCGTCGCGGATGATCGCGGCGAGATCGTCGGCGAAATACCGCCCATCGGTCGGATTGACCCGCACGATCACGGTTTTGCCATGCTCCGGCGCCAGCCCGTCCAGCATGGCCGCGACGCAGGCGCGCGCTTCCGCCTTGCGTTCCGCCGCGACCGCATCCTCCAGATCGAAGGACACGGCATCGGCGGCGGAGGCCATCGCTTTGGCGAATAGCTCCGGGCGGGAACCCGGCACGAACAGCTTGCTGCGCATGCCCTCAGCGCCAGTGCTTCTGGTAGAACGGCTCGGTTCCGGCGCGCATCAATGCCCGGTCGGTGGCGAAGAAATCGGCATAGTGCAGCAGATAGGCTTCCAGCGTGCTGCCGTGAAACGGTGCGTTGGAAGCGTGCGTCGCAACCGTTGCCACCACCGGATCGGGAAACCCCAGTTCGCGCACCAGCATCGCGCCCGCCACGCCATGCGGCAATTCGCGATAGAGCGGGGTGTATTCCACCTTGCCGCCCTGGCGGACATAGAGCAGGGGCTTGTCGACATCGTGCAGGATCAGGATGGGCACGAAGATCTCCGGATCGACCTTCTCGCCCCATTCCGCTTCCGCGCGCTGGGCGAGGGCAAGGCCGGTGCGCGTCACTTCGTTGACGTGCTGGGCCAGACGGAAATCCGGTGCCATCGGCGAATAGGGAAAATCCTCGATCGCGGCATGAGTGCTGGACGTCCATGCGGTGGTCCAGGCGGTGATCAGCCTTTCGCGCGTCTCCGGCTGCACCAGATCGAGGCCATGCAGCCAGGCGGCCACCGCCGCGCGCTTCTCCGCCCGGCCGCGTTCGATCGTATAGATGCTCATGCCAGAACCCTCCCTTTGGTTTCGGGCGAAACCAGGATCACCACCCCGGCCAGGGCGAAGGCTACGATGGTGGTCAGCATGCCCGCCTCGAACCCGGCGGCGCTGGTTGCCAGCAGGCCCACGATATAGGGGGCGAGCAATCCGCCGATGCGTCCGCCATTATAGGCAAGCCCCATGGCGAAGCCGCGCGCGGAGGTATTCGGCACCAGTTCCGCCGCGAAGGGTCCCATGCCGGCAAACAGCCCGGTGATCCCGACGCCGGTGAAGAAGCTTGCCACCATCAGCGGGAATGGCTGGCTCACCGTCACGAAGGCGGCCACTGCCACGGCCCCGATGGCGAGGTAGATCGTGAAGGTCGGGCGCCGGCCGATGCGGTCTACCAGGGCGGCGAAGCCGATGAAGCCGATCAGGGATCCGAGCTGCTGGGCCAGTGTGAAGCTGAGCGAATGGACGAAGCCGAAATGCTTGACCGTGACCAGGAAGGTCGGCGTCCAGGTGAACACCGCCCAATAGACGTACTGGATGAAGAAGATGAAGCCGAAGGCCCGCGCGAGGCCCGCGAAATTCGCCCCGCTGAACAGATCGGCGATATTGCCGCGCGCCTTGCCGCTGCGCACCCGCCCGAGCCAAAGCGGCGATTCGGGGGTTTTCAGCGCCACCGGCAGCAGGATGAAGAAGGGCAGTGCCCCCATGGCATAGATCCAACGCCACGGGCCGGAGGCCAGATCGCCGCCGATTTTGGTCACCGCCAGCACCACGCCGATCGCCAGCAGCGAGCCGAGAGGCAGGCCCATCTGCATCAGCGCGCCGCCCTTGCCGCGATGCTTCGGCCCCCAGGTTTCCGCCACCAGCGCCGCCCCCGCCGTCCAGGCGCCGCCCATGCCGAGGCCCGCAAGGCAGCGCAGCACGCCGACCCAGAAGACGTTCGGCGCCAGGGCGGTCAGGCCGGTGAACAGCGAATAGATGAAGATCACCAGGATCAGGGTGCGCACCCGGCCGATCCAGTCCACCACCAGGCCGAACAGGATGCCGCCGATGATCAGGCCGATGGCCGAGGCGCTGCCGATCAGCCCGGCCTGGGCGCGGGTGAGAGAGAAGACGGTGATCAGCGCCGGGATGGTCAGGGCCAGGATGAAGATCTCATAGACCTCGAACAGCCAGCCCAGCCCGGCGAGGAACAGGGCGCGCCAGCCGGCGGCGTTGATTTCCCGGTACCAGGGCATGGCGGTTGCCCCTGAAGCCGCCGGCGATCCCGTGTCTGTTCCGCTCATTGTTCCCCCATATGCCGGTTATGCCGCACGGGAATGGTTCTCTACGCGCGATCCCGGCCCGGGGAATTCTCGGAACGCCTTGCGAAACCGTCCAATACCGTCTTTTTCGGGGGGTATTCCGATGGGGAATGACTGGGTATCATGGCGCATGGATTTGCGCCGGCTGCGCTATTTCGTGGAGGTCGTCGAGGCGCGCAGCATGAGTGCCGCGGCGATGCGCCTGCATGTCGCCCAGCCGGCCTTGAGCAAGACCATCCAGGCGCTGGAGGAGGAGCTCGGCGCGCCGCTGCTGCAACGCTCGGCGCGCGGGGTTGCCATGACCGAGGCGGGCGAGCTGTTGTACGAGCACAGCCAGATCATCCTGGGCCAGGTCGAGCGGGCCCGCCACGAGGTGCAAACGTCGCGCGACCGGCCCTCCGGGCATGTGGTGATCGGCATGCCGTACAGCGTCACCGTGGTGCTGGGCATGCCGCTGGTGCAGGCGGTCAGCCGCGATCATCCCGAACTGCATCTGGAGCTGGCGCAGGATCACAGTCACCTGCTGACCGGGCGGCTGCGTTCGGGGCGGCTCGATCTGGCGGTGATGGCCGCGCAGCGGGGCGGCAGCGGCCAATCGACCAGCACGCTGCTGCGTGAGAAGCTGGTCTTCGTCGATCGGGTGCGCCCGGGCGTGCCGCGAGGGCGGCCGGTTTCGCTCAAGGATGTGGCGGGACGGCGCTTCATTCTGCCGGCTTTGGGCAACGGGCTGCGCGCGGCGGCGGAGGCGTATTTCCGCACCCGCTCGCTGCGCCTGGAACTGGCCCACGAGGTCGACGGCATCGCGTTGATCCTGCAATGCATCAGTGCCGGGCTGGGGGTTTCGCTGCTGCCGCGCGGCTGCATCGCCGCCGATATGCAAGGCTCCGACCTCGATCTGCGGCCGATGGATGCGGGCTGCGTGCGCACCATCGTGCTGTGCCGCGCCGATGCAGGGCCGGTGCGCCCGGCGGTGCTGCGGGCCGAGGCGGTGTTGCGCAACGTGGTCGCGGAACTGGTGGCGGAAGGGCGATGGCCAGGCGGCATTCTGGCGTGACGGGCGGGCGCGCGTGAGGGGCGGGCGCTGCGATCGGGTGTCGCGTCATCCTGTCTGCCGCGCTATGCTCCGCCCATGAGCGCGCCCGAACCCGCCCCCGCCGACAAGAACGTCCCCCGCTCCCATCACGATATGGGCGGCGTCTCGCGCTATCTGTGCGAGCCGATCGATGTCGAACCCCATGCGCTGACGGATTTCGACAAGAACGTCGATGCGCTGCGCCAGATCCTCGGCGCCAAGGGGGTGATGAGCGTCGACGAACTTCGCCGCGGCATCGAGGCGATCCCGGAGGCGGAGTATCACCGGCTTTCCTATTACCGCCGCTGGATCCGCTCCATCACCGCCAATCTGCTGGAAAAGGGCGTGATCACCGAGGCTGAACTGAAAGCCGCGCTGGAGGGTGGCGCGTGAGCGCGCCCGGGCCTCTCCCTGCCGGCACGCGCGTGCGGGTGAAGGATGACTGGCCGGAGGCCAGGGGCCCCGCGCATATCCGCACGCCGCATTATCTGCGCGGTGCCGAGGGGGTCGTGGTGCGCCATCTCGGCGCCTATCCCAATCCCGAGGATCTCGCTTTTGCCCGCCCGGCGGCGCGGCGCGCGCTCTATCACGTTGCCTTCGCCCAGCCCGGCCTCTGGCAGCAGGGTGTGGCCGGCGATGAAGTGCTGGTCGAACTCTACGAGCATTGGCTGGAGGTCGTATGAGCCTGCTGGAAACCGATGGCGAGCGTCTGTTCGAGGCGGTCTCGGCCCTGCTGGCCGAACGCGGCATCGCAACGCCCTCCGAGATCGCAACCCGCCGGGCGGCGACGGACGCGGCCTCGCCCGGGCAGGGCGCGCGCATGGTGGCGCGGGCCTGGACCGATGCGTCATTCCGCGCCCGCATGCTGGCGGACGGCACCGCGGCGGCGGAGGAGATCGGCATTCCGATGCGCGGCCTGCCGCCGCTGGGGGTGCTGGAGAATACCGCCGAGACGCATCATCTGGTGGTTTGCACGCTGTGCAGCTGCTACCCGCGCGCGGTGCTGGGCTATCCGCCCTTCTGGTTCAAATCCGCCGGCTATCGGGCGCGCGCGGTGCGCGATCCGCGCGGGCTGCTGGCCGAATGGGGCACGCATCTGGCGTCTGGGGTGAAGGTGCGGGTGGTGGATTCGACGGCGGATTACCGCTGGATGGTGCTGCCGATGCGCCCCGCAGGCACGGATGGCTGGGATGCGGCGCGGCTGGCCGGGCTGCTGCGGGAGGGGGATATGATCGGGGTGACGGTGCCGGGGGTCTAGGCATGCTCGTTCGGCGAGCTGGCCCCCCTCACATCCGATCGGCGATCTGGCGGCGTGCCTCATTCGCCAGCGGGTGCAACAGGCCGGCGGCAACCGAAACCGGTCCGGCCAGGCTGTAGCCGATCCCGTCCATCGCCCAGGAATACCCGCCCACCCGCGCATCCTGAAACCGGGCCATCGGCGCGTTCCGATCTTCCCGGCGCATCGGCTGGCCCAGCAGCACCAGCCGCGTGCCGCGATCATCGTCGTACATGAACAGCGCCGCCGGCCCGTGCTCGGTCGCGACCAGCCGCCCGCCCATGAAGCGATAGCCGGAGGCGCGCAGATCGGGCGCCATGATGCGCGTGCCGGTGCGGGTGGCGATCCAGTCCATCAGGGCCCGGCGCTGATCGGCACGGAATTCCACCGGGTGCAGGTGATCGGGCGCAAAAACCGTATAGCTCACGGCGGCGACATGGGAGAGGCCGGCCACCCCGCCATGCGGCGTGCCCATCGCGCCCCGCGCCATCCAGCCGCCGGCACCGCCCAGGCTCAGCATACCGAGCGCGATCATCGCAGCCGTCGCGTAGCGCAAGCGCCGGCGCCGGCGGTCGTGCGCGGCGGCGATCATCCGCCCGATATTGAGCGCCGGCGGAATCGGCGTTTCGGCCAGTGCGCCGCAGGCCGCGCGGAGCGCGTCGCGCTGGCGCGCATAGCCTGCGATGCGCGCCTCCTCGGCCGGGTTGCGCGCCAGATAAGCGGCGATCTCCTGGCGGCGGGCCTCGTCGAGGAACCCGTCCAGATAGGCGTGCAGCTCCTCTTCGGCGACAGGACGGGTCATTATTTCACTCTCCGCAAGGCGATCGCCGGGGCGCGGTGCCCCGCTTCCATCTTCCGCGACAGGCGCTCGCGGGCGCGCGATAAGCGGGACATGATGGTGCCGAGCGGCACGCCCAGCACGCGGGCGGTCTCGGCATAGGAAAGCCCCTCGACCGACACCAGAAGAAGCACCGCGCGAAACTCCTCCGGCAGGGCCTGCACCGCGTGCAGGATATCGGCCTCGGCCATGGCTTCCTCCTGGCGCGGCGCTTCGGCGAGCAGCACCTGCGCGACATCCTCGATCGCGCTATGCGCGCCGCGCCGGGCGGCCTGGCGCATCCGGTTCACCGCGAGATGATGCAGGATGGTAAACAGCCAGGCGCGGGTATCGAGATCGGAACGGCGCTGATGCCAGCGCGAAATCGCCCGCTCCAGCGCGTCCTGCACCAGATCATCGGCGGTGGCGCGGTGATGCAGCAAGGCCATCGCATAGCGGCGCAGCGCGGGGATCAACGGCTCGATCAGGATGGCGGCATCGGTCATGGCATCCCGGTTCACGCGCTGCATCCATCCGCTGCCGAGGCGGCGCCGGCGCACCGCGATGCGATGGCCCTAAACGCCGGCAAACCAGTCATAGCCCTGATTTTCCCAGTACCCGCCGGGGTATTTGTTGGTGACCTCGATCGCTTCCAGGTTCTTGGCGCTTTTGAAGCCGAGTTTCGTCGGGATGCGCAGCCGCAGCGGTGCCCCCCATTGCGGCGTCAGCGGCCGGGTTTCGAAATCGAGCGCCAGAATGGTCTGCGATTGCAGCGCGCTTGCCATGTCGATGCTGGTGGAATAGCCGTCGAAGCAGCGGAACGCGACATAGCGCGCCGACAGATCCGCTCCGATGCGCCGCAGAAACCGATGCAGCGGGATGCCGCGCCATTGGCCGATCTGGCTCCATCCTTCGATGCAGATATGCCGGGTGATCTGGCTTTGCTGCGGCAGCGCCATCAGGGCGGGAAGCGGCCAGGGGCTTTTGTCCCGCACCAGCCCGCCGACCGATAGCTGCCAGTGATCGGGTGTCGGGCGCACCTGCCATTCCGCGTAATAGGCGTTGAAGCGGAAAGGATGGGTGATGGCGCTTGCCGGATAGGTCTCCGCCATGCGCTGCGAATCGAACAGGGCGGCCTGCACGCGGTCGTCGAAGCGCAGCATCGCCTCCAGCGCCGCATCGACGCCGGAATGGGTGGAAAGATCGCATCCCGTCAGCAGGCTGAGCCCGCCCAGCGAGAGGGCCCGGCGCAGGAAGCCGCGCCGGCGCAGCCGCGCGAGGTCGGCTGAAATATCGCCAAGCCGTACGGCGGGGCGGGGGGATGCGCCGGTCATCGTCCCTCCTCGCGCTCGGCTGGGACCGCGACGATCATTGATTTCAGCGTGCTGGGATGGATCGCGACCAGGGTGACATGCAGCACCACGAAGGCCGCGATGCCGAACATGATCGCAAGATGGATGCCGCGCGCGAAGGGATAGCCGCCGAGCAGGCCGGTGAGCCAGCCGAACTGCACCGGTTTCCAGATCGCAAGCCCGGTCAGCACCTGGGCGATGATGGCGAGCACCACACCCGCGTACAGCACGCGCTGCACGGCGTTGTAGTGCCCGGCACGGTGGGGCAGGCGAAAGCGCAGCGCGGCGGCCATGTCCCGGGCCAGCGCCGCTGCGCGCGGCGGGGCCAGGTCGCGGCGGAAATGGCCGCTGGCGAAGCCGTAGATCAGATACGCCAGGCCATCGGCAAACAGCAGCCACATGGCACTGAGATGCCAGGCCAGCGCGCCACCGAGCCAGCCCCCCAGCCCGGTCCAGCGCGGGAACAGGAAGGGCAGGCTCGGGGAGGCATTGTAGATTTCCCAGCCGCTGAAAATCATGCACCCCATGGCGTAGACGCCGATCCAATGCATCAGACGGACCGCCCAGGGATGGGCGGGCCGCCTTCCATCTTGCCGCTTCATCGCGGTGCCTCGGGCGATCGCGACGGGGCGATCACATCGGCGGCTTCACGCCATCGACGCCGACGGCGACCGCATTGGCGATTAGCCCCGCCTCGGTCTGCGTCGCCTTGATGAAGACCGCGCTGCCCTTGGTGAGCAGGGCCTGCGTGCCGGGCCGGAAGGTCACGATCGGCGCGGTGGGCGGCACCAGAATATCCTGCTTGCCGCCTTTATACGTCACCACCAGATGGGTCACGCCGCCTTCCGCCTTGGCCGCCGCCACGTCGCCATTGGTCATTGCGCTTTTGACGTCCGGCACCGCGGTGGTAACCGCCGCGACATTGCCGTTCGTCATGGAACTGCTGGTCTTGGCGCCGCCGGCCAGCGTCGTATCGGGGATTTTGTCCCAGGCATAATGGCCTTCGCCGGTGCCGCGCATCGCGGGCGGAAACACCACCACTTCCAGCGCCACCTGGGTGCCGCCGACATCCTTGGTCGCGGTGCCGATGAAGCTGCCTTGATCGACATGGGAAAGCGAGGATTTCTCGACCTTGAGATAGGCGGTCTTGTCGTTCAGGGCGATCGTGACGGGCTTGCCGGCATAGGAATCGATGGTGACGGCGGTGGGGCTGACGGAGGCCACCGTGCCGCGCACGCGCTCCGGTGCGCCGTTTGCGGCGAAGGCCGCCGAGGTCGCGAGGGCGGAAAGTGCGATGGTCAGGCCCAGAAGGCGATTGCGGTTCATGTCATCCCCATAGGTGCAACGGTTGCACAGGGGTAGACACTGGCGGCGGCGGATTATTCCCGAGACCCAGGATTTTTTAGCGCAGGCTCAGACTTGCGGCGGACGCCCTTCTTAATCCCAGGCCGGGTGAAAGGCCGGCTTCACGAAGCGCTGATCCTTGGGCAGCCCGGCGATCGCTGCGCGATCGGCATTGTCCAGGCGCAGCTTCAGCGCATCCAGATTGCCCTGCTGGCTTTCCCGGCGGGAGGCTTTGGGGATCGCCGCCACATCCTGCTGCTCCAGCAGCCAGGCCAGCGCCACCTGGGCCGGGCTGGCGCCGTGTTTCTTCGCGATCTCGCCCAGCGCCGGATGCTCGGCAAGCCTTCCCTGGGCCAGCGGCGCATAGGCGACCAGCGGCAGGTTCTGGCTGCGCATATAGGTCAGCAGCTTGGTCTGATCGAGCAGCACGTGATACTCGACCTGATTGCAGACCAGCGGCGCGCGCACTTCCTCCAGCGCTTTTCGCAGCAGCGCCACGGTGAAATTTGCCACTCCGATGCGTTTCGCCAGCCCCTCGGCCTGCAGCGCCATCAGCGTTTCCATGACGGCCGCGACATCCATCTCCGGCGCCGGCCAGTGGATCAGATAGAGATCGACATACGAGGTACGCAGCTTCTCCAGGCTTTCGGCCATCGCCCGGCGCATCGCATCGGGGGCGAGGTTTTGCCACCAGACCTTGGTGGTCAGATGGATCGCCTCGCGCTTCACCCCGCTGGCCGCGATCGCCGCGCCGACCGCATCCTCGTTGGCATACATCTGCGCGGTGTCGAGATGGCGGTAGCCCAGCGCCAGACCGCTCTCCACCGCCGCGCGGCAGACATCGCCGGTCATGCGATACGTGCCGAGGCCGAGGGCGGGCATCGCATTGTCGCGCGTCGTGATCGTCTTCATGGCGGTTCTTTCCGGCTTATTGCTTGGTGAAATCGACGAGGGCGGCGAAACCCTGTTCGCCGCCGATGGCCAGCCGCGTGCCATCCGGGCTCCAGGCCAGGGTGGAGATTGCCACGCCATTGGGCGGCACCACCGGCAGAATGCGGGAGGAGGCGATATCGGCCAGCACCACCAGCCCGTCGGCGAAGCCGCCCGCCACCATCTCCTGCTGCGGATGGCAGGCGACCTCGGTGCACAGCACGCCGTCGCCGCCGGCCAGCTCGGTCGGCGCCTTGCCCATCGGTCCGCCGCCGAAGAAGGGCCACAGCACGATCGCATCCGCCCCGGAACTGGCCAGCCATTTGCCGCCCCGGCTGAAGCTCAGGGAGCGGGTTTTCGACGGATAGCCGCTCATGCGCATATGCTGGCCATCGGACAGGCGCCAGCCATGCAGGGCGTTTTCCTGCATCGCAGTGACCACCGCATCGCCTTCGGGATGCACGGCGAGCCCGGTATGGCTGCCTTTCCATTCCAGCTTGCGCGGGCTGTCGGTCTTGGCGGCGACGAACCACAGGCTGGCGCCGTTGTAATGGCTGGCGATCACCCGCTTGCCGCGCGCATCGAAGGCCAGCCCGGTGACGGTGGAGGGATGCTCCAGCGTCTTGAGCAGCGTGCCGGCCTCGTCGAACACCTGCACCCGCTTGCCGATGGATGCGGCGATCAGCCCGTCCGCCTTGCCCTTGCCGCTGCCCGGAAAACTCGCCACCTGCTCCACCCAGCGCATGCCGTGGCTGGCGAGCGTCGCAACCGTGCCATCGGCGCCGATGCGGCGCAGCGTCGCGTCGTCGCCGCCGGTCAGGAAGCCGCCGGCGCGGCAATCGGGCGCGAGCGTCAGCACCGCGCCGTCATGCACCGCGATCTCGGCCCATTCCTCCGGCCCCTGCGGGCGGATCAGCCGCAGCGTGCCGTCGCCCAGGGCAAAGGCGGCGCGCTGGCCGGTGGGATCGAAGCGGGCGGCCACGACATAGGCGCCGAGCGCGCGCTGCACGCCCCGCCGTTCGACCAGAAATTCCGGTGCGGCCTTGGGCGCGACCTGGGTGTCGAGCGCCATCGGTCAGCCGGCCTGGCAGGATTCGAAGCCGCGGCGCAGTTGCGGGCGATTGAGGTTGCGCCCGATGAACACCAGGCGGGAACGGCGCGGCACGCCTTCCTTCCACGGCCCGATGAAATCGCCGTCGGCGATCATGTGCACCGCCTGGAAGGCGAAACGCCGATCCTCTCCGGCATAGGCCAGGATGCCCTTGGTGCGCAGCAGATCCTGGCCCTTCTCGGCCAGCAGCGCACCGATCCAGGCATTGAAACGCTCCGGATCGATCGGCGCGTCGAGCTCGAAGCTCATGGAGGAGACATCCTCGTTATGCTCGTGCTCGTCATCGGTCAGGAAATCGGGATCGTTTTCCAGCACCCGGTCCAGGCTGAAGGCGCCCTGGTTCAGGATCTGGCCGATCGGCAGGGCGGCGCGCGTGGTGCGGTGGATCACCGCGAAACGATTGATCGCGCGGATCTGCGCCTCCACCGCCTCCAGCTCCGCCGGGCTGACCAGATCGGTCTTGTTCAGCACGATCACATCGGCAAAGGCGATCTGATCGGCGGCTTCGTGGCTGTCGGCCAGACGCTGCGGCAAATGCTTGGCATCGACCACGGTGACGATGGCATCGAGCCTGGTGCGCGCCCGCACCCCTTCATCGACGAAGAAGGTCTGCGCCACCGGGGCGGGATTGGCCAGCCCGGTGGTTTCGATGATGATGCCGTCGAATTTGTCGGCCCGCTTCATCAGCCCGCCGACGATACGGATCAGATCGCCGCGCACGGTGCAGCAGATGCAGCCATTGTTCATTTCGAAGACTTCCTCGTCGCTGTCCACGACGAGGTCGTTATCGACCCCCAACTCGCCGAATTCATTGATCACCACCGCATATTTGCGGCCGTGATTCTCGCTCAGGATGCGATTGAGCAGCGTCGTCTTGCCCGCGCCCAGATAGCCGGTCAGCACCGTGACCGGTACCTGGCCCTCGGTTTGCGCCTCGGCCATGGTCCGTCTCCAGAAAAATTGTCTGTCGGGAATATAGGCCGGGTGCCGCCGGGTTCAAACTGCGGTGCCGCTGGGCGGTTCCCGCCGCCCGGTTTCGGCGCTAAACGGGGCGCCTTGTTTGCGCAACAGGACCGCATGCCCGCCCCGACCCGTTCCGCCCTGCTGGCCGGCGCCGACCGTGCCGTGCCCGCCGCCGTGCTGGCCGCCCTGCCGACGCTCGGCCTGTTCGCGGGGCCGGCCTATGCCGCGCTGCTGATCGGGCTGGGGCTGCTGCGGCTGGCCCGCGCGCTGGCCGGGCCGGGCGGGCGGCTCGGCGCGCCGGATCGCGGCCTTGCCCTGTTCGTTGCCGCCTTTCTGCTGCTGTGCTGGGCAAGCCCGCTCTGGTCGATCGTGCCGGCCACCTCGCTGCGTGGCGCCGCCCAGGCCAGCCTGATCCTGCTGCCGCTGCTGGTCCTGCTGTGCCCGTGGCCGGCGGCGGAAGCGGCGGCGCCGCGCCTGCTCGCGGTGATCGGCATCGCCATTCCCATCGGCGCGGTGCTGGCCAGCCTCGATCTGCTGACCGGGCTGCATGTCCAGGCGCTGATCGTCCATCGTCCGCCGATCGATGCGCTGACCAAATATAATCGCGGCCTCGATTACCTCTCGCTGATCGTCTGGCCGGTGGCGGGGGCGCTGTGGCGGCGCGGCGCGCGTGCCCGGGCGCTGGCGCTGCTGGCGGTGGTGGCGCTGCCAGTGCTGCTGGGTCACAGCCTGGCC
>JAGWRU010000189.1 GCA_028869595.1 Rhodospirillales bacterium
CTCGATCACGCTCGATACCAAGAACCCGCGCGGCAAGGCGGTGCTCGAGCGCCTGGTGAAGCACTGCGACGTACTGGTCGAGAACTTCGCGCCCGGGGCGCTCGACCGCATGGGACTCACCTGGGAGCGCATCCAGCAGCTCAATCCACGCATGATCGTCGCCTCGATCAAGGGCTTCGGTCCCGGACCCTACGAGGATTGCAAGGTCTACGAGAACGTGGCGCAGTGCGCCGGCGGCGCCGCGTCGACCACGGGCTTCGACGACGGGCCGCCGCTGGTCACCGGCGCCCAGATCGGCGACAGCGGAACGGGCCTGCATCTGGCGCTGGGCATCGTGACCGCGCTCTATCAGCGGGTTCGCACCGGCCGCGGGCAGCGGGTGATGGCGGCCATGCAGGACGGGGTGCTCAACCTCTGCCGCGTCAAGCTGCGCGACCAGCAGCGGCTTGCGCGCAACGGCGTGCTGCAGGAATACCCGCAGTACCCCGACGGCCAGTTCGGCGAGGCGGTGCCGCGTGCCGGCAACGCCTCGGGCGGCGGCCAGCCCGGCTCGATCCTGAAATGCAAAGGCTGGGAGAGCGATCCCAACGCCTATATCTACTTCATCACCCAGGCGCCGGTCTGGGCCGCGATCTGCACGGTGATCGGGCGCGAATCCTGGATCACCGATCCCGATTACGCCAAGCCCGATGCGCGGCTGCCGCGGCTGAAGGAGATTTTCGCCGCCATCGAAGCCTGGACGATGACCAAGACCAAGTTCGAGGCGATGGAGATCCTCAACCGCCACGACATTCCCTGCGGCCCGATCCTGTCGATGGAGGAGCTGGCCGCCGATGCCTCGCTGCGCGAAACCGGCACGGTGGTGGAGGTCGATCATCCGGTGCGCGGCAAATATCTGAGTGTCGGCAATCCGGTGAAGCTGTCCGACAGCCCGACCGAGGTCACGCGCTCGCCCTTGCTGGGCGAGCATACCGACGAAATCCTGCGCGAGGTGCTGGCATGCGACGCGGCGGCGATCGCAGCCCTGCATGCCTCCGGCGCGCTCGACGCGCCGGCGCGCAAGGGCTGAGCGGCAGGCGGCAGGGTTGGCGGGCAGCGGCGACGGTCCTATCGTTTCCCTGCCCGCCCCTTCGGCCGCCCCCCCTGCCCTGATCCTCAGGCTGGAGAAGGCGGGCCCATGAGACTAGGAGACGCCCATGCCCCGCACCGTCGGCCGGCTGCTCGCCGAAAGCCTGCACGCGCATGATGTCGATCAGATCTTCTGCGTGCCGGGCGAAAGCTATATCGGCCTGACCACGGCGCTGACCGAAACCAACGCCATCCGCGTCATCGTCTGCCGCCACGAGGCCGGTGCCGCCTTCATGGCGGTGGCGGATGGGCGGCTGCGCGCGCGCGCCGGCGTCGCCATGGTCTCTCGCGGGCCGGGGCTTTCCAACGCGCTGGTGGCGATCCATTCCGCCTTTCACGACGCCACGCCTTTGGTGATGCTGGTCGGCCAGGTGGAGCGCAAGGATTTCGGCAGGCTGGCATTGCAGGAACAGAATTATTCCAAGCTGCTTGCCGACATCACCAAAGCGGTGATCGAGGTGAACCAGCCGGAACAGGCTTCGGAAGCCATTGCGCGCGCCTTTCATCTGGCCGAAAGCGGCACGCAGGGGCCGGTGGCCGTCATCCTGCCCGAGGATATTTTCGACGAGGAGACCGAGGCGCCGCTGGACCCGCCGCGCCCGCGCGCCATGGCCGGGCCGCGCGAAGCCGATCTCGACCGGCTGGCGGCGATGCTGGCCGAGGCCGAGCGACCGCTGATCGTCGTGGGCGGCGCGCTGCTCGATGAAGCGCTGGCCGATCCGGCGGTCTTCACCGATCTCGTCCGCCTTGCCGAAAGCTGGGGCTTGGCGATCTCGCCCAGCCATCGCAGGCCGCAGCTTTTCGATGCCGCGCATCCGAATTACGCCGGGTATATGGGCATCCGCGTGCCCGCCGCGCTGATCGCGGAGATGAAGCGCGCCGATCTGCTGGTGGCGCTGGGCGAGCGGATGACCGATACGGTCAGCCAGTCCTACAGCTTCCCCGCCGCGCCGCAGCCGCAGCTGCCCTTCGTGCATGTCTGGCCCGATGCGAACGAGATCGGCCGCGTCTTCCGCGCCGATCTGGGACTGGCCTGCAGCCCGCATGCGGTGATCCGCGCCTTGCTCGCCCGCCCGGTGCCGGCCAAGGCCGCCGCGCGCGGCGCCTGGGTGGCCGGGCTGCACGCCATTCATCGCCGCCTGCTGGAGAAGAGCTGGGAGCCCACCAGCGACGGGGTGAATTTCGCCGCCGTGGTCTGCGAGATCGACAAGCATCTGGCGGCCGACGCCACCGTCACCTCCGATGCCGGCAATTTCGGCAGTTTCGTGCATCGCTATATCGGCTTCCGGCCGGGGCAGGTCTTTCTGTCCTCGGTGGTCGGCGCGATGGGCTCGGGCATGCCGATGGCCGTCGCCGCGGGGCTGCGCCGCCCGGGCACGCAGATCGTGGCCTTTGTCGGCGATGGCGGCGCGCTGATGATGGGCAACGAGCTGGCCACTGCGCGGCAATACGGCGTCAATCCGATCCTGGTGATCGCCGATAACAGCATGTACGGCACGATCGGCATGCACAGTTTCATCCGCTATCGCGGCAAGCCCTTCATGGACAGCACCCGCCTGACCAACCCCGATTTCGTCGCCTGGGCAGCGGCCTTCGGCGCCGAGGGCATCGCCATCCGCAGCGAGGCGGAGGTAGCCGAGGCCGTCGCCCGCGCCTTCGCCGTGCGCACCCGCCCGGTGGTGCTGCATTGCCTGACCTCGGCCATTCAAATGAGCGCGTGGCGGCGCTACGACCTTGGGGAGACGCTTCGCTGATGCGCATCGCGCTGATCCACGCCCTGAAACATTCCATCGCGCCGATCGAGGCGGCGTTCGCCGAGCTCTGGCCGGCCCCGACGCTTGCCAATCTGCTCGATGATTCGCTCTCGGCCGATCTCGCCCGCGCCGGTGCACTGCAACCGGCAATGACCGAGCGCTTCCTGACGCTTGCCCGGTACGCGCGCGCCAGCGGGGCGGATGGCATTCTGTTCACCTGCTCCGCCTTCGGACCCTGCATCGAGGCCTGCGCGGCGGCGCTGGCGCCGATGCCGGTGTTGAAACCGAACGAGGCGATGATCGAGGAAGCGATCGAACTCGCCGGGCCGGGCGCGAAAATCGGCCTGCTGGCGACGTTTCGCGCAACGCTTGCCTCGATGCCCGCGGAATTCACCGCCGCCGCGCCGGGGCTGCGGGTACGCACCCAACTGGCCGAGGGCGCGCTTGGCGCGCTCGATCGCGGCGATGCGGCGGGCCATGACCGTCTGGCCGCCGAGGCGGCGCGCGCCTTGTCGGAATGCGACGTGGTGGCGCTCGGCCAGTTCAGCCTGGCCCGTGCCGCGCATGCGGTGGCGGCGGCGAGCGGGCGGCCGGTGCTGAGCACGCCGGGCAGCGCGGTGCGCAAGCTGCGTCACCTGCTGGGCGGTTAGCTCCGCGCCCGCAGCGATCCGGCGGCGAGCAAAACCGCCGCGCCGGCGCGGGCGAGCGGCCCCGGCAGCCGGGCAATGCCTGCCTTGACGCGCCCCGCCCGGCCCAGCGCCGGGCCGAGCAAATCCGCGATCGCCCGCACCCCGGCCAGATCGCCCCGCGCGAACGCGGTATCCAGCGCCGCCCGCCGGCGCGCGATCGTGCTTGCGCGAAGCGTCGCCGCATGCGGGGCGAGATAGGGGTTGGTGCGCAGCGCATGTTCCAGCACCAGACTGTCGCCGAGTTCCATCGCCTGGGTATCGCCGGAGAAATTCTCTCCATGCTTGCGGATGGCGACCAAAGGCCGGCGCAGCACGCCGATCGGCGCATGCGCGGTGATCCGCAGCGCCGTCGCCAGATCGGAACCGACGATGCGGCTCACCCCCTCATCCCAGCCGCCGATGGCGCGCAGGAAATCGGCGCGCGCGACCAGGGCGGAGGGGAAGAAGGGCTGAAACCGGATCAGTCTTTCGGCGATCGGCCGGTCGAACACCCCGCCTGCGCCGCCGAGCGGACGCAGTTCGTCCCAGAACCCGGCCGGCGCATCGGCGAATTTCCGCACCGTGCCGCGCACCCCGTCGCGCAGCAGCACGAAATCGCCATAGGCGGCGCAAAGGGCGGGCTCGGCCTGCCACAGCGCCGCCATCTCGGCGAGGAATTCGGGCTCCCACAGATCGTCGCTGTCGCAGAAGGCGATCAGATCGGCCTCGGCCGCGGCGATCCCGGCATTGCGCGCGCGAAGATCGCCGCCATTGGCGATGCGCAGCACGCGGATGCGATCCCCCTCCGCCGCCAGCACCGCTGCGGTGTCGTCGGTGGAGCCGTCATCGACGACGATGATCGCGCGCGGCGCCAGGGTCTGGGCGTAGATCGCCGCCAGCGTCTCGCGGATCAGCGCGGCGCGGTTATAGGTCGGAATGACGACGGCGATCGCACGATCAGCCATGGCCGGCGCGCGGCCCGAGCGCGATGAGCGCGGCATCGCGCCGCAGCGTCCAATAGAAACCGCGCAGAATCGCGGAATTTTCCGCCTTCCCGCTCATGCCAGCCTCGCGCGGTGGCCCAGCATCTGCGCCAGCCGTGCCGCCACGCGGCGGAGAATCCGCAGCGCATCGCGCTCCGCCCCGTCCGGACGGCCACTGGCCTGCCACAAAGCCAACAGCACCAGCGTATAGACTGCGGCCCCCAGCGCGCTTGCCGCCGCCAACGCCAAAACCGGCGGCAGGCGATCGCCGCGGGCCAGGGCGCTGGCCCACACCGCCGCCGCCATGGCCGCCGTTGCCACGCCGATCCGCCACATCCGCCGGACCAGGTCGGCAGGCGCGATGGCAAAGCGCCGGCAGGCGAGCGCGGTGCCCGCCCCTTGCTCGACCAGCATCACCAATGCCGCCGCGCCGACCCCGCCGATCAACCCGTATTGCCGCGTCGCGGCGATCACCGCGCCGAGACGCACCACCCAGAACGCCATGATCAGCCAGAACGTCACGGCAAGCTGGCCATAGGCCTCCAGCAGGGTGCGGCTGAGCAGGCCGAAGACGATGCTGGGCCCGGCAAGCCCGCTGATCGCGATCAGGGGGATGACGGGAAGCCATTGCGCGCCCACGGCAAGCCGCACCAGCGGCCCTGCCACCAATGCCAGACCGATACAGGCCGGCATGACCAGCAACAGGGTGGAGGCGGCGAAGCGCGCATAGATCGCATCGACCTTGCCGCCATCGTTGCGGATCATCGCGAAGGAGGAATAGAGCGCCCGGCAGAGCGGCATGGCGAGTTCCAGCACCGGCATCAGCCCGATTTCGCTGCCGAGCGCGAGATAGCTGACCGATGTCGGCCCCAGCATGCGTCCGATCACGAAATTATCGCTCCGGTCGCGCAGCAGCAGGGCCAGGCTGACCAGCCAGGTGCCGAGGGAAAATCCGGTCATGTCGCGCCAACGCCGGAGCGTCAGGCGCGGACGATGCGGATGCATCGTGTAGGTCATGACGATGTGCAGCACCCGGTTGGTCAGGATGCCGACGACCAGCGCCCAGTAGCTGCGAAACGCCAGCGCCGTGCCGATCGCGGCGACGATGCCGATCAGGCGCGGCGCGATCATCATCTGGAATTCCTTGTGGAAGGCCAGATCGCGGCGGAATTGCAGGATGCCGACATTCTCCGCGCCGCCCAGCAGCGCCGAAAGCGCCAGCGCGTACAGCACATTGGCGAGGCGCGGTTCCTTGAAGAAGGCGGCGATGGCCGGCGCGGCGGCGGCCACCGCCAGCGCGGTGATGGCGCCGCGCGCGGCATTCAGCGTGAAGGCGGTGTCGTAGCAATCGCGGTCCGGGTCGCGTTCGCGCACCACCGCATCCTCGACGCCGATGAAGGACAGCGCATCGACCGCCAGGACGAAGCCGGTGCCGAGCGCCACCAGGCCGAAATCCGCCGGCGCCAGCAGCCGCATCAGCATCAGCGGACTGATCAGGCCGAGCAGGCGGGTCATCGCCCGCCAGCCCACCACCCAGCCCATGCCGCGCGCGGTGCGCGCAATCAGTGTGTCCGGCGGCGGCCCATCTTCCGGCAGCACCGGCGCCGGATCGGAGGCGGGACGACCTTCACCCACGCAGGATCACTTTCGCAAGAGAGGAGGAGCGCACCTGCCCGCTTCTCTACCCGCGACCGGCGCGCGCGCGTCGCGCGCGATGCGTCAATCCAGCCATTTCTTCAGCAGCGCCGCGCGGCTGCCATCCAGCGTGTCGATGCGCAGCCAGGTATCGACATATTGCTGCCAGATCACGTCGCGCGGCAGCATATAGGCCAGCTCGGAATGGTTGAACGGGTGATCCGGATGGATCGGGCAGAGGCTGGGATGCAGCTTGTGCTGCAGCAGCGTCTCCACCCCGTCGGTGATCATCACATCGGCCTTGTGGTCCAGCAGCGCCTGGAAGGTCTCCGGGTTGGTCTTGACCATGACGATCTTCGCCTTGGTCAGATGGGCGCGGTCGAAGGCCTCGTTGGTGCCGCCGGGATTGACCACGACGCGCACGCCGGGCCGGTCGATCTGGGCCAGGGTCTGGTATTTCCTGACATCCGCGCAGCGCGCCAGCGCGGTCTTGCCGCTGGCCATGACCGGGGTGGAGAACAAGGCGGTGCGCGCGCGCAGCGTGGTCACGGTGATGCCGCCCATGGCGATGTCGAACTTGCCGGCCAGCAGATCGGGCATCAGGGATTTCCAGGTGGTCGGCACGATCTGCAGCTTCACGCCGAGGGATTTCGCCAGGCTGTCCGCCATGTCGACATCGAGCCCCTGCATGCCGGCCGGCGCGGCGGCATCGACGATGGAGAACGGCTTGTAATCGCCGGTCAGCCCGACCCGCAGCGTGCCGCGCGCCATGATCGCATCCAGCAGGCTGGACGGCGCCTGCGCGGCTGCCGGCGCCGCTGCGCCGGCGGCCTGGGCATGCGCCGCCGGCGCCAGCCCGGGGGAGAGCAGGCCCAGCGCCAGGGCGATCAGGACGGTAATTCGCTTCATCGGAAACTCCTCCAACACGGGGCCGGCGATCACCCATGCTCTGTCCGCGCCGGACCCAGGCGCCGATCCGATACGGTCGGCGATCATTGCGCGCACTCTGCACCGCGCCGCCGCAGGCTGGCAACCGCGCCCGCCGCATCAATGCGCGCCCGGCGCCCGGGGGACTGCCCGCTATCGCGGCGACGGGCCCAGCACGCGGCGTATGGCGAAGCTGGAGCGGATGCGCGCGATGCCGGGCAGGCGCGATAGCTGGTCGCGATGGATCGCCTCATAGCCGCCGGGATCGCGCGTTTCCACCCGCACCAGATAATCGTAATCGCCGGTGGTCAGGAAGCATTCCACCACATCGGGGCATTGGCGGATCGCCGCCTCGAAGCGGCGGAAGGCTTCCTCGGTCTGCTTTTCCAGGACGATTTCGGCGATGATGATGGTGGCCGGGTTTTCCGCCTGGGTATCGATCAGCGCGGTATAGCCGCGAATGACGCCGCTGCCTTCCAGATAGCGCAGCCGGCGCAGGCAGGCCGAGGGGGATAACCCCACCTCCTGGGCGAGCTGGGCATTGGGCATGCGGCCATCGGCGCGCAGCAGTGCCAGGATGCGGGCGTCGATGGCGTCCAGACCGTCGAACTTCATGGCGGGATTCCGCAGCATCGGTAAAAGATACCCCAGCATATCGCATGATCGCGCACCGATCTGCAAAGAAACGCCCGATGTGAACGCATAATCTTGCGCATCGGCAGCGGAACGGGGAGCAGCGCCATGCGCATCGGGGTGCCCAAGGAAATCAAGAACAACGAATTCCGGGTCGGGCTACTGCCCTCCGCGGTGCGCGAGCTGACGCATGCCGGCCATAGCGTGGCGGTGGAAACCGGCGCCGGGGCGGGAATCGGCTATGGCGATGAGCAATATCGCGCCGCCGGGGCGACGATCGAGGCCGATGCCGCGCCGATCTTCGCCGCGGCCGAGCTGATCGTGAAGGTCAAGGAACCGCAGCCCGCCGAATGCCGCCGCCTGCGGCCCGGCCAGGTGCTGTTCACCTATCTCCACCTCGCCCCCGACCCCGAACAGGCGCGGCTGCTCTGCGCGAGCGGGGCGACCGCCATCGCCTATGAGACGGTGACGGATCGCTCGGGCGGCCTGCCCCTGCTCGCCCCGATGAGCGAGATCGCCGGGCGCATGGCGATCCAGGTCGGCGCCGTGGCGCTGCAGAAATCGCATGGCGGCGCCGGCGTGCTGCTGGGCGGGGTGCCCGGCGTGCTGCCCGGCAAGGTGGTGGTGCTGGGCGGCGGGGTGGTCGGCACCCATGCCGCGCGCATGGCGATGGGGCTGGGCGCGGATGTCACGGTGTTCGACAAATCCCTGGCGCGGCTCGCGGCGCTGGAGGAGCGCTTCGGCCCGCAATTGAAAACCGCCTATGCGCTGCGCGAAACGATGGAGGCGGCGGTCGCCGCCGCCGATCTGGTGATCGGCGCGGTGCTGATCGCCGGGGCCGCGGCACCCAAGCTGGTGCGCCGCGCGCAGCTGGCGACGATGCGGCCGGGCTCGGTGCTGGTCGATGTCGCGATCGATCAGGGCGGCTGTTTCGAGACCAGCCACCCGACCACCCATGACGCGCCCACTTTCGTGGTCGATGGCGTGGTGCATTACTGCGTCGCCAATATGCCGGGCGGCGTGGCGCGCAGCGCGGCGCAGGCATTGAACAATGCCACCCTGCCCTATGTGCTGGCGCTGGCGGCCAAAGGCTGGGAGCAGGCGCTGGCCGAGGATGCGGGCTTCGCCCAGGGGCTCAATATCCATGCCGGGCGGATCACCCACCCGGCCGTGGCGGCGGCATTGGCGTCAGGCTGAGCCGCTGGCCGCCATTTCGGCGCGATGCGCCTCGGCCATCGCGCCCAGGCTGGTGAAGCGGAAATCGAAACGCGGCTGGGTGCCGGGGTCCATCGTCGCGCCGAAACCGTCCTGATCGTGGCGGCGCCAGATCCAGCACGAGGCAAGCCCGTGCCGGTTGGCCGGCCCATGGTCGTGGAACAGGCTTTCCGCAGTATGCAGGATCTTCGCGCGGTCCACCCCCAGCGTTGCGATGTTGCGCAGCATATACTCGAAATTGCGGTCCGCCGGCTTGTAGGCGCCGATCTCCTCGGCGGTGTAGACGGCATCGAAGGCGACGCCGAGGCGGGCATTGCTGGCCGCAAAACTTTCCTGATCGACATTGGAAAGAATCACCAGCTTGTAGTGCTGCTTGAGGTAGCCCAGCGCCTCGGCGCTGTCGGCAAAGGCCGGCCAATCGGGGATGGAACTTCCATAGGCCACGCATTCGGCCCAGGAGACGGCGAGCCCCCATTCCTCCGCCAGGCGGCGATAGACCACGGCCAGCACCTCGCGATAGGGCTTGGCCGGGGTTTGCAGCTGCTGCGCGGCTTCGTGGCGGGCATGCGCCTGCAGCACCGCATCGCGCGACAGCGCCGGCGAAAGCCGCGCGGTCAGCGGGCGCAGCGCGGCGGTGATGCCGCTTTCCCAGTCGATCAGCGTGCCGTAGCAATCGAAGGTCAGCGCATCGAAATCCGAAAGCCGCATCATCGCGAATCCTTGTTGTGCGGGTCGAGCTTAAAGTGCGATCGGCGAAGGCGGAGTAGCCGTAGGCGTGAATCGCACGACGAAACAGAAAGCTAGTATCGGTCAGGCGCTTCTATCGGCGTCTGACAGACACTAGCGGTGGAGAGCGCCGCGCGCAGCCCCTCGATGTCGCGATGCAGGGCGGCAAGCCTGGTCGCATCCAGGCCGGAACGCGCGATCAGCGCGTCGGCCAGGCAGCCGCATTCCTCGCGCAAGGCCGCCCCGCGCGGCGTCAGATGGACGCGCACCCGCCGCTCATCGCCGGGATCGCGCTGCCGGCGCAGCAATCCCGCCGCTTCCAGCCGCTGCACCAGCGGCGTCACCGTGCTGGATTCCAGGGCCAGGCGCTCGGCGATGGCGCCGATGCCGCGCCCATCCTCCTCCCATAGCGCATGCAACACGAGATATTGCGGATAGGTCAGCCCCAGCCGGTCGAGCAGCGGCTTATAAAGGCGGGTGATCGCCATGCTGGCGGCATAGAGGGAAAAGCAAAGCTGCTGATCGAGCGGGGCCGCGATCGACATGGCGGGGGGCTTCCTGGAACGGCGTCAACTCTTTATCGCGATAAAAATTCGGCTGGACAAGGATCATCGCGAGGCCTAAGGCGTGTATCGCTATAACTTATATCGCCATAACGAATGGAGGGCAGCATGCCTGTCGATGTCAAATACACCACCTCCGCCACCGCCATTGGCGGACGCGACGGCAGCGCGCGCACGGCGGAGGGGAATTTCTCGGTCAAGCTCGCCGTGCCGAAGGAACTCGGCGGACCTGGCGGCGACGGCGCCAATCCGGAACAGCTTTTCGCCGCCGGCTACTCGGCCTGCTTCCTGGGCGCGATGAAGGCGGCAAGCGGGCAGCTCAAGATCAAGGTGCCGGTCGATACCACCGTGACGGCCACCGTGGGCATCGGCCCGCGCAGCGAGGGCGGCTTCGGCATCACCGCCGCGCTGGCGATCAACCTGCCGGGCCTCGACCGGGCGGAGGCCGAAAAACTGGTCGCCGCCGCGCATCAGATCTGCCCCTACTCCAATGCCACGCGCAACAATGTCGATGTCGGGCTGAGCATCGTCTGAGCCTGCGCCAGGCCGGCCGGCCATCCGGCGCGGCGCGGCCTTGCGCGACACGGCGCGGCGGCGAAGAATTGCGGTCTCCCGACGGGATGCCCGCCATGCTCAGCCGCCGCGCCGCCCTGCTCTGCCCTGCCGCCGCCTGGCTTTCCCATAGCCTGCCGGCGCGCGCATCCGCCGTGCTCCCCCTGCCCTTATGGCCCGGCACGCCGCCGGGCGGCGGCGGGCCGCACGGCCCGCTGGCGGTGAACGCCAAAGGCGGCGTCAGCAATATTGCGATCCCTACCCTGGCGCTGCATCGCCCGGCCCGGCCCAACGGGGCGGTGGTGCTGATTGCCGGGGGCGGCGGCTATAAGCGCATCGAGAACCGCCATGAATCCGATCCCGCCGCGGCCTGGCTGAATGCGCGCGGCATCACCGCAGCGGTGCTGACCTATCGCCTGCCGGGCGAGGGCTGGACGGCCGGCCCGCATGCCCCGGTGCAGGATGCGCTGCGCGCCATCCGCCTGCTGCGCGCCCATGCCAAAGACTGGGCAATCGATCCGGCGCGGATCGGGCTGTTGGGATTTTCCGCCGGCGGACATCTGATGGGGCTTGCCGGCGTTGCCCCGGCGCTCGGCGCCTATGCCCCGGTCGATGTCGCCGATGCCCAGCCCGTCGGCATCCACGCGCTGGCGCTGGCCTATCCGGTGATCACCCTGATGCCGCCCTATGACCATACCTGGACGCGGCGGATGATGATCGGCGAACACCCATCGGCGGCCGCCGGCGCGCAATGGTCGGTGCAGACCCATGTGCGACACGGCGATGCTCCGACTTTTCTGGTGCAGGCGCAGGACGACCCGATCTCCAATCCGCAGAATACGGTGCTGATGGCGGAAGCCTGCCGCCGCGCCGGCGTGGCGGTGGAACTGCACCGGCCGGAAACCGGCAAGCATGGGTTCGGCATGGGCCGGCCCGGCACCGCCACCATGGCCTGGCCCGGCTGGTATGCGGCATGGCTGGCGCGGCAAGGGATGCTGGCGGGTTAGGATCGCGCGGCACCGCGTTGCCGGGTCGGGCGGCTTATACCGGCGCCCACGGATCAGGACCGATGCGCCGAAAGAGGATCACGTCATTGGGGTCGAAGACGCGATTGGCAGTCAGGTCTCGCGCATGAACCGCGCGGGAAGTAGGGAAGACTGACTGGGAGAGGGGCACTCCCTTTCCGAGTGATCTCCTCGGCTTGCGTCGACGTTGGCACTGGATGGCTTGATTTAAGCCCTGAAAAGGAATAGTATTTGTGTTATGGAATGGCCGGTCGAATATACCGACGAGTTCGGTGACTGGTGGGATACCCTCACCGAAGCCGAGCAGGTCAGCATCGACGCCCATGTCCGCAAGTTGGAGCAGCGCGGCCCCAGCCTGCCTTTCCCGTATTCGAGCGGCATCAACGGGTCGCGTCACGCCCATATGCGGGAGTTGCGCGTGCAGAGCGGCGGCAAGCCCTTGCGGGTGTTCTACGCCTTCGATCCGCGCCGCATGGCCATCCTGCTGATCGGCGGTGACAAGACCGGCGATCGGCGGTTTTACGAACGGATGATCCCGATCGCCGATGCCATCTACGACGAGCATCTGGCCGCGTTGGAGAAGGAGAGGAACGATGGCCGGCAGGCATAGCTTCGCGGAGCTTCGGGCCCGCATGTCGCCCGAGGCCCAGGCCAAGGCGGAAACCGAGGCGCTGCGTCTCAGCGAGGCAATGAACCTCGCCGAGTTGCGTCTCGCCTTGAAGCTGTCGCAGGAGGAAATCGGGCAGACGCTCCAGATCAACCAGGGTTCCGTCGCCAAGGTCGAGAAGCGGGCGGACATGTATGTCAGCACGTTGCGCCGTTTCATCGAGGCGATGGGCGGCGAGTTGGAGATCGTCGCTCGTTTCCCGGATCACGCGGTCAAGATCAAGAATTTTTCTGATCTCAACGAGAAGGAGCGTGCCTGAAATCGATCCTATTGCCGCCCCGGCAGGCTCAGCCTGTGCCGGGTGCCCAGCGCCTCCAGCGCCGCGACGATCCCTGGCGCCAGCCGCACCCGCCCGGCCGCGTCGCGCTTGCGCGCCAGCGCCGCCTCGCC
>JAGWRU010000190.1 GCA_028869595.1 Rhodospirillales bacterium
ATCGCCGGGCCGCGCGTGCTGGAGCATATGGTCGATGCGGTGCTCTATTTCGAAGGCGATCGCGGCCATCAGTTCCGCATCCTGCGCGGGGTGAAGAACCGCTTCGGCGCGACCGACGAGATCGGCGTGTTCGAGATGACGGATGCCGGCCTCGCCGAGGTCGCCAACCCCTCCGCCCTGTTCCTGGCCGAAAGGCGCGGCAACATCTCCGGCAGCGCGGTCTTCGCGGGGCTGGAGGGCACCCGCCCGGTGCTGGTGGAAATCCAGGCCCTGCTCGCCCCCAATCCCGGCGGCTCGCCCCGCCGCTCGGTGATCGGCTGGGATCAGGGGCG
Organism: Rhodospirillales bacterium; assembly: GCA_028869595.1. Classification (GTDB taxonomy): domain Bacteria; phylum Pseudomonadota; class Alphaproteobacteria; order Acetobacterales; family Acetobacteraceae; genus JAGWRU01. Next base: position 333 of record JAGWRU010000190.1, read on the forward strand.
GCTGTCGATGCTGCTCGCGGTGCTGGAAACCCGCTGCGGGCTGCGCCTGTCGGGCAATGACGTCTATCTGAATATCGCCGGCGGCCTGCGCATCGGCGAGCCGGCGGCCGATCTGGCGGTGGCCGCGGCGCTCGCCTCCGCCGCCTCCGATATCCCGACCCGCCCGGGCACGGTCTATTTCGGCGAGGTCGGGCTGTCGGGCGAGATCCGTCAGGTGGCGCAAGCCGAGTCGCGGCTGAAGGAGGCGGCCAAGCTCGGCTTCGACCGTGCCGTCCTGCCAAGGCGGGTGGCGCATGGCCAGCGCCGCGCCGGCGCGCCGGACGGGCTCGGCCTGACCGAGATCGGGCATTTATCCGACCTCGTCGCTCAATTCCGCGAGGAAAATGCCTGAGCCGGGCGATGGGGCTTGGCGGGACGGCGAAACGGTCCGATAACCCGCCTCGCAGCCCGAGCGGACAGGGAAACCCGGCCAGCGATGCAGCAGCGATGAACTGGGTCGATCTCATTATTCTGGCGGTGCTGGCGATCTCCGGCCTGCTCGCCTTCCTGCGCGGCTTCGTCCACGAGGTGTTGCATATCGGCGCCTGGGTCGGTGCCGCCATCGTCACCTGGTGGGGCTTTCCGCTCGCCCATCCGCGCTTTCAGACCTGGCTCGCCTCTTTCGGCATCTCCAACGTCGATGCGGTGAACGCGATCACCGGGGCGGTGCTGTTCCTGGTCACGCTGATCATCCTGGCGCTGCTCTGCCGCTGGATCGGCGCGCTGGTCCGCGCCTCCGTGCTGGGCGGGGTCGACCGATCGCTGGGGCTGCTATTCGGGATCGCACGGGGTGCAGTTCTGGTGGTGGCTGCCTATATCGCGGCTGGGTGGGCGATCCCGGTCGCGCAATGGCCGGCGCCGGTGTTGCACGCACGCTCCCTGCCGCTGGTCATTGACGGGGCGCAATGGGCGATGGCGCGCCTGCCGGCCAATCTTCGCCCGAACGTCGCCACCCCGTCGACCGGAGCAACCCCCGGCATCGACGCCCTGATGCACTCGATCCCTGCCGGCAGCGCGCTTGGCACGCCGCCAGCCCGGCAGTAGCGGAGGCCGGAACCGATGCACCCGATCCATCGCGCCGAGGAAACCCGGCCGGACGACGATCATTTCCACGAGGAATGCGGCGTCTTCGGCGTCTGGAACGTGCCCGATGCGGCGGCCGTCACCGCGCTTGGCCTGCATGCGCTGCAGCATCGCGGCCAGGAAGCGACCGGCATCGTCAGCTATGACGGGGCGCGCTTCCATTCTCATAAGGGCATGGGTCTGGTCGGCGATAATTTCGGCGATGCCCGCGTCATGGCCGGCCTGCCCGGGCGCATCGCCATCGGCCATAACCGCTATGCCACGACCGGCGAGACCATTCTGCGCAATGTCCAGCCGCTCTACGCCGATTTCGAATTCGGCGGCTTCGCGGTGGCGCATAATGGCAACCTGACCAATGCCCACGCGTTGCACCGCGCCCTGGTCCGCCGCGGCTGCCTGTTCCAAAGCACCACGGATAGCGAGGTTTTCGTCCATCTGATCGCCATCAGCCTCTATTCCACCGTGGTGGACCGGCTGATCGATGCGCTGAAGCAGGTGGTCGGCGCCTATTCGCTGGTGGCGCTGTCCAACCAGGCGCTGATGGGGGTGCGCGATCCGCTGGGCGTGCGGCCGCTGATTCTGGGGCGGATCGGCGCCGAGGGCACGGGCGGCTGGGTGCTGGCGAGTGAGACCTGCGCCCTCGATATCGTCGGGGCGGAATTCGTCCGCGATGTCGAGCCCGGGGAGATCGTCGTCATCAACGACCAGGGCGTGCACAGCATCCGGCCCTTCGGACGCGCGCGCGAGCGTTTCTGCGTGTTCGAATACATCTATTTCGCCCGCCCCGATTCGGTGATGGAAGGGATGCCGGTCTATGAGGCGCGCAAGCGCATCGGTGCCGAGTTGGCCCGCGAATCCGCCGTCGCCGCCGATGTCATCGTGCCGGTGCCCGATAGCGGCGTGCCGGCGGCGATGGGCTATGCCGCCGAAAGCGGCCTGCCCTTCGAACTGGGCATCATCCGCAACCATTATGTCGGCCGCACCTTCATCGAACCGACCGACCATATCCGCAATCTCGGCGTCAAGCTGAAGCATTCCGCCAACCGTCCGGTGCTGGAAGGCAAGCGGGTGATCCTGGTGGATGATTCGATCGTGCGCGGCACCACCAGCCGCAAGATCGTCGAAATGGTCCGCCAGGCCGGCGCGCGGGAGGTGCATATGCGCATCTCCTCCCCGCCCACGACCCATTCCTGCTTCTACGGCATCGACACGCCCGAACGCAGCAAGCTGCTCGCCGCCCGCCATTCGGTGGAGGAGATGGCCAGTCTGATCGGCGCCGACAGCCTCGCCTTCATCTCCCATGACGGGCTGTACCGCGCCCTCGGCAAGCCCGGGCGCGATGCCGGCGCGCCGCATTACTGCGATGCCTGCTTCACCGGCGAATATCCGATCGCGGTGCCCGACCGGACCGACAATGCCGAGCAGCAATTATCGCTGCTCGCCGAAGAACACTGAGCATGGCCGCACCGCTCGACGGTCGCATCGCCCTGATCACCGGGGCGAGTCGGGGGATCGGCGCGGCCAGCGCCCTCGCCCTCGCCCGGCTCGGCGCGCATGTCGTGCTATGCGCGCGCACCCAGGGCGGGCTGGAGGAAGTGGACGATACGCTGCGCGCCGAAGGGCGGGAGGCGACGCTGATCCCGCTCGACCTCACGGCGGGGGAGACGGTCGATGCGCTGGGGCCGAGCCTGTTTCAGCGTTTCAAGCGGCTCGATATCCTGGTCCATGCCGCCGGCACGCTGGGCCGGCTGACGCCCGCGCCGCATATCCAGAACAAGGATTTCGCCGAGGCGTCCGGCGTGCATATCGACGCGACCTGGCGGCTGATCCGCAGTTGCGGCCCGCTGCTTCAGGCAGCACCGGAGGGCCGCGCCGTGTTCCTGGCCGATGCCCGCGCGCGCGCGCCCAAAGGCTATTGGGGCATCTACGCCGCCACCAAGGCGGCGGAGGAGATGCTGGCGCTGTGCTGGGCCGATGAAAACCGCACCGGGCGGCTGCGCATCAATCTGTTCGATCCCGGCCCGGTCGCCACACGGCTGCGCCGCCAGGCCTTTCCGGGCGAGGATATCGCCGATCTGCGCCGCCCCGAAGACGTCGCCCCGGCGATTGCCGCCTTATGTCTGCCGGGCGAGACCCGGCATGGCGAACGCATCGCCATGCCGGGATAGTCGCCGGCTATTCCGCCGGCGGCGCCTCCAGCTTGGTGTCGTGCTGCAGCGACAGCGCCACCATCATCGCCAGAAAAGCCGCGCCCGCGATCACCAGCAGACCGATGGTGAAGCTGCCGGTACGATCCTTGATGATCCCCACCACATAGGGGCCGGCAAACCCCGCGAGATTGCCCAGCGAGTTGATGATGGCGATGCCGCCCGCCGCGGCCGGGCCGGAGAGGAAGGCGGTCGGCAGCGTCCAGAACACCGGCAGCACGGCGAAGATACCGAAGCCTGCGATGCTGATCGCGATCATCTTGCCGGTCGGATCCTCGATCAGGGTGGACGCGGCGATGCCGAGGCCGGAAATCAGCAAAGCGAGGCCGACATGCTCGCTGCGTTCGCCCTTGGCATCCGACCGGCGCCCCCAATAGACCATGGCGACGGCGCCGACCGCGAAGGGCAGCGCGGTGACGAAGCCGGTCGCGGTATAGGACAGGCCGAAACCATGCACGATGGTCGGCAGGAAGAAGCCGAGGCCGTAATTCACCGCCACCGCGCCGAAATAGACGAAGGACAGCAGCAGCACGCGGGTATTGCCCAGCGCTTCCATCACCGAGAAGGATTTCTCGGTCTCGCGCAGACGCTGCTCGGCGGCCAGACGCGTGCTCAGCCAGGTGCGTTCCTCCGCCGTCAGCCAGGTGGCCTGTTCGGGCTTGTCGGTCAGATAGACCAGCACCGCGAAGGCCAGGACCAGCGCCGGCACCGCTTCCATGATGAACAGCCATTGCCAGCCGGCAAAACCGGCAAATCCGTCCATGCCCAGCAGCAGGCCGGAGACCGGTCCGCCGATGACGGTGGAAAGCGGGATCGCCACCATGAAATAGCCGATGATCCGCGCCCGATAAGCGGCCGGAAACCACAGCGTGAGGTAGAAGATGATGCCGGGGAAGAAGCCGGCCTCGGCCGCGCCCAGCAGCACGCGGACGATATAGAAGCTGCTTTCCGAATGGATGAAGGCCATCGCCCCGGACAGGATGGCCCAGGTGAACATGATGCGGGCGATCCATTTGCGCGCGCCGAAGCGTTCCAGCAGCAGGTTGGACGGCACTTCGAACACGAAATAGGACAGGAAGAAGATGCCCGCCCCCAAGCCGAAGGCCGACGCCGACAGGCCGAGCGCCTTGTTCATGGTCAAGGCGGCGAAGCCGACATTCACGCGATCGAGATAGGCGGCGAAGTAGCAGACGATCAGGAAGGGCACGATGCGTCGCGTGACCTTGGCGATCGTTCTGGTTTCGATATTTTCCATGGGCTGATGTTTCCTCCTCCGGCCTGTACGGCGCCGGGTCGTGCCGTCGGGTCTTGTCGTGGATCGGCGGCATGGCTGCCGCCCGCGCCCGGCACGGTGCCTGACATGGCTCCGGATTGTCCGCAGGGAACGGCGATGGCAAGCCGCGTTGTACGCAAGGCTGATTTGTGCGGATCAGATCCGCGACTAATCCGGCGCGTAGGGATTGGCCGTACCGCGCAATTGCAGGCGGATCGGCACACCGGGAAGATCGAAATCCTCCCGCAGGCTATTCACCAGATAGCGCTGATAGGCCTCCGGCAGACGTTCGGCGCGGGTGCCGAACACCACGAAAGTGGGCGGGCGCGCCTTCGCCTGGGTGACATAGCGCAGCTTCAACCGCCGCCCATCGACCAAAGGCGGGGCGTGGCGGGCCAAAGCCTGCTCGAACCAGCGATTAAGGGCGGCGGTCGGCAGGCGCTTATTCCACAGCGCATGCACCCGGCGCACGGCGGGCAGCAGCTTGTCGATCCCCGCCCCGGTCATCGCCGACAGGGTGACGACGGGAATGCCCTTCATCTGCGCCAGGCTTCTTTCCAACCGATCGGCAATGGCCCGGCGCGTCGCTTCGCGGTCAGGCACCGCATCCCATTTATTCAGCACCAGCACGCAGGCGCGGCCCTCGCGTTCGGTCAATTGGGCGATCTGCAGATCCTGATCGTGCAGCCCCAGCGCGGCATCGACGGCCAACACCACCACCTCGGCCATTTTCAGCGCGCCGATCGCCGCCCCGGTCGCCATTTTCTCCAGCGATTCCTCGACCCGGGCGCGCCGGCGCAGCCCGGCCGTGTCGACGATCTCGATCACCTGGCCGTCGGTATCGGTCAGCAGACTGGCCACCGCATCGCGGGTCAGGCCGGGTTCGGGCCCGGTCAGCATCCGCTCCTCGCCCAGCAGGCGGTTGAGCAGGGTCGATTTGCCGGCATTGGGCCGGCCGACAATGGCCAGTTTCAGCGGCGCGGCGGCATCCTCGGCCGCATCGGCTTCCGCAAGCGGCGGCAGGCGGTCGGCGATTTCGGACATTAATTCCGAAATGCCCTCGCCATGTTCGGCCGAGACCGCGAGCGGGCTGCCCAGGCCGAGTTCATAGGCATCCAGCACCGAAGCCGCCCCGCCTCGCCCCTCGGCCTTGTTGGCGACCAGCAGCACCGGCTTGTCCTGGCGGCGCAGCCAGGCGGCGAAATGCGCATCGGCCGGCGTCACCCCGGCGCGGGCATCGACGACGAAGACCACCAGATCGGCCAACGCCACGGCACTGGCCGAAACCTGGCGCATGCGTCCGGCCAGCGTTTCCGGCGCCGCTTCCTCCAGCCCGGCCGTGTCGATCAGCTGGACCTCGCGCCCGCGCAAACGTGCCTCCGCCTCCTTGCGGTCGCGGGTCACGCCGGGCGTATCGGCGACGATCGCCGCGCGCCGCCCGGCCAGGCGGTTGAACAGGGTGGATTTGCCGACATTCGGCCGCCCGGCGATCACCACTACGGGCAGGGATTGGGTCATGCCGTCCCGATCAGCGCAGCGCCCGCAGGCGCCCGTCCTCGGTGACCAGCAGCAGCGTGCCATCGGCCAGGATCGGCCCCATGGCGGCGGCATCGGACAGGCGCTGGCGGCCCAGCACCGCGCCGGTGAAGGGGCTGATCGCCACTGCGTTCTGATCGGTGCCGGCCACCACCAGCCGGTTGCTGGCCAGCACCGGGCCATACCAGGTGATCGGATGCTTCTGCTTCTTCTCGTTCTTGAAGCGCGGCAGCTGCGTGACCCAGCCGACCGAGCCGTCGCGGGCATTGAGGGCGGCGATCTTCTGATCCAGCGCGACCACGAACACCCAGTCGCCGGCCACCCAGGGCGTGTCGATGCCGGCGACCGAGCGCTCCCAGAGATGGCGTCCCGAATGGAGATCGAGGGCGACCATCAGCCCGCCCACGCCGATCGCGAAGACGGTGCTGGCGGCGATCACCGGCAGGCCGCGGATGGAGGAGAAGGCGGCCAGCGCGCTGGAGGCATCGACCGTGCCGAGATTATCCGTCCATACCACGCTGCCGCTATCGGCGCGCAGCGTCGCGAGTTCGCCGGAGCCGAAGCCCGCCACCACCAGCCCGTCGGCAAAAGCGGGCGCCGGCTGGCCGAGCAGGGCCTGGCCGGTGCTGGCCGCCTGATAGGTCCACAAGGCGCGGCCATCATCGACGGCATGGGCCAGCAGCTTGTCCTCGATCGTCGAGAAATAGACGCGGCCATCGGCGATGGTCGGGGCCGAACGGGCCGGCGCGCCGATATCCTGGCGCCAGTGCAGCTTGCCGCTGGCGGCATCCAGCGCCACCAGCGCGCCCAGCCCGTTGACCGCGAACAGCAACCCGTCGGCAATGCCGAGGCCGCCGCCGACATTGAAATTCTCGTCCTTCTTGGGCCGGGTGTCGAAGCGCCAGAGATGGCGCCCGTCGCTCAACCGGAAGGCCGAGACGAAGCCGCGCGAATCCATGGTGTAGACCTGCCCCGCAGCGACCACCGGCTGGGCCAGCAAGGCGCGGCGATAGCCGCCGCCGGCGCCGATATCGGCCGACCAGGCCTCGCGCAGATCGGGGGCGGCGGCGAGATGGCCCATCAGATGGGCCGGGTTGCCGCCAGCCTGCGGCCAGCCGGCATTGCGCACCGGCGCCGGCAGGGTCGGGCGGACCGGCGCGCCGGTCATTTCCAGCGCGTGGCGCAGCGGCATCACCTGCTCGCGCTTGCCGGGCAGGCGCGGCTTGTGGGTGCCGAACCAGTCATCCCATATGCCGCAGCCGGACAGGGCGAGCGGCGCGAGCAGCGCGGCGCGGCGGGAAATCCCGCGCAGTCGGGAAGGCGGCATGTCTGCCTGCATGGATTGGATCTCTTTCGCCATCATCAGGCCCCGCCGAGCTGATCGAGCAGCCCTTTGGCGCGACCGCGCAGATCGGGGGTAGCCGCGGGATCAGCGGCCAGGGCGGCAAGCGCCGTGCGGGCCGCGGCCACCCGGCCCAGGCGGAGATCGAGCAGGGCCAGTTGCTCGCGCGCCAGCGGGGCGAAGGGGTTGGCCGGCACCGTCAGCGCCTTCAGCCGGGCGCCGACCAGTGCCGGATCGCCATGATCGACCTGGTGCATCGCCCAAAGCAGGTTGGCGAGGTCGCGCATCAGCGGATCGGCCGCCTGATCGGCCGCCACCGCGTTCCACAGCGCCAGCGCCTGGGCCTGGTCGCCGCCATCGGCATCGAGCGCCGCCGCGCGCAGCCGCGCCAGGGTCCGATAGCCGGCCGGACCGTGCTGGGCAAGGCCGAGCAGACCCTGCATCGCCGCCTGACGCGCCGCCGGATCATGCGGAATGGCGGCGGCGGCATCGGCGGCGTTCAGATAGGCGGTGGCCGCCGCATTGTCCTGGCGGGCCTGATACCAGCGCCAGCCCTGCCAGCCGCCGGCGCCGAGCAGAACGGCCAGCACCGCCACCGCCACCAGCCAGCCATAGCGGCGGGCCAGCGCGGCCATGCGTTCGGCGCGAAGGTCCTCGTTGATCTCGTCGAAGATGTCGGACACGAACCCTCTCACTCATCTGCCTGCCGCGACGGCGGCCATCTGCGTAGCGCGACGGCGGCGGGCGGACCATAAAGGGCTTTGCCCGCCAGCGAAACCGCCCGCGCGCGCGGCCATGCCGCTGGCGCTCATCTTCCGTTTACCCGTGCGGGCGCAGTCTCGGCCGATGCGCCGCCCGCCTTTCGCCGCCCCGCCCTTCCCCGCGCCGTTTCCGGGCATGGTCCTGATGCTGGGCCTGATCGCCGGCCTGGGCGGCTGCGGCTACACCGCGCCGCAGGTGATCGCCGGCGGTGCCGTTGCCGGCGTCGCCTCGATCGCCATCATCCATCGCACCATCCCCGATGCGGTCTATTCAGCGGTGACCGGCAAGGATTGCTCGGTGGTGCGCCTGGACGCGGGCAAGACCTATTGCCGCAGGCCGGAACCGGAACCGCCGGCGCAGCCATTCTGCACGCGCAGCCTGGGCGTGGTGGATTGCTGGAAATACCCGGCCAGCCTGCCCGACCACCCGCGCCAGGTTGCCGACGGACCGAGCCTGAATGCTGCCCAGGAAGCGGACAGAACGCGACGCTGGCCACCTTTGTAGGAAGGACGATCGCCGCGGAAAAAATCGCCTGTGTTCTTAGCACATGGATTTTTTATATAAATTCTATTTGGCATTTCTTGGTTTATAAATCTTCATTGCTGCGAAAAATATATTGTCAATTTTTTCAGCGATCTAAGCGGCATTCTGAAACTTATATATGAAAAACCGCAGCAATTCGGCACGAATGTTGGAAATTCCGAGTCCCACCAAGAACGGGCACGCAACGGTTGTAGAATTTTTGCCGACTCGATGTCGCAGCACACTGCCTATTTCTTGTGCTGCCGTCGCAATGCTGTCCATCCAGAGGAAAAACCGCAAAAGTTCCCTGAATGTTCTAATTGGACCGGAACAAAATCTATCGAAGCCGCAAGGATTTGTTCGTTAAAAATGCGTTTTTCGGACGTTACGCACCATTGCGGCACCGCTTACCGTAACGCTGCGTCGCAGCGCCACATGCGTAAACTCCGCAGAGCAAAACAGGATTCTTTCACGAAGCCTTGATCGGACGGGCGACGCGGCCGGAACAAACCTCCGAATTTCAGGGGCTTCGCGCCCGCTGCACGCTGATTCTTGCGAGTCGCTTTTCTCTACCCGCATCGGCATGGTGGGGGCAAGCAGCGGCAACGTAACCGTGCTTGATGACAATTTTCTACAACCGCACAGGTGAATCATGACGTTCGTGCACGATCAGCAAAGCCTCGCCCGCCCCTCGCCGGTCGGCTTGCAGGCGCGACGCCCGACAACTCTCGAAACCGCTCCGCAAGTATTCGCCGAGTTGCCGCACAGTCCCGCCGCGCCGCCGCTGCCGCCCGAGGAACTGGCCAGCCACATCACCCCCGCCGCCATCGTCGCCGGCCAGCGCTTCGCCAGCCTCGATGTCCGCCTGACCGAGGAGGATCGCGCCTTCTGGTGCTTCATGCGCCCGCGCGAACGGCCGAGCTTCACCCGCGAATTGCTGACCGACCTCGCCCAGATGCAGCGCCTGATCGGCGATCTGTTCGCCGCCGCCCCGAAAGCCGCGCCGGCACCGTTTGATTATTTCGTGCTCGGCTCGCGTTCCGACGGGGTGTTCAACCTGGGCGGCGACCTGACGCTGTTCGCCGAGAAGATCCGCCGCGGCGAGCGGGAGCCGCTGCGCCAATACGCCCATGCCTGCGTCACTTCCGGCTATGCCAACCATACCGGCTATGGCCAGGGGGTGATCACCATCGCGCTGATCCAGGGCGACGCGCTGGGCGGCGGGCTGGAAGCGGCGCTGTCCTGCGACATGCTGATCGCCGAGCGGCACGCCAAGTTCGGCCTGCCGGAAATCGTCTTCAACCTGTTCCCCGGCATGGGCGCCTATACCTATCTGTCGCGGCGCATCGGCATGATGAAGGCCGAGGAGCTGATCATGAGCGGGCGCATCTATACCGCCGAGGAGATGCTGGCGCTCGGCGCCATCGACATGGTGGTCGATACCGGCACCGGCGAACGCGCGGTGCGCGAGCACATCGCCCGCAACCGCTCCCGCCAGACCGCGCAATCGGCGATCTATAAGGTGCGCCGCCGGGTCAGCCCGGTCTCGCTCGATGAATTGCGCGACATCACCGATCTGTGGGTCGATACCGCGATGAACCTGACGGAGCAGGATCTCGGCAAGATGTGCCGCATCGCCGCCGCTCAGGATCGCTTCCGCGCCCGTCAGGCCGCTGAACGCCGGGCAGCGATGGCAGCGGAGTAGCGCCCCTCAGCCGCGGCGCCCGGCGCTGACCCCGCGGGCGGCGAGCGCTGCATCGATCCGGTCGAGCTCGGCGGCGATCCGCAGCAGGTGCTGATCGCCCTGATGCGACAGCTCCTCGGCCGAGATCGTCTGCCAGGGCAGGCACAATTCGGCCAGCGGGCGGGCGCCGATATTGCTGGCGATGCTGCGCACCGCATGGGCGCGGTCGCGGAAGGTGAGCGTATCGCCCTCCTCCACCGCCGCGCGCAACTCGTCCAGCCGCAATCGCGCCTCGGTCTGGAAACTATCGGCGATCTCAGCGACGAATTCCTCCCCGCCCAGCGTCTCCAGCCGCAGCAGCACGTCGGGGTCGATGGCCGGCAGCGCGGCCGGCGGCGCGGCGCGCGCGACGACGCTGCCAGGCGCCGCGACCGCCACCCCCTCGGCCCGCAGCCGCAGCACCAGCTCCTCGATCATCGCCAGCAATTCCGCCGGCTCCACCGGCTTGACGACACAGGCATCCATCCCGGCATCGAGGCAGAGCTTGCGGGTCGGCTCGGTCGCATCCGCGGTCAGGGCGATGATCGGCACCCGCGCCTGACCCAGCGCGGTGAAGCGGTAGATGCGCGCCGCCTCGATGCCGCTGACCACCGGCATATTCACGTCGAGAATGGCCAGGTCGAAGACCTCCTCGGCCAGCGCATCGAGCGCCTGCTCGCCATCGCCGACGATCGAGACGCTGTGCCCGGCCGAGTGCAGGATCCGCTCCAGCACACGCTGGTTGGTGGTGTTGTCGTCGGCGATCAGGATTTTGAAGCGCGGCCGTTCGCCATCCGGCTCGGCGGCAGCACCGGTCAGCGGCGCTTCGCGACCGCCGGCCAGGAAATGCAGCAGATTGGCCAGCGTCTCGTCCGAGGCGGGCAGCCCCAGCACGCTGGCCACTGCGGCACGCTGCGCCGGCGGCGGAAGCCCCGCGAATCCCTGCTCGCGCAGCGCGACGAAAGACAGCGCCCCGCCGGTGGCAAGGGCGGCGAATTCCGGCGCATTCCGGCCACCCGCCGCGGCAGCGAAGGCCAGCACCGCGCCGCCCGCCTCCATCGCCGGCAGCGCGGCTGCCAAAGCGGGCGGGATCGCACCCTCCTCGACCCGCTCCACCGTCAGGCCCCATTGCGCGAGCTGGCCGAGCAGCGGGGCGGCGAAACCCGCGCGCGCCGACAGCACGAAACAGCGCAGCCCGGCGAAGCGGGCAGGATCGGCCGGTGCGACGGGCTGGCGGCCGAGATCGAGGGTGAACCAGAACGTGCTGCCCTGGCCGGGCACGCTGTCCACGCCGATCTCGCCGCCCATCAGCTGGACGAATTTGCGGGTGATGGCGAGGCCGAGCCCGGTGCCGCCATAGCGGCGCACGATGGTTTCATCGGCCTGCGTGAAGGTCTCGAAGATGCGTGCCTGCGCCTCGGGCGAGATGCCGATGCCGGTATCGGCAACCTCCACCCGCAGCCGGGCACGGCCATCGGCCAGGCTGGTGGCATCGACAGCGATGCCGATCGCGCCGCGATCGGTGAATTTGATGGCATTGCCGACCAGGTTGAGCAGGATTTCGCGCATCCAGCGGCTGTCGCCCATCAGCAAAGCCGGGGTGCGGGCGCTGCAATGAATGGAAAATCCCAGCCCTTTGGCGCGTGCCTGCCCCTGAAACAGGCTGCGCGTCTCGGCCAGCAGCGTCGCCAGATCGAAGGCCTCCTGCGACACCGGCATGCGCCCGGCTTCGATGCGCGACAGATCGAGGATGCCGTTGATCAGCATCAGCAGGCTGCGCGCCGCCGTCATGATGGTCTGGCTCATTTCCGTCTGATCGGGATCGAGACGGGAATTCTCCAGCATCGCGCCCATGCCGATGATGGCGTTCAGCGGCGTGCGCAATTCGTGGCTGACACTGGCAAGAAACAACGATTTCGCCTGGCTGGCCTGTTCCGCCGCGCGCCGCGCCTTGGAGAGCGAGGTGATCAGCGTCAGCGCATAAAGCGGCAGGATCACCAGCCCGATCGTCACCCCCAGCGACAGCGCCGGCAGGCTGCGCCAGAATGGCGACTCCGCCACCACCCAGGCGAAGCCGAGGATCGACAGCCCCATCGCCGCCAGCAGGAAGCGCGCGCCGAAGCGGAAGCCATTGCCGAAAATCACCCAAAGATAGCCGGGTACCAGCCAGCCCGCCGCCGCCCCGCCGATCTTCATCTCGTAGGTGATGGCGCCGATATCCAGCAGCAGCGCCAGGACGCGCCGCACGTTCGAGGGTGCCGGTGCCACCGCCAGATGCGCGGCGACCACCAGGCCGCAGATCAGATAGAGCAGCACCGAGGCCAGCGGATGCCCGCCCAGCGTGCCGGGCGCGGCGATCAGCTGATTGAAGGCGAGCGTGATCAGCCCCGCCGCCAGACGATTGGCGACCATCTGGTGTTCGGCATTGGCGCGAATGCGCGCGATCAGCGCGGCGGCCGAGGCGTCACGGCGCCCGGATGCGCGTGCCGACAGGGACGGCAGCGCCATCAGTCGCCCCCCCCCAGCTTGCCTGCCCCCGCAGGTCCCGCGCCCGGCGGGGCCGATCCGGCACCGCGCATGAATGCCTCGAACCGGCGGGCATCCATCGGATGGCCGGTATAATAGCCCTGCACCGCATCGCAGCCGGCGGCGCGCACCTGCTCCATCTGGAAGGCGTTCTCCACGCCTTCGGCCAGCACTTCCATGTTCAGCGCGCGGCCCAGGCTGACCACGGCGCGCACGATGGCGACGTTGTTCGCATCCTCCAGCCCGGTGACGAAGGAACGGTCGATCTTCAGCGTGTCGACATGCAGGCTGGTCAATCGCGCCAGCGAGGAATAGCCGGTGCCGAAATCATCGATCGAAAGCCGCACGCCGCGTGCATGCAGCGCATCGAGATCGGCGGCGGCGGCGGGGGAACGTTGCAGCAGCACTTCCTCGGTCAGCTCGATCCCCAGCAGGTCCGGGCGCAGATCGCTCGCCTGCAATTCCTGCATCACCATGTCGTAGAATGTATGCGTGGAGAAACGCAGCGGAGAGAGGTTGACCGAAATCCGCACCGGCGCCGGCAAACGATCGCACCACGCCCGGGCCTGACGGCAGGCCTCGCGCAGTACCCATTGGTCGATCTTCTGCATCAGGCCGGTATCTTCGGCGACCCGCAGAAACCCGGCCGGGGAGATCAGCCCGTCGGTGCGGCTCTGCCAGCGGATCAGCGCCTCCGCCCCGATCACCCGCCCGGTGCCGAGATCGATCTGGGGCTGGTAGAACAGCACGAATTCCTCATTCTCCAGCGCCCGACGGAGCGAGCTTTGCAGGCGGATCGCCTCGCGCGCCTGCGACAGCATCTCGCCGGCGAAGAAGGCGAAGCCGTTCCGCCCGCTGCCCTTCACCCGGTACATCGCGAGATCGGCGTTCTGCAGCAGATCGTCGGGGCTGCGCCCGTCGCGGGGAAACAGCGTCACTCCGACCGAAGCGGTGGAGGCCACTTCGCGTCCATCGATCATGAACGGCTCGGCCAGCACCTGGTTGATGCGGTTGGCCAGCGCCGCCGCATCCGCCGAATTTTCCGCCCCGCTCTGCAGGATCGCGAATTCATCGCCGCTGAGCCGGGCCACCACGTCGCCGGCCGCGACGATCGCCAGCAGGCGCTGCGCCGCGTCCTGCAACAGCCGATCACCGACATGATGGCCGAGCCCGTCATTGACGTATTTGAAGCGGTCGAGATCGATGAAATGCAGGGCGAAGGCGCGTGGTTCGGCCGCTGCCATTTCCAGGCGCAGACGCTCATAGAGATGGGCACGGTTGGGCAGCGAGGTCAGATGGTCGTGCTGCGCCTCGAACAGCAGGCGCGCCTCGGCGCGCTTGCGCTCGGTGATGTCGAGCGAGGTGGTCAGCACCCCCACCGTCACCCCCTTGGCATCGCGCAGCGGCGCCTTGGCGGTGACGAAAGTGCGCTCCGTCCCGGCGGCATCGCGCAGGGTTTCCTCATAGGCCTCCAGCGCCCGGCCGGTATCGAGCACCTGGCGGTCGAGCGTCTGGCGATGGCGCCGCGCGGCGTCGCTCAACCCGCCATCGGCGGCGACATGGCGCAGCAGCTCCGCCTCATAGGCATTGACGAAGATGCGGTTGCCTTCGGTATCGGTGGCACTGACCATGGCCGGCACGGTGTCGATCACCTGGGCCAGCCATTCGCGGCTTTCGCGCACTAGCTGATCGCGCGACTTCTCGCTCTCGGCCAGTTCGCGGGCCAGGGCGGAGGCATGGTCGCGGATCGCCCGCTGGTGGCGGCCGAGCCGCAGCAGGTTGCGTGCCCGGGTCTGGAATTCGGAATAATCGACCGGGCTTTGCAGGAAGTCGCTGGCGCCGGCCTCCAGCGCCTCGATCCGGAAATCGCGATCGGCATAGGCGGTGACGACGACGATCGGCACATCCGCGCCATGCGCCAAAGCGCGTACCCGGCGCGTGAAATCCGCGCCATGCATGGTCGGCATCTTGTAATCGGAAATCACGAGATCGGGCACGTTCTCGGCCATCCAGGCCAGCGCCTTGCGCGGGTCGCTGAAAGTTTGCACCGCGACATTCGGCTCCACGCCGGCTGCCAGCTTGGCGTAGAGCTTTAAATTCGCTGTTGAATCATCGACAATGACAATAAAAACCGGCCTGTTACCTGGCTGGATTCTTCTTGGCATTGTCATTTCTCGCGGGAGCGACATGACGGGATCGTAGAGCCTTTTTCATGGTGCCGACAAATGGCGCCAAAAACTGCGCCTTTCCGCCGACCACCGGCAAGGAAATCGAAACGGGTTCGACCGTAGTTTTTCGGCAAGTCTCGCGAATCGACACTGATATGGCGATACTCTAGTTTCAACTTTGATACCGGGTGCGATCTTGACCGCGCACAACGAGAGTCGGCCACAAAAAAGCCGGCCACCGCCCTTGTCACGACGCAACCGTCGGGCGAGCGGAGCTACCACGACCGGGCTTGCGCTCGGTTCCGTTCTTTTTGCAGCCGCGCTTTACGGCGGAGCGGCGCATGCCTCCGGCGCGCAGGTACGGCCGGGCGATCCGGATTGGGCGGCCAACGCCTTCGCCGGCATGGCCGCCAAGGCCTATGACGCCAGCACCGCCTGGTCCAACCCGGCCGGCATGACCGAGCTGTCGACCACCGAGGTCGATCTCGGTCTGAACGGGCTGTTCACCAACATCACCTTCAGCGGCAGCAATCTGCTGGGCGGCAAACCGATCGCCGGCAGCGATGGCGGTAATGCCGGCGGCGCGCTGATCACCCCGTCCTTTGCCGCGGTCTGGGCCGTCACGCCGCGGCTGCGCCTGGGGCTGGCGGTGGAAACGCCGTTCGGCGACAGCGTCGTCTACCCCAGCGATTTCGTCGGGCGCTACCAGGCCGGCGTCTCCTCGATCCGCGATATCGAGATCGGCCCGGTGATCGCCTATCGTCTGAGCCCCAGCCTGTCGGTGGGCGGCGGGCCGATCATCGACCATTTCGCCGCCCGCCTGACCACCGCGATCAATACCGGCCCGACCGCCGCCCTGACCGGCGATCCCGCCCTCGATGTCTCCAGCGGCGACTGGTCGGTCGGCTATCATCTCGGCGTGTTGTGGAAGCCGCTGGCCGATTGGCGCTTCGGCATCGATTACCGCTCGCGCATCCGCAATGCGATGGAGGGCACGCAATCCGTCTTCATCCCGCCGCTGCTTGCCGCCCTGTCGCCGCCGGCCGCCGGCGCGCTGGCGGCGCTGGCCACCCCGGTCCGCACCGTGATCACCGTGCCGGATGTGCTGACATTGGGCGCGGTGTGGCAGATCAACCCGCATCTGGCCGCCCTCGGCACCGTGCAATGGACCGACTGGGCGGTGATCCCCTCGATCGCCATCAACGGCCTGAACGGGTCGCAGCAGACGCTGCAACTGCATTTCCATGCCAGCTGGATGGGCTCGGTCGGCCTGAACTGGTCGCCCGCCTCGGTACCCGGGCTGATGCTGCAGATGGGCACCGGCCTGGATGAAAGCCCGGCCACCGATGCCAGCCGCACCCCCCGCCTGCCCACCATGAACGAGGCGCTGCTGGGGTTCGGCGCGCAATACGCCGTCAGCCCGGCGGTGACGCTGAAAGCCTCCTTCCTGCACGAGTTCGGTTTCGGCCCGGGCGGGGTGAATTACAGCGCAACGCCCAGCGCCGGCATTCTCAACGGCATCTACTCGACCGGTGTCAGCGTAGTGGGGGTGGGGGTCGGGGTGAAATTCTGACGCGCAGCCCCACCTCCTGCGCGTGCCGGTGCGGCCCTATTTCGGCCACGCTGCGCGCGGCCTGATAGGGAGCAGGAAGGGGTCGGCTTCGCCCCCCCTCCGGCTCCGGCTTTCCGTTCGATCGCGTGATTCGGCCCCAGGACGGTTCCGCCTTCGGTCCTCACGCTGCAGTGCCCAACAACCCCAGGAGGTTTTCCGATGCGTCCCACTCTGATCGCCGCCGGCCTGCTTGCCGGTCTGACCGCCGCATCCTTCGTTCCCGCCCATGCCGCCACCCTGCACTTCATGGCGAAAATGGACGGCGCGCAGGAAGTTCCGCCCAAGACCGGCAACGGCACCGGCATGGCCATGGCCACGCTGGACACGGCAACCGGCATGCTGAACTACACCGTCACCTTCTCCGGCCTGTCCGGCCCGGCGACGATGGCGCATTTCCACGGCCCCGCCGCCGCCGGCAAGAATGCCGGGGTGCTGGTGCCGCTGGGCAAGGCGCCGACCAGCCCGATCAAGGGCATGGCCAAGCTGACCCCGGCCGAGATCAAGGATTTCGAGACCGGCATGGTTTATGTGAACGTGCACACCAAGGCCAATCCGGGCGGCGAGATCCGCGGCCAGATGGAAGAGACGAAGTAACGCCTCAGGGCCGGGCGCCTGCGGCTCGCAGCGCCCGGTCCACCCATCGCCCGGTCTGCCATTCGGCCAGCCGGTTCTGCCCCAGCCTTTCATGCAGCAGGGGAAAATCGACCCGGTCCAGCGCCTGGTCCTGATTGAAACAGCTGAACACCACGCTGCGCGCCCCGGTCGCGGGATCGATATGGGCCTGCAGGCATTGCGCACAGACCTCCTTCATCATGCACTGCATCGGGCTGTTGATCGAACCGATCGCCGTTTCCAGCCCGGCCAGAAACGGCGCCAGCACGCCATGCCGCGCCGCGCCCACCGCCTGCATCATGCGGTCCGAGCCGATCGCGATCAGATGGCGTGACGCCGCGAGAGCAAGCACGCATTCCCCCAGCCGCCCCTCGCCATAGGCCGCCATCGCCTCGACGATATTGCCGACGAAAGCGCGATCCTGCGGCCGGGCCGGGTTGGGCACGAAACCCGGGGCACGGTCGCAGCACCAGACGATGACATCGGCCGCCCGCTCGATCTCCTCGGTCTTGTAGCGGTCGGCTTCCTCCTTGTAGCCGGCGAAATACAGCACCTTGCTGCCCGCCGCGCGCAGCGCCGCGCCGATCGAGAACAGCACCGCATTGCCCAGCCCGCCGCCGGCCAGCAGCACCTGGGTGCCGGCATGGATCTCGGTCGGCGTGCCGGTCGGACCCATCAGCACCACCGCCTCGCCCGGGCGCAGCGTCGCGCAGAGATCGGAACTGCCGCCCATCTCCAGCGCGATCACCGATACCAGCCCGGCTTCGGGATCGGTCCAGGCGCCGGTCATGGCCAGCCCCTCCATCGCCAGGATCGTCGCCGCCATGCCCGGTTCCGCCACGCGCGGCGCGGTCTGCTCGAAATTCTGCAGCCGGTAGAACTGGCCGGGGCGAAAGGCGCGGGCGGCGGCGGGGGCGTGCAGCACCACTTCGACGATGGTCGGGGTCAGGCGGTGCACGGCGTGCACATGCGCGGAGAGATCCGCCCGCATGCGCGCGAGCAAGCTGCCGGCGGCCTCCGCGCTGGCCGGTTCGCGCCCGCCCAGCATGGCCGAGACCACCGGATAGCCGCGCTTGGCGCCGGCCATCGCCTTGACCACGTTGCCGGCGAAGCTCGGGTGCAGATCGCCGAAGAAGCTGACGAAACGGCCATCCGGCCAGCGATGCATCAGCACCTCCGCCCGCTCCGGCTTGGCCAGCCCACGCGGCGGCGCGACCTTGTCGCCATGCGCGTCGATCGCCTGGAAATAGCGTCCGTCGAGGGTGATGCGCGCATCCTCGCGCGCCAGGACGGTATTGGGCTGGGTGCCGGCGGCGACCAGAATGGCGCCCGCCGGCAGACGATGCGCGGCGCCGTCGCGGCCGCGCAGCACCACCGCGCAGGCATGGCCCCAGCGATCGACCTCCACCGCCTCGGGCGTCAGCCCTTCGGCGAAGCGCACGCCTTCCTCCAGCGCCTTCTCCACTTCTTCGTGGTTGAGCGTATAGGACGGCGCTTCCGTCAGGGCGCGGCGATAGGCGATGGTGGCGCCACCCCAGCCATCCAGAAGCTGCGCCAGGCGTGGCGCCCGCCCTTCGCGCGCCGCCTCGGCCCGTTCCGCGGCGATGGCCGCGGCATGAGCGAGGAATTCGCCGGCGATGGCGCGATCCTCCTCGCTCAACGTGGCAAGATCGGCGCGGCCCGCCGCCGCCAGAACGGCGTGGCGGGCGGCGAATTTCTCCACCTGGCGCACGTAATAGGCCAATGCCTCGGTCGCCGTGTCGATCGCCGTCAGCCCGCCGCCGATCACCACCACCGGCAGACGCAGTTGCAGATTGGCGATCGAGCCCCGCTTGGCCGCCCCGGTCAGCTGCAGCGCCATCAGGAAATCCGAGGCCTGGCGCACGCCGCGCGCCAGCGCGTTCGGAATATCCAGCACCGTGGGCCGGCCCGCGCCCATGCACAGCGCGACATGATCGAAGCCGGCGGCGAAGGCATCATCCAGCGACAGTGTCGCGGCACCGCCGAAGCGCACCCCGCCGGACAGGGCAAAATCGCTGCGCCGTTCCAGCAGCAGGCGCACCAGTTTCAGGTAGTTCTTGTTCCAGCGCACGGTGATGCCGTATTCGGCCACGCCCCCGAAACCGGCCATCACCCGGTCGTCCAGCGATTCCGCCAGGGCCATCGCATCGGCCACCGGCGCTGCGGGATCGAAACCCAGCGGCTCGATCTTCAGCCCGTCCACCGCCAGCACCGCATGGCCATCATTCAGCAGATGATGCGCCAGCGTGAAACCGGCAGGGCCGAGCCCGACCACCAGCACCTTGCGCCCGCTCGGCGGGCGCGGCAGCGGGCGGCGGCAATCGAGCGGGTTCCAGCGCGTCAGCAAGGCGTAGAGTTCGAACCCGTACGGCAGGGCCAGCACCTCTCGCAGGATCGCGGTCTCCGCCTGGGGAATGTCGACCGGCGCTTGCTTCTGATAGATGCAGGCCTTCATGCAATCGTTGCAGATGCGGTGCCCGGTCGCCGCCATCATCGGATTATCCAGCGCGATGGTGGCGAAGGCGCCCAGCACATGGCCCTGGGCGCGCAGGCTGTGCATCTCGCTGATCCGCTCCTCCAGCGGGCAGCCGGCCAGATCGATACCGTGCGCCGATTTCCGCCAGCCCCCGGTTTGGCGATCCTTCAGCCCGTGCCGGCAGGAATCCTTGGCCTGGGCATGGCACCAGATGCAGTAATTCATCTGATCCAGCGCCTGGGCGGTAGTCATGCCCGGATCGGTCAGCGCGAACCCGTCGCGGGCACGCCAATCATGGGCGGGAAGCGCAAGCATACGCACGCCGTCGCGCATCACCGTCTCCGCCGCCACCAGATGGGCGGGGTCGAGTTTCTTCGGCACGCGAAACAGGATGCCGCCGGGATGCGCGGCCTGGCCGTTGGGCGTCAGGCTGGCCCAGGCGGCATAGCGCATGGCGAGGTCGAGCGCGTCGTGATCCCCCGCTTCCTCCCAGGCGGCGACGGCGGCGGCGAAATTCTCCTCGCTCAGCGTCGCGCCGATCCGTACGGCAAGCGCCGCGGCCAAAGCGGGGCCGTCGAAGCCGGCGGGATCGGGATAGGTTTTCACCGCCTGGCGCTGGACGAAATTGCGCTTGCAGCCATGCACCGGATCGCGCGCCGCCGTGGCCTCGGCCAAGGCTGCCAAAGGGGCTGCGACGGGCGGGATCAGCAGACCGAGAAACGCATCCAGAACCGGCCCCAGCGCGAGGATCAGCGCGCTTTCCGCCGGCGCCTCCAGCGTCTCCGGCGCCGCCCGCGCGGCCAGCAGGCGGTGATGCAGGGACGGATCGGCTTCGTGCAGATAAGCGAGGAAATGCCCATCCAGCGCGATCAGCCCGGCGCGGCTGGCGAGCGCGGCGAAATCCAGGCCGAAGCCGAGGCGCAAGGCAAAGGCGGGCGGCGGGGCGGCATCCATGGTGCGGCGTCCTCGGTTCCTGGCGCTTTCGCCGATGCCACAGCTGCCGCGACCCGGCAAGCCGGCCGCTACACCCCGCCCGGCGGATCGAGATAAAGCCGGCTGTCGAGATAGCGCCGCAGCCAGAACCGGGCCAGCACGCCGATCGTCGCCGCCACCGGCACCGCCAGCATGACGCCCAGAAAGCCGAATGCCGCGCCGCCGGCGAACAGCGCGAAGATCACCCAGACCGCCGGCAATTCCACCCGATCGCCCAGGAAGCGGGGATAGATCACGTAGCCTTCGAGGATTTGTCCGATGATCAGCACGGCGCCGACCACGGCGACTCCACGCCACTGCGGGAACTGCGCCAGGGCAAGACCGAGCGCGGTGACGCCGCCGGTGATCGAGCCGACATAGGGAATGAACGACAGGATCCCCGCCGACATGCCGACGATCAGCCCGAGGTCGAGCCCCGCAAGCGTCAGCGCCAGCGCGTAATAGAGTGCCAGGATGACGCAACACAGCGCCTGGCCGCGCACCCAGGCGGACAGGATGCGATCGACCTCGCGCGCCTGGGCGCGGATCGTCGGCGCATAGTGGCGCGGCAGCCAGGAATCGATCATCGCGACCACGCGCGGCCAGTCGCGCAGCAGGTAGAACGCCACCACCGGCGTCACCACGATCAGCGTCAGCACGTTGAACAGCGCGAACCCGCCGGTGATGAGCCCCGTCAGGGTCGAGATCACGAAGGTCAGCATGTTCGCAGCCTGGCTGCTGACGAGATCACGCAGCTTGGCAGTGACCGCATCCGGGCCGAGGCTTTGTTGCAGCGCGCCGATCAGGTGGTTGGCCCATTGCTGCAGCAGCTGCACATACTCCGGAATGCGCCCGACCAGCAGCCCGACCTGCGACAGGATCAGCGGATAGAGCAGCAGCGCAAACAGCAACATGAAGGCCAGCATCGCCAGGACCATCAAAAGCGCGGCGATCCCACGCGGCAGGCCGAGGCGGACCAACCGGGAGGTCGGCGGATCGAGCGCGTAGGCGATCACCGCGGCGGCGACGAAGGGCGCGAG
>JAGWRU010000191.1 GCA_028869595.1 Rhodospirillales bacterium
GGGGTTCCCCCGCACACGCGGGGATCGGCCCGCGACGCAGACCGCCATGAAGCTGGGTGGCATGGTTCCCCCGCACACGCGGGGATCGGCCCTTAACCACGCCTTCCCGCTGCAAGGCCGCGCCGGTTCCCCCGCACACGCGGGGATCGGCCCGCACGCCACATTTTCGGCGCGCCGTTCGAGTTGGTTCCCCCGCACACGCGGGG
The DNA here is from genome assembly GCA_028869595.1 of Rhodospirillales bacterium. GTDB lineage: Bacteria > Pseudomonadota > Alphaproteobacteria > Acetobacterales > Acetobacteraceae > JAGWRU01. Next base: position 207 of record JAGWRU010000191.1, read on the forward strand.
ATCGGCCGCCTGCGGAGGTGTAGCCGTCATCACAATCGACGGTTCCCCCGCACACGCGGGGATCGGCCGCAGTGGCACACGATCGGGAAACCGATAATCGAGGTTCCCCCGCACACGCGGGAATCGGCCCTCCGAAAGCGTGTTGTCGGACTTCATCGCCTCGGTTCCCCCGCACACGCAGGAATTGGTCAGAGCGGACCGCTTCTGAGCATATTCGTGGAACTGCTTCAGGAATTGACTGATGGGGGTCGCGCATTCGGCGTTGCACCCACCGGTATTACCGTTGATCAATCCTCAAAGCGGAGAGGAGTAGCTATACTGGAGCGCTATCGGGCCCTGTCGGCGCTGACGCTGGAGCAGACCGAGGGCGTTGGTGCCTCGATATGAAATCTGGTTCGGTATAAGTGGCCGCAGGTCCCCACAACCAGATTCCAAGCCCGCAATCCCCATAGGTTGCGGGCTTTTGCGTATCGCGGCACCATCAGACACACGCCCGCACAGGACCGCGCTCGATGGATCAGAACTGGACCCTCGCCATCCATGGCGGGGCTGGCGCCTTGGCCAAAGCCCGCATGACGCCGGAACTCGATGCCGGCTTCCGCGATGGTCTGCGCGCCGCCCTCGCCGCCGGGGCCCGTATCCTCGCGGCCGGCGGCGCCGCGCTCGATGCCGTCACGCACGCGGTCATGGCGCTGGAGGAAGACCCGCAATTCAACGCCGCGCGTGGCGCCGTGTTCACCACCGATGGCCGCCAGGAAATGGACGCCGCCATCATGGATGGGCGCGACCGTCGCGCGGGCGCCGTCGCGGGTATTTGCGGCCCGCGCCATCCCGTGCTCGCCGCCCGCGCGGTGATGGAAAAATCTGACGCCGTGCTGCTGGCCGGCGAAGGCGCGCTGCGCTTCTGCCGCGCGCAGGGGCTGGAATTCGCCGACCCCGCCTGGTTCCATACCGAGCGTCCCTGGCAGGCGCTGCAAAAGGAATTGCAGCGTCGCCAAAGCAACGCCCCCGATCTGCGCGACGATGCGGACCGCCACGGCACGGTCGGCGCGGTCGCGCGCGATCGCTTCGCCAATCTGGCCGCCGCCACCTCGACCGGCGGCATGACCGCCAAACGCCCCGGCCGCATCGGCGACAGCCCGATCATCGGCGCCGGCACCTGGGCGGAGAATGCCAGTTGCGCGATCTCCGCCACCGGTCACGGCGAAACCTTCATCCGCTACGCCGCCGCGCATGAAATCGCCGCGCGCATCCGCCTGGGCGGGCAAAGCCTGCAACAGGCGGCGGCTGCGGTGGTGGCGGAATTGCTGCCGCTCGGCGGCTCGGGCGGCCTGATCGGCGTCGACGCGGCCGGCAATGCCGTCCTGCCCTTCAATTGCGAGGGCATGTATCGCGGCATCGCCCGCGCCGACGGCGCCTTGCTGACCGCGATTTACGACGAAGCGCCCGGCTGATCCGACTCTAGCGCGCCTTCACCGGGCGCGCGCCGAAACTCGCCTGCGGCACGCCGCGTTGCAGCGACATATGCGAATGCACGCCCAGCCAGCGCCCATCTTCCTGGCGGGCCAGCACCAGCGTTGCGCGCCCCGGTCGGTCGAAGCGGCTGCCATCGGGATGAAATCCGCTGCTGTTCCAGGGCGCGATCACGGTCGCCGTGCCGCCATCCTCACTCAGCAGGATCGCCGGCTCCGGCGCGAAGGCGAAATCCGCCGTGCGCGGCCAGACATTGTCCCATTGCGTTTCCACCCAGGCGGTCAAGCCGCGGATCAGCTCCTGATAGGTGCCGAAGGCGACGATATCCGGATGCCAGAACGGCCGCGCGGCCGCGTAATCGACGGCGCGCACGCAGGCGGCGAAGCGTTCCAGCCAGTCCTGGATCGTCGCCCGCGTGGCCGGATCGGCGTGGCGGATCGGCGTCATGCCGCCGCCTTGAATGTGCGCGGAATGCCGGCCTTGGGAAGCTGGCCATGCATCGGCTCGGCCGGCAGGCCGGCATGCAGCACGGCGCGCGCCTCCAGCAGTTTCGCCAGATCGATGCCGGTGGCAAAACCCATGCTTTCCAGCATGAACACCAGATCCTCGGTCACGATATTGCCGGATGCACCGGGCGCGTACGGGCAGCCGCCCAGGCCCGCGATGCAGCTGTCGAATTGGCGCACCCCTTCCTCCAGCGCGGCCAGCGCATTGGCGATGCCCAGCCCGCACGTGTCGTGCAGATGGATGCCGCCCAGCCGGTCGCCGATCTCGGCCCGCACCGCGCGCACCACTTCCTTGATCTGGGCGGGATGGGCATAGCCCACCGTATCGGCCAGCATGACCTGATCGGCCCCCGCCTCGGCCAGCCCCGCCGCCACCCGCACCACCTGTTCGGTGCGCACCACCCCGTCGATGGAGCAGCCGAACGCGGTGGAACACGCCGCCAGCACCGGCATCGCGCGCGGCTGCGCGCGCACCCAGGCGATGATCCGCTCGACCTCGGCAATCTGCTCGTCCACGCTGCGATTGAGGTTCGAGCGGCTATGCCCCTCGCTGACCGAGACCGGGATGGAAACGCGATGCGCGCCGCCCTCGTATGCCGCCTGCGCGCCGCGCAGATTGGGGATCAGCGTCTGCACCACCAGATCGGGATAGCGATCCAAAAGCCGCAGGCTGCCGGCCAGGATTTCGCCGGTATCGGCCATTTGCGGAATGACGCGCGGCGGCACGAAACTGCCGATCTCGATCTCCCCCACGCCGGCAGCGGCGATGGCTTCGATCCAGGCCAGCTTGTCCGGCGTGCTCATGCGGGTCTTGGCGATCTGCAACCCGTCGCGCGGACCGACTTCGCAGATCATGGCGCGCTCTCTGGTGCTCATGGGGCAGGGACCTCGGCGATCAGGATGGTTCCGGTGGCGGATTCGGTGATCAGCACGCTGCGCCCGTCCGGCGCCAGCACGCAATTCGTGGTGGAGCGGCCGGTGGCGCTGACGATGCGATAGCGCGGCACGCCATGCGCATCGACCACCCAGACGCAGCCATGGCCGGGATTGCAGATATAAAGCCGGTCATGCGCATCCATCGCCAGCCCGTCCGGCCCGGAAATGCCGGCCGGCACGCGCGCGAAGCATTGCGCCTTGGCAACCACCGCATCGGCGCGCAGCAGGAAGCGCCACACCTCGCAGGAGCGCGTCATGGCGACATAGGCATGGGTCTGCGCGCTATTCAGCACCACCCCGTTGGGGCTCGGGCAGGTCGAAAGCAGCCGGTCGATCCGCCCATCCGGGCCCAGCCGCCAGACCCGCCCGGTCGGGTCCTGCATCCCGGTCTGGCCCTGATCGGTGAACAGCACCGCGCCGTCGCGCTGCAGGGTGAGGTCGTTCAGCCCCTTGAAACTCTCGCTCATCACCGTGCCCAGCACCGGACTCGCCACCCCGGCTTCGGGATCGACGCGCATCAACCCGTTGCGGTAATCGGCGATCAGCAGCATGCCGTCGCCCAGCACCTTCATGCCGTTCGGCCAGCCATTATATTCGGCCACCACTTCCAGCCCGTCGCCGCCTTCGCGCAGGATGCGGCCATAGGGGATATCGACCACATAAAGCCGCCCCGTCGCATCCAGGCAGGGGCCTTCCAGGAAGCAATCGACCGGCGCGCCGGCGCGATTGGCATCGGCCCATTCGCTGCGCTCCATCCGCCGCAGCGCATCGGGCATGCGGGCATAAACGCGCGAGGGAAGTTCGACCGGCGGAGAGAACCACATGCCCCAAGCCTCGCCCCGGCACGGCCGGGATGCAAGAGGCGCGGCGGCGGGCTACACTCGGCCGTCCGGATCTGTCTCAGGAGTACCGATGCCCCGCTTCTCTCTCACCTTCCTGCTGGGCCTTGTGCTGGTGCCCGCCGTCCTGTTCGCCGCCGCGCCGTCCCGCGCGCAGGTCATCGTCGATGCGCCGGGGCTGCTGAAACAGGCGCCCAAGCCGGGTCCCGCCGCGCCGCGCGGCGCCGTGGCCGCCTGGCCGCGCCTGGATCCCGGCGCGCTGCTGTGCCGCAGCCAGGCCGATCTCGACCGGCATTTCCAGGCGATCAATGCCCGGCTCGCCGGGCGCAGCTTCGATGGTCCGGCGCCGGATTGCCGGCTGATCTCCAACCCGACCGGCATCACGATCCTGGCGCGCGAAGGGCCGGGCCGCACCAAGGTGCAGCTCGACGATGCCAGCCACGCCACCGGCTGGACCGACACGTTTCTGCCGGCGCGTCCGCCCGGCGCCGGCTAGCCGGCATGGCGGATACGCATCTCGTTCTCGGCGCCGGCCAGGCGGGAAGCTGGGCGGCCATGGCGATGCGCGAGGCGGGCTTTGCCGGGCGCATCCTCCTGCTGGGTGCCGAACGCGTCGCGCCCTATGAACGCCCGCCGCTTTCCAAGGCGATGCTGACCGCGCCCGCCGCCCTGCCGCCGCCCTTTTTTCACCCGCCGGAACGCTACGCGGCGCGCGACATCGCATTGCGCCTTGCATGTCCGGCGGCGGCGATCGACGTCGCGGCCGGCTGCGTGGTGCTGGAAGATGGCGAGCGGGTCGGCTTCGACCGGCTGCTGATCGCAACCGGCGGGCGCGCGCGCCGTCTGACCATTCCCGGCGGCCAGCACGCGCTGGTCCTGCGCGATCTCGACGATGCGGCGGCGCTGCGCGCCCGGCTGGCGGCGGCGCAGCGCGTGATCTGCATCGGCGCCGGGGTGATCGGGCTGGAAGTGGCGGCCAGCGCGCGCACCCTGGGCAAGGCGGTGACGGTGCTGGAGGAGGCATCCCGCCCGATGGGCCGCGCCGTCTCGGCCGAGGCCGCCGCCTTCATTGCCGGGCTGCATGCGGCTGCCGGCTGCACGCTGCGCTGCGCGACGCGCGTGCTGGCGATCGAGGCGGCGGGCGGCGGGTTTATCGTCCATACCGATGCCGGCACGCTGGCCGCCGATCTGGTGGTGGCCGGTATCGGCATGGAGCGCAATCAGGAAATCGCCGCCGCCGCCGGCATCGCCACCGATCGCGGCATCGTGGTCGATGCGCGCGGGGCGACCAGCGCGCCGGGGATTTACGCCGCCGGCGACGTGACCGCCTTTCCCCACACGCTGGTGCCCGGCCTGCTGCGGCTGGAGACGTGGCGGCACGCGCAGAACCACGCCATCGCCGTGGCCCGCGCCCTGTGCGGCCAGGATGGCGTCTATGACGACGTGCCCTGGTTCTGGACCGATCAATACGGTGTCAATTTCCAGGTCGCGGGGCTGCCCGGCCAGGCGGTGCGCACCGTGCTGCGCCCCGATGCGCGCTTTCTGGCGCTGCATCTCGACGCGGAAAACCGGCTGATCGGCGCCGAAGGCGCGGATGCGGCGCGCGACATCCGCGCCGCCGAACGATTGATCCGCCACCGCCGCGTGCTGGCGCCGGCCATGCTGGCCGATCCGGCGCTGACGCTGACGGCGCTGGCCCGCCAGGGTTAGGGATCGTCAGAGCCATGAGTCTCACGACCGCAACCGGATTGTGATTGCCCCTGCCGGGCGGGAAGCGCGACACTGTCGGCGCGAGACATTTCTGCAGGAGGCTTCGATGGCCAGCCCGCCCAAATCCAGCCCATCCGCAACCGCGATGCCGGGCATGTCGACCCCAGGCTTCGACATGAATTTCACCAAGCTGCTGGCGGACATGAAGCTGCCGTCGATGCTCGATCTGGAGCCCTTCATCGCCGCCAGCCGCCGCAACATGGAGGCGATGACGGCGGCCAACCGCATCGCGCTGGAAGGCGCGCAGACGGTTGCCCGCCGGCACATGGAGATCATGCAGCAGGCAATGGCCGAGATGTCCGACGCGATCAAGGCGCTGGCCAGCCCCGAGCCGCCCCAGACCAAGGCGGCGCGGCAGGCGGAGCTGCTGAAACAGGGCTATGAACACGCCGTCGCCAATCTGCGCGAACTCGGCGACCTGATCCAGCGATCCAACAAGGAAGCGATGGACCTGCTGAACCATCGTTTCACGGAAGCGATGAACGAGGTGAAGGCGCTGGCCGAGAAGGGGAAGTAGGCGCCCCTTCGCGCCCCGCCTCACACCGCCCCGCCCTCACACCGGCAGCCGCACCTCCGCCCGCAGCCCGCCGCGCGCGGCATCCTTCAGCGCGATCTCGCCGCCATGCGCGCGCACGATGTCGCGCGCAATCGTCAGGCCCAGCCCGGTGCCGCCCGCCGCCCCGCTTTCGAACGGCCGGAACACGCTCTCGCGCCGTTCCGGCGGAATGCCCGGCCCGTCATCCTCCACCGTCACGATCACCGCGTGCGGGCCGGGGCGGATCGCGGCGATCTCCACATGCCGGGCATGGCGGCGCGCATTATCGACCAGGTTGGTGATCGCCCGGCGCATCGCATCCGGGCGCAGCGGCACCACCAGCTCCTCCGGCACGTCCAGCCGGATGCGCGCGCCGCCGCGCCGCGCCGCCATCGCGATCTCCTCCAGCATGGCGGCAAGATCGGTCTCCTCCACCGGCTCCGCCCCTTCGCCGCGCGCGAAGGCAAGATAGCCGCCGATCATGCGGTCCATCTCCTCCACATCCGCCGTCATGTCGGCGACATCCTGGCTCAGGGCCGGGTCTTTCGGCATCATCGCCAGCGCCAGGCGCAAGCGGGTCAGCGGCGTGCGCAGATCGTGCGACACGCCGGCCAGCATCTCCGTCCGCTGCGCCAGGAAGCGGCGGATGCGCTCCTGCATGCGGTTGAACGCGGTGGCCGCCTGGCGCACCTCGCTCGCCCCCTCGGGCTTGATCGCGCCGGGATCGCGGCCGATGCCGAACGCCTCCGCCGCCACGGCCAGCCGGCGGATCGCGCGCACCTGGTTGCGCATGAAGGCCGCGGCGATGCCGAACAGCAGCAGCGCGCTGCCCATCAGCCAGGCGACGAACAGAAAGATCGTGCCGGTATAAAGCCGTTTGCGCGGCGCCTTCA
>JAGWRU010000192.1 GCA_028869595.1 Rhodospirillales bacterium
CAATACATCGACCGCATCAAGGCCGGCCACATCGTGCCCGGCGCGCCCTTCGACATCGTGCAGGAAACCCCGACCACTTTGGTGATCGACGGCCATTGGGGCTTCGGCTACGCGGTGACCGACCGCGCCATGCGCCTGACCATCGAGAAGGCGAAGACCCAGAACGTCGCCGCCACCACCGTCTATCGCCAAAGCCATATCGGCCGTCTGGCCAGCTACCCGCTGCTGGCGATCGAGGAGGGCATGATCGCCATGATCACCGCCGATAGCGGGCGCAGCCCCAAGCATGTGGCGCCTTTCGGCGGCGCCAAGGCGCGGCTCGGCACCAACCCGATCTGCTTTGCCGTGCCGTCCAACCTGGAAGGGCCGATCTTTTTCGACATGGCGACCTCTGCCGCCGCCGCCGGCAAGATCAATGTCGCGCTGGCGCGGGGCGAGCAGGTGCCGGGCGGCTGGCTGATCGATGCGGAGGGTGTGCCTTCGACCGATCCGCGCGTGCTGCGCCAGGGCGGCGCGCTGCTGCCGCTGGGCGGGGCGGAGGGCTACAAGGGCTACGGGCTGGCCGCGATGGTGGAGATTTTCGCCGGCCTGCTGACCGGGCTGGGCTACGGCGTGGAGCCGACCGGGCGGCACAACGATGGGTGCTTCATGGCGGTGTTCAATGTGCGCGCCTTCCGCAATCTGGAAAGCTTCAAGCAGGAAGTCACCGATTTCGCACGGTATCTGAAAGCGACGCCGCCGGCCAAGGGCTTCACCGAAGTGCTCTATCCCGGCGAGATCGAGCATCGCCGCCAGCAGGAACGCCTCGCCAAGGGGGTGCCGCTGGAGGATGCGACCTGGAACAAGCTGAAGGAGCTGGCCGCCAGCCTGGGTGTTGGTGCAAGCCTGCCCTTCGCGCCGGATTGACGCCGCCCCATTGCCCGCGCCCGCCCGATCGGCCAGCATCCCGCCCGCATCCACAGACCCGGATATCGCCGTGCGCCGCTTCACCGAAAACTTCAGCCCCGCCCGCCAGGCCGCCACGCCGGTGCGGGTGAACCTTTATTCCGATACCCAGACCCGCCCCTCGCCGGGCATGCTGGAGGCGATGATGCGCGCCCCGGTCGGCGACGAGCAGGATGGCGCCGATCCGAGCATCTGGGAACTCTGCGACCGTGTCGCGGCCCTGCTGGGCAAGGAGGCGGCGATGTTCCTGCCCAGCGGCACGATGTGCAACCAGATCGCGCTGGCCACCTGGTGCCGCCCCGGCGAGGAGGTGCTGGCGCATGAGGATGCCCATATCCAGGGTGCCGAGGGCGGCGGGCCGGGCGCCATTGCCGGGGTGATGGTCAAGGGTCTGCCGGGACCGCGCGGCATCTTCTCGGCAGCGACCCTGGAAGCGGCGATCCGCGAGCCCAGCCGCTACGCCCCGCCGCAGAGCCTGATCGAGGTCGAGCAGACCGCCAATCGCGGCGGCGGCGCGTGCTGGAGCAAGGCCGAACTCGACGCAGTGGCGGCGGTGGCGCATGGCCATGGCATGGCGGTGCATATGGATGGGGCGCGGCTGATGAATGCCGCCGTCAAGCTGGGCGTGCCGGCGGCCGAGCAATGCGCGGAAATCGACACGGTATGGCTCGATTTCACCAAGGGGCTGGGCGCGCCTTTGGGCGCGGTGCTGGCCGGGCCACGCGATTTCATCGGCGCGGCGTGGCGCTGGAAGCAGCGCATGGGCGGCGCGATGCGCCAGGGCGGCGTCTGCGCGGCCGCGTGCCTTTATGCGCTGGATCACAATATCGACCGCCTGGCCGAGGATCATGCCAATGCCGCGGCCCTGGCGCAGGGTCTGGGCGCCGTGCCGGGCATCGCGGTGGAGGATGTCGAGACCAATCTGGTGTTCTTCGACACCCGTGGCACCGGGCTGGAGGCGGCGGTGCTGCAGGCGCGGCTGAAAGCGGCGGGGGTGCTGGTGTCGCTGTCCGATACGTACCGCCTGCGCGCCTGCACCCATCTGGATGTCGATGCGGCGGGGATCGCGACGGCGGTGGCGGCGGTGAGGGAGGCCTGCCGGGCAGGGTAGGGGGATCGGCAGAAAAACCGGATGGTAGCGGCGGGCGGATTTGAACCACCGACCAAGGGATTATGATTCCCCTGCTCTACCGCTGAGCTACGCCGCCATCCCATCCGGGAGGCGGCCAGATACAAGCCTCCGCCCGCCTCGTCAACCCGCCTGCGCCGCCACCGTCGGCCGCGTCATCTCTGCCGCATCCGGCCGCGATGCGGGCCGCGCAATGAAGCCGCCGCCCAGCACCCGGCTGCCCTGGTAGAACACGCAGGCCTGACCCGGCGCGGGCAGCTCCGGCGCATCGAGGCGCACCCGCGCGCCCGCTTCGGTGGCCTCCACGCGCGCCGCCACCGGCTCCTGGCGGGCACGCAGCTTCACGGTGCAGGCGAGTTCGCCCACCGGCTTGTCGATCAGCCAGTTCACCTCGTTCAGCGTGCAGGCGTGCACGCCCTCGCCACGCGGGCCGATCACGATGCGCCGCGTGGCCGGCTCGATCGCCTGCACCGCCTGGCGCACCCCGCTTTGCATCGCGGCATTGCCCAGCCCTTTGCCCTGGCCGACGGTGAAGCCGCCAATGCCGCCATGGCTGCCCAGCACGCGCCCGGTGGCATCGACGATCTCCCCCGGTTCGGCGGTTGCCGGGGCCAGCTTCGCCAGCACCTCGGTATGCCGCCCGTTCGGCACGAAACACAGATCCTGGCTGTCCGCCTTGTCGGCCACCGCCAGCCCGTGCGCATGCGCGATCGCCCGCACGGCGCCCTTATCCGCCATCTCGCCCAGGGGAAACAGCGTGTATTCCAGCTGCGCGCGGGTGGTGGCGAACAGGAACCAGCTCTGATCGCGCGCCGCATCGGCGGCGCGGTGCAGTTCGGCGCCGTGCGGCCCGTCGATGCGGCGCACGTAATGGCCGGTGGCCAGACGCTCGGCGCCCAGGTCGCGGGCCAGTGCCGCGAGATCGGTGAATTTCACGCTCTGATTGCAGCGCACGCAGGGGACGGGGGTTTCGCCGCGGGCGTAGCTGGCGGCGAAATCGCCGATCACCGCCTGGGCGAAACGCGCCTCGGCGTCGATCACGTAATGATCGATGCCCAGCCGATCGGCGACGCGGCGGGCATCGTGGATGTCCTGGCCGGCGCAGCAGGCGCCCTTGCGCGAGGTCGCCGCACCATGGTCGTAGAGTTGCAGGGTGACGCCGATCACCTCATGCCCGGCCGCGTGCAGCAGCGCGGCAACCGTGCTGCTGTCGACGCCGCCCGACATGGCGACGACGATGCGCATGCTAATCGCCCATCGCGTTGCGGGTGCCGGGCGGCAGGCGCACCACCAGCCCGTCCAGCGCCTCGGTCATGACGATCTGACAGCCCAGGCGGGAGGTGCGCTCCAGTCCGAAAGCGAGGTCGAGCATATCCTCCTCATCCTCGGTCGGGTTGGCCAGCTTGGTGAACCATTGCGCATCGACGATGACATGGCAGGTCGAGCAGGCGAGCGAGCCTTCGCAGGCGCCTTCGATATCGACGCCGTGCTTATGCGCGATTTCCAGCACCGATAATCCGAGCGGCGCTTCCACCACCCGCGCCGTGCCGTCGCGTTCGATAAAGGTCATCTGGGGCATTCGCTCACTCACGCTCCGTCCGGCGGGCGGCACGCGTGGCGGCCACCGCTTCGGCCAGCGCCCTGGCCGCATGCTCGATCTCGGCGCGGGAGGTAAAGCGTCCCACCCCGATGCGCAAGCTGCACGAAGCCGCCTCCGCCGACAGGCCGAGGGCGGCCAGCACATAGGAAGGCTCGATCGCCGCCGAGGAACAGGCCGAGCCGGTGGAGATGCAGACATCCGCCATCGCCGCCATCACCGCCTGGGCCGGCGCGCCGGGGAAGGTCAGGTTGAGATTGCCGGGCAGGCGCGCGCTGCGGCTGGCATTGACCACGAGATCGGGGATCGTGCGTTCCAGCGCCGCCAGCAAATCGTCGCGCAAAGCGCCGATGCGGGCGGCTTCCTCGGCCATTTCCGCGGCGGCGATGCGTGCGGCCTCGGCCAGGCCGATGATCAGCGGTGCCGCCAGGGTGCCCGGGCGCAGGCCGCGTTCCTGCCCGCCGCCGGCCAGGATCGGGGCAAGGCGCACGCGCGGGCGGCGGCGCACATAGAGCGCGCCGATCCCCTTGGGGGCGTAGATTTTATGGCCCGAGAGCGAGAGCAGATCGATCCCCATCGCCCCGACATCAAGCGCGATCTTGCCCGCTGCCTGGGCCGCATCGGTGTGAAACAGCGCGCCTGCCGCATGCGCTGCCGCGGCGATGGCGGCGATGTCCTGGATCGTGCCGGTTTCATTATTCGCCGCCATGACCGAGACCAGCAGGGTCGGCACGGAAAGCGCCTCGGCCAGCGTCCCGGGATCGAGCAGCCCATCGGGGCGCACCCCCAGCACCACCGGCTCGAAGCCCAGCGCGGCGGTGGCGGCGACCGATTCCAGGACGCATTTATGCTCGGTCGCCAGCGTGACGATGCGCCGGCGCGGATCGCCCATCGCCTGGGCGTGCAGGGCGGCGCCGCGGATAGCGAGATTATTGCTCTCCGTCGCCCCGGAGGTGAAGACGATCTCATTCGCCGCCGCGCCGATCAGCGCGCCGATCTGCGCGCGGGCTTCCTCCATGCGCGCCTCGACGGCGCGGCCGAGCGCGTGTTCGACGCTGTGCGGATTGGCGAAATGCTCGGTGAAGAAGGGCAGCATGGCGGCGAGCACGCGCGGATCGCAGGGCGTGGTTGCCTGGTTGTCGAGATAGATCGGCCGATTGGGCGGGGCGGGGGCGTGCATCGAGGGTAGATGGGGCGGCGGCGGTGCCGTGTCAGGCGGCATGGCGGGAAAGCCGGGTTGCCATGGCGGCATAGGCCGCGATGAAGCCCGTCACCTCCGCCTCGGTGCTGGCCCAGGACAGCGAGACGCGGATCGCCTGCCCGGCGGCGGCGCCCAGCCCCATCGCCGCCAGCACATGGCTGGGTGCCACCTTGCCCGAACTGCATGCCGCCCCGGCGCTGACCGCGAAGCCCGCCTGATCGAGGGCGATCACCTGCGCCTGCGCGGCGCGGCCCGGCAAAGCAAGGCAGGTGGTATTGGCGATGCGCGCCGCATTGCCGCCGCACAGCACCGCGCCGGCGGCCAGCGCGGCGTGTTCGATCCGCGCGCGCAGCGCCTG
>JAGWRU010000193.1 GCA_028869595.1 Rhodospirillales bacterium
AACCGTCGCCTTCTCGAGCCCATCGGCAATATCCCGCCCGATGAAGCAGAGGCGAACTACTATGCAGCCCTTGAGCACATGCCTATAGCCGCATAAAGACTCAATCCATCCAGTCTCCGGGAAACCCGGGCCGGTTCACTCGCCGTGTTTGTCGGGCTGTGGCAGGCGGCCTGCGTCAGCGGCTTCGATTTCATCGTTCGCTTCGACAATATCCCGAGCCCGGCGCAGGTCGCGCTGCGCGGCTGGCAGGTCGTGCCCTCGGCGAAATTCCTCGGCGATATCTGGGTCAGTTGCGGGCGCGTCTATCTGGGCTTCGCCATCGCCGCGCTGATCGGCGTGCCGGGCGGGCTGCTGATCGGGCGCTATGCCGTCATCCGCGAATTGCTGTTTCCGCTGTGCGAGGTGCTGCGCCCGGTGCCGGCGATCGCCTGGGTGCCGATCTCGATCATGCTGTGGCCGACGGATTGGCAGAGCATCGTCTTCGTCACGTTTCTCGGCGCGGTGTTTCCCATCCTGCTGAACACGCTGTCGGGCATGCAGCGTATCGACCGCGTGCTGGTGCTGGCGGCGCGCAGCCTGGGCGCCAGCGAGGGCGCGATCTTCCGCGAGGTCTATCTGCCGGCCTGCCTGCCGGCGATTTTCACCGGGCTGGCGGTTGGCATGGGGGTGGGCTGGGTTTCGGTGATCGCCGCCGAGATGATCTCCGGCCAGTCGGGCATCGGCTATTTCACCTGGGCCGCCTATTCGCTGATCCAGTATCCCGACATCGTGCTGGGCATGGTGGCGATCGGGTTGCTGGGGCTGGTTTCCTCGGCGGCGATCCGCGGCATCGGCCGGCTGGCCATGCCCTGGTTGGCACGGGGATAGGGAGAGGCGCGATGACCCAGGAAGCCCAGACCGCCAGCCCGCGCGGCCATGTTGAAATCAGCCGCTTCGGACTGGATTACGCCAGCGGCGGCACGATCACCGAAGCCGTGGCGGAGGTCTCGCTCAGCGTTCGGCCGGGGGAGTTCGTCTCCATCGTCGGCCCGTCGGGCTGCGGCAAATCGACGCTGCTGAACGCGGTGGCTGGGTTTCAGCGGCCGACGCGCGGCAGCGTGCGCGTCGATGGCCAGGCGGTGACGCGCCCGGGCGCGGATCGCGGCATGGTGTTTCAGCAATATTCGCTGTTTCCGTGGAAAACCGTGCGCGAGAACGTCGAATTCGGTCTGAAGATGCAGGGCGTGCCGATTTCCCGCCGCCAGCGCATGGCCCGCACGCTGCTGTCGCTGGCCGGGCTGCTCGGCTTCGAGGATCAGTATCCCGAACGCCTGTCGGGCGGCATGAAGCAGCGCGTCGGCATCGTGCGCGCGCTGGCCACCAGCCCGAAAGTGCTGCTGCTGGACGAGCCTTTCGGTGCGCTGGATGCGCAGACCAGGGTCATCATGCAGCAGATCCTGACCAATATCTGGCAGCGCCTGCGCATTTCAGTGCTGTTCGTCACGCATGATATCGACGAGGCGATCTTTCTGTCCGACCGCGTCTATGTCATGACGGCCCGGCCAGGCCGGCTGAAGGCGGAGCTGCCGATCGATCTGCCCCGCCCGCGCGACGGTGCGACCATGGAGCGGCCGGAATTTCTCGCCCTGCGCCGCGAGCTGGCCGGGCTGATCCGCGAGGAAAGCATCCGCGCCATGGGCGGGGAGCTGGCCGGCGGCCTGGCCGGCATCGGCGGCGTGCTGGAAGGCGAAACGCTGGCGGATATTCTCTAACCCGTCGGTAGTCAGGGATTCTGTGCAGGAAGATTTCCCGGAATTGCCGTTTGGCGCAGCTTTCATGCTGCGAAACCGGGCTGCCGCGACATCGGCGGTTTTGTCAATTCCCGGCAATTTATCTACAGAGTTTCGCAATGCGCGCGTGCATTTCGCGGGTGCAGCATTATCTTGGGATCGTCGCAGGAGGCTTTTCGATCCATGAGCAATCTGACCACGGCACGGGTTCTGACCGTCGATCACTGGACCGACCGTCTGTTCAGCTTCACCGCCACGCGCGAACCGGGGCTGCGCTTCCGTTCCGGCCAGTTCGTCATGCTGGGCTTGCAGGTGGAGGGCAAGCCGCTGCTGCGCGCCTATTCCATCGCCAGCGCGGCGTATGAGGATCAGCTGGAGTTTCTTTCGATCAAGGTGCCGGACGGGCCGCTCACCTCCCGCCTGCAGCATCTCGCGCCGGGCGATGAGATCCTGCTCGGGCGCAAGCCCACCGGCACGCTGCTGCCCGACCTGCTGCTGCCCGGCAAGCGGCTTTATCTGTTCGCCACCGGCACCGGGCTCGCTCCGTTCCTGTCGCTAGTCAAGGACCCCGAACTATACGAGCGTTTCGAGCAGGTGGTGCTGGTGCATGGCGTCCGCCACATCGCGGAGCTTGCCTATCGCCAGTTCCTGACCGAGGAATTGCCCCGCCACGAATTGCTGGGCGAACTGGTCCAGGCGCAGCTGCGCTACATCCCGACAGTGACGCGCGAGCCGTTTCAGACCAATGGGCGGATCACCGATCTGATCGCCAATGGCAAGCTGGCCGAACTGGCCGGCGCGCCGGCGCTGCATGCCGCCGAGGATCGGGTCATGCTGTGCGGCAGCCCGGCCATGCTGACCGATCTTCGCCCGATCCTGGAAGCGGCGGGGTTCAACGAAGGCAGCCATAACGAACCCGGCGAATTCGTGGTGGAACGCGCTTTCGCCGAACGCTGATTCCGCGATTGCGCCGGACATGAAAAACCCCGCCTTGCGGCGGGGTTTTTTATTCCGTGCCGCTATTCGCCGGCCGGGTCCAGGCGGTAGCCGCCGCCTTCGGTCAGCAGCAGCCGCGCCGTGGAGGGATCGGGTTCGATCTTCTGGCGCAGGCGATAGATATGGGTCTCCAGCGTGTGCGTCGTCACCGCCGCGTTGTAGCCCCACACCTCGTTCAGCAGCACCTGCCGCGGCACCGGGCGGGCGCCCGCGCGATAGAGGAATTTCAGGATCGCCGCCTCCTTCTCGGTCAGGCGGATACGCCGGTTGCGCGCCGGATCCTGCAATTGCTTGGCCGAGGGGCGGAAGATGTACGGGCCGATGGTGAAGACCGCATCCTCGCTATTCTCGAAGCTGCGCATCTGCGCACGCAGTCGGGCGAGCAACTCGGCAAGGCGGAATGGCTTGGCGATGTAGTCATTGGCCCCGGCATCGAGGCCGCGCACCACATCCTCCTCCTCATCCGCGCCGGTCAGCATGATGATCGGCAGCTTCTGTCCGGCCTGGCGCAGGCGCGCGCACAGGTCGCGCCCATCGCCATCGGGCAGGGAGATATCCAGCAGAATGGCATCGAAACGGGCATTCTCGGCCGCCAGAAGCGTTTCGGCGGCCTGGATGGAACCGGCCTCGATGGCCTGAAATTCACCGTCAACCGCCAGTTGTTCGGCCAGGGTGGCGCGCAGCGCGTCGTCATCGTCGACAATCAAGACGGGGCGTTCGACCGTCATGCTTTGATTTCCTTTCGGCTCAACAATTTCGATCGGATCGCGAGTCGATCATGCTCACAATTCCGTGATACGGTCCATGACGGAATGTCCGGGCCGCCATATACAGGGCAACGGCTATGGAATACTCAGTTTCTGTGTAGTGCTACCGTGTTGCTCGGTTGTTGCAGTATCTGTTGGAAAAGTGACAAAAAAATGGGAGATGACTTCTCCTTTGCGTGATCAGCGACATTTTTCCGCGTCAATCGGCGCGCATAGCCCCGTTTCATCCGGGCCTGAAAAGGGGCCCGCATCCGGATCGGCGCTGGATGCGCCACGGCTTCGCGCGGTGCATCGCGCGGTGGCGGAATTGCGCCGTGGCACCCCGGTTCTGCTCAGCGGGCCCGAACCGCTGATCCTGCTCGCGGCGGAAACCGCCGGCGCGCGGGGCCTCGGTGAATTCGCAGCTTTGGCCGCCCAGCCAGCCGCGCTGTTGCTGGCGCCGTCGCGGGCGGCGGGTTTGCTGCGCCGGGCCGATTTCGCCGAACCGCCGGCATCCGGCGCCGGTGCGGCCGCTGTGGCCCTTCGGCTTACCCCGGCGCTGGCCACACCCGCCATGCTGGCCAGTATGGCCGATCCGACGCTGGAGCAATTGCTGACCGAGCCGCCCGCGCTGCTGCCCGCGCCGGTGCAGTCGGCGGCGGCGCTGGCGCTGGCCAAGCTCGCCCGGCTGCTGCCCGCCGTGCTCGCCGCCCCGCCCGGTCCGATGGCCGAGGAAGTCGCCGCCCGCCTATCGCTGCTGCGGGTGCCGGCCGCCGATGTGCTGGCCTATCCCCAGGAAGCCGCCGCCGGGCTGCGCCGCGTGGCGGAGGCGGCGGTGCCGCTGGAAGGCGCGCGCGATGCCCGCATCGTCGCCTTCCGCACCGCCGATTCCGGGATCGAGCATCTGGCCATCGTCATTGGCGCACCGCAGCGCACGGCAGCACCTTTGGTGCGGCTGCATTCGGAATGCTTCACCGGCGATCTGCTGGGCAGTCTGCGCTGCGATTGCGGGACGCAGCTGCGCGGCGCGATCCGGCGCATGGCCGAGGATGGTGCGGGCGTGCTGCTCTATCTGGCGCAGGAAGGCCGCGGCATCGGGCTGGTGAACAAGCTGCGTGCCTATGCGCTGCAGGATCGCGGTCTGGATACGGTCGATGCCAATCGCGCGCTGGGCTGGGGCGCGGATGAGCGGAATTTCATGGTCGCGGCGGTGATGCTGCGCGCCCTCGATGTGCATCGCATCCGCCTGCTGACCAACAACCCCGAGAAAGTCCAGGCGCTGGCCGCCTGCGGCATCGAGGTGGCGGCGAGAGAGGCGCATGCCTTCGCCGCCAACGGCGTCAACGACCAGTATCTGGCCACCAAGGCGGCCCGCTTCGGCCATCTGCTGGACGGCGCATGAGGGCGATCGTCCGCGCCGACGGTCTGTTCGATCTGCCCGGGCTGCGGGTGCGCGCGGCGCTGGGCAAAGGCGGTCTGCGCACCGATAAGCAGGACGGCGACGGCGCGACGCCGATCGCGGTCCTGCCGTTGCGGCGGATTTTCTTCCGCGCCGATCGGCTTTCCCGCCCGGTCGCCGCGGTGCCGGTGGCGCCGCTTTCGCCCGCGGATGGCTGGTGCGACGATCCGGCCGATCCCGCCTATAACCGGCTGGTGCGCCTGCCCTATCCGGGCCGGCACGAAAGCCTGTGGCGCGACGATGCGGTCTATGACGTCATCGGCGTGCTGGGCTGGAACGACGATCCGGTGCGGCCCGGGCGCGGCTCGGCGATTTTCCTGCATCCTGCCCGCCCCGATTACGCCCCGACCGAGGGATGCGTGGCGCTTGCCTTGGCCGATCTTCTGGCCGCGCTGGCGCGCGGGCTGACCGAGATCGCAATCACCGCATAGCGCTGCGCGACGCGGTCCGCGTGGACCCGCTCGCCCTATCGTGTGCTGCCCGCCGCCGCCAGCGCCGCCGCGTAGGCTGCCCAGCGCGCCGGCTGCTCGCGCCCCAGCATATGCAGCCATTCCCAGGAATAGATGCCGCTATCATGGCCGTCATCGAAGATCAGCCGCACCGCGTAATGCCCGACCGGCTCGATCGCGACGATGCGGACGGCGCGCTTGCCGGTGACCAGCACGCGTTGATCGGGACTATGGCCCTGCACCTCGGCACTCGGGCTTTCGACGCGCAGATACTCGGCCGGCAGGGCGAAGCGCGCGCCATCGGCGAAGGCGACGTGCAAGGTCTGGGTGGCGCGTTCCAGGCGAAGCTCGGTCGCCTCGGCGCTCATGGGTCGAGCGTCCGCGCTTCCTCGGGCAGCATGATGGGAATGCCGTCGCGCACCGGATAGGCAAGGCCGGCACGCCGGCTGATCAGCTCGCCCGCCGCGCGGTCATATTCCAGCGGTCCCTTGGTCAGCGGGCAGACCAGGATCTCCAGCAGGCGCGGGTCGATCGGGGCGGGGTCGGTCATCGTGCAATCCCTGGTTTCAGCTTGCCATCTGCCCGGCGCTGCCTTCGGGGCCGGCATCGGCCATGCGCAGCAGCGCCAGCAGCGTCTCGGCCCTTTCCTCCGCGCCCGGGGCTTCCAGCAGCGCCTGTTTTTCCACTACATCAAACGGGCAGGCCATGGCGATGCTGACCACCAGCATCGGCTCGGGCAGTCGGGTGATCGCGTCCCAGTTCGCCTCGATGCCGCGGCGGGTGAAGTAGTGGCGCAGCGCCGCCAGGATCGCCTCCCGCCTGGTGGCAATGGCGGGGGCGGGCAGCGTGTCGAGATCGGCGCGGTAGGCGGTGAAATCGCCGGCCACCCGGCGATAGCCGCGCATCCCTGCAAGCTCGGCGCGGATGGCGAACCGGATCACGCCGGTTAGGGTGATCAGGTAGCGGCCATCCTCGGTCTCGCTGAAGGAGCTCAGCCGGCCCAGGCAGCCGATGTGAAACAATGCCGGCCCTGCCTCGCCCGCGCCGCCGCGCGGATCGGGCTGAACCATGCCGAACAGACGTCCTGCCGCCAGCGCATCTTCGGTCATCGCCAGGTAGCGCGGCTCGAAGATGTTCAGCGGCAGGCGCCCATGCGGCAGCAGCAACGCGCCCGACAGGGGAAAGACCGGAAAATTCTCCGGCAGCGCGTCGAACTCTGTGGCGAAACCGCCCATCAACTGAACAGCAGGGCCGAAAGGCGCCGCCGCGCGGTGGCCGTGGCGGGTTCGTCATTGCCCCAGGCCTCGAAGAATTTCAGCAATTGCAGCCGTGCCGCATCCTCGTTCCAGCCGCGCTGGCGGCGGATGATCTCCAGCAGCGCCTCGGCCGCGGCCTCACGCTCGCCGGTCGCGTTCAGGGCCGTGGCCAGATCGTAGCGCGCCTGATGATCGGCCGGATCGGCGGCCAGGCGGGCCTGGAAGGCGGCCAGTTGGTCCTTCGCCGCGCGCCCCTCGATGGCCAGCGCCAGGGCCGAACGCGCGCCGGCGATTTCGGCATGCTCGGCGATTTTTTCCGGCACCTGCTCCAGCGCTTCCTGGGCCTGATCCTCGTTGCCCATCGCCAGCAAGGTGCGGATCATCAGCCCCCAGGCTTCCGGGTTTTCCGGCTCCTGCTGCAGCAATTCACCCAGGATCATGCCGGTTTCCTGCAGATCGCCGCGTTCATGCGCGTCTTTCGCCGCGGCCAGCAGATCGGCCGCCGGCATCGAGCCGCCGGCATTCTGCAGCAGCGTCTCGACGAAGCGCTTGACCTCGCTTTCCGGCAGCGCGCCCTGGAACAGATCGGCGATCTGGCCCTGCCAGAAAGCGGCGACCGTCGGCACGGATTGCAACGGCAGGCCGAGCTGGGTCAGTTGCTGCACCAGCGCGCGATTGGCATCGATATCGATCTTGACCAGCTTCACCCGCCCGCCGGCGGCGCGCACCACTTTCTCCAGCGTCGGCGTCAGCTGCTTGCAGGGGCCGCACCAGGTCGCCCAGAAATCGACCAGCACCGGCAGGGTGCGCGACGCCTCGACCACATCGGTCATGAAGCTCTGCTGGGTGCCGTCGACGATCATGGCGCTGCCATCGGCGGGCGCGCCGGTCGGGCTGGGGGTCTGACCGATGATGTGGTCCATGAGCGTCGTTTCCCGAAGGCTGATTGCGAAGGCTGCACGCTGGGCATAGATGGCGCAGGGCAGGGGGAAGGGCAATGGGGTCACGCGCCAGATGGGGCGGGCCCACAGGACGCAGGTTCAGTCGTGCCTGCCCGCGAACGGGTCGGGATCGTAGCGCACCCCGGTCAGGCACAGCCCGTCGGGTGGCGCGGTGGGGCCGGCGGCGGCGCGGTCGCGCGCGGCCAGCACGGCGCGCAGGTGCGAAGCCGGCCAGCGCCCCTCGCCGACCAGTTTCAGACTACCCACCATGTTGCGTACCTGATGGTGCAGGAAGCTGCGCGCCGTCGCCTCGATGGTGAGGATGTCGTCTGCCGCGGTCACATCCAGCCGATCAAGGGTGCGCAGCGGCGATTTGGCCTGGCAGGCGCCGGCCCTGAAACTGGTGAAATCATGCCGCCCGAGCAGGTGCCGCGCGGCCGCCGCCATCGCCGCCGCATCGAGCGGCGCCGGCACGTGCCAGACCCGTCCGAGATCGAGCGCCGGGCGGGCGCGGCGGTTGAGGATGCGATAGCGATAGTGCCGCGCGGTCGCGGAGAAGCGCGCATTCCATCCCGGCGGTGCCTGGACGGCCGCCAGCACCGCGACGGCATGCGGTTTCATGTGGAAATTCAACGCATCACGTACCTGTCGCGCCGCGATCGGGGCCGGTAGATCGAGCTGCACGACCTGCGCCGAGGCATGAACGCCGGCATCGGTGCGCCCGGCGACGATGCTGGCGACCGGCGCGCCGGCGGTCAGATGCGCGGCCGCATCCTCCAGCACTGCCTGCACGGAAAGCGGCGCCTCGACGCCCGGCGCCTGGCGCTGCCAGCCGGCAAAGCCGCGCCCGTCATATTCCAGACGCAGCGCCCAGCGCACCCAGCCGGGGGCGGGGGCGTCGGGACTCATGGCGAGAAGACCAGCCCGGGCGCGATCGGATGGCCGCGCAGGAAATCGCCCACTGCCATCGCCGCGCGGCCCGGCGCCTGCACCCGCAGCAGGCGCAGCGCGGTGCCGCCGCCGCAGGCGATGCGCAAGGCCGCGTCCAGCACGGTGCCCGGTGCCGCCCCTTCCTGGCCCGGCGCGATCTCCGCCTGCTGCACTTTCAGCACCAGATCGCCGAGCCGCGCGATAGTGCCGGGCCAGGGGATCATCGCGCGCACCCGCCGCTCCAGCGCCGCAGCATCCTGGCGCCAGTCCAGCACCGCATCGGCACGGGTCAGGCGCGGGGCATAGGTCGCGCCCGTCGCGGGCTGGGCGACCGGCGCCGGGGCCTCGTCCAGCGCCCGCAGGATCAGGCGCGCGCCCATCGCCGCCAGCGCATCGTGCAGCGCCGGGGTGGTGGTGGTCGCGGTGATCGGCACGGAGCAGGCCAGCAGCATCGCCCCGGTATCGAGGCCCTCATCCATCTGCATGATGGTGACGCCGGTTGCCGCGTCGCCGGCCAGGATGGCGGCATGGATCGGCGCCGCGCCGCGCCAGCGCGGCAGCAGGCTGGCATGGATGTTGAGGCAGCCGCGCGCCGGTGCCGCCAGGAAGGTGGGCGGCAGGATCAGCCCGTATGCCGCCACGACTGCGGCATCCAGGCCGAGGGCCGCGAATTCCGCCGCCGCCTCGGCATTGCCGCGCAGCCGGGCCGGATGGCGGACCTCCAGCCCCAGCGCGGCGGCGGCGCGATGCACGGCGCAGGGCTGTTCGGCCTGGCCGCGCCCGGCCGGGCGGGGGGGCTGGGTATAGACGGCGGCGATCTCGTGGCCGGCGCCATGCAGGGCGGTCAGCGCCGGCACCGCGAAATCGGGACTGCCCATGAAAGCGAGGCGGAGCATGGATCCTACCCCTCGCGGGCCTGGCGGCGTTCCTTGGCGAGGCGGCGCAGGATCATGTTGCGCTTCAGCGCCGAGAGGTGATCGACGAACAGCACGCCGTCGAGATGGTCGATCTCGTGCTGCAGGCAGGCGGCGAGCAGGCCCTCGCCCTCGATCTCGCGCTTCGCGCCGGTCTCGTCGAGGTAGCGCACCTTCACCCGGGCCGGGCGCGTCACATCGGCATATTGGCCGGGCAGCGACAGGCAGCCCTCCTCGCGGGTGGCCAACTCCTCGCTGGCGGCGACGATTTCCGGGTTGATCAGGACGATCGGATGCTTCTTGTCGTCCTCCATCAGGTCGATCACCGTAAGGCGCAGCAAGGCGCCGACCTGCGGCGCGGCCAGGCCGATGCCGGGCGCCGCATACATGGCGGCGAACATCTGCGGCACCAGGGCGCGCACCTTCGCCTCATCCGCCGGGCCGACCGGGCGGGCGCGGGTTTTCAGGCGCTGATCGGGAACGATCAGGATCGGCAGGCCAGGCTGGGCGGGCGCGGGTGCGATGGCAGGGGGCATGGCCGGCATGTAGCGGCAGGCCGGGCCGGGATCAACAACCCCCTGCAACGCCAACCCCTTGCAACGCCGCGTCCGGGTGCCAAAATTAGACCCATGCCGGAATGCTTTCGGGGTTCCGGCGCCGCTTCGCTCGATCGCGCAGGAGGAGGCATTTCATGACCACGCGGGTTTTCGCATCGCCCTTGTTTCTCGGCTTCGACCATCTGGAGCAGATGCTGGAGCGGGCGACCAAATCCTCGGCCGACGGTTATCCGCCCTACAATATCGAACAGACCGGTCCGGCCGGGCTGCGCATCACCCTGGCGGTGGCCGGCTTCACCATGGACGATCTGCAGATCACGCAGGAAGACAACCAGCTGGTGATTCGCGGCCGGCAGACGGACGACACGGCGGGGCGGGTATTCCTGCATCGCGGCATTGCCGCGCGGCAGTTCCAGCGCGCCTTCGTCATGGCCGAAGGGATCGAAGTGAAGGGGGCGTGGCTGGATAACGGGCTGCTGCATATCGATCTGACGCGCCCGCAGCCCGAATCACGGGTGAAGAAGATCGAGATCACCCGCCCGACATCGTCATCGCGCCCGATCGCGCAGATGAAAGTGGTCGACGGCTAGAAGCCGCCGGCCGCAGGACCGAACCAGCGAGGCGGCGCCATGACGGGCCGCAGGAGGTCAGCATGAATACCAATAATCCGAACGGGGCCGGCACGCGCGGCGTGGCAGGCGGCGAAGCGGAAGCGGGCGAAACGGCCAGCCGGGAGATGGCGGCGCGGTTCGTCGATATCCGCCACATCAGCGCGGCGCAGCTCGGGCTGCTGGGGCTCGGCGGGCTTGCCTATGTCAAGCGCGTCGCCACCGAGAATGGCACCGCCTATGCGATCCACGCCGCCGATGGCAGCCCGATGGCGCTGGTGCCGGCCGAGGAAGTGGCGGTCGCGGCCATCATCCAGCACGAAATGGTGCCGGCGCTGGTGCACTGACAAGGCGGGGATCGTTCTGAACCGATGGTTCAGGCGGCCGGGGACGAGCGGATCGTCCCCGGCGCGATCGGGGGATCAGGTGGTCTCCGGATCGATCCAGCCGACATGCCCGTCCGGGCGACGATAGACGACGTTCATCGCCCCGGTCTTGCGGTTGCGGAACATCAGCACCGTCTGCGCGGCAAGATCCATATGCATCACCGCCTCGCCGACGCTGAGATGCAGGATCTCGGTGCGGGTTTCGGCGATCACCGTGGCATGTGCCGCGCCATTGGCCGGGGCTGCTTCCTCCCGCTCCTCCTCCTCGGCGAGGGTATATTGGCGTGCCGCTTCCGGCTTGGCGCGGCTGGTCACGTCGCGGGCATGTTCGTTCACCCGCCTTCGATAGCGGCGCAGACGTTTGGCGATATGTTCGGCGGCTCCGTCGAAGGCGGCATTGGCATCGGCGGCCTCGCCCTCGCCGCGCAGTTGCAGGCCGCGCCCGGCATGGACGTTGATGTCGCAGGTGAAGAAGCTGCGCGCCCGCCCGAACGTCACCTTGGCTTCCAGCGCATGGTCGAAATATTTTCCGGCAATGCTGTCGAGCTGATCGGCGACGCGCGTGCGCAGCGCGTCCGAAAGTTCCACCTGCTTGCCGGAAACCGTGATCTGCATGCTTCATCCTCCCGTCGATGCGCGGAAGGTCGGGCCGGGTCGACCGGCGGGTGCCGAGAAGCATGCGCCGCGCGGCACCCGGCTGCGGTCAGGCCGGCACGGCCTTTTCCCGCTTGCGCTGCACGGAATTGGGAATGCGCAGCGCCTCGCGGTATTTGGCCACGGTCCGCCGGGCAATGTCTACGCCTTCTCGACGCAGCGCGGCCACAATCGCATCATCGGACAGAATATCGTCGGGCGTTTCCGCGCCGATCATGCTGCGGATGCGATGGCGCACCGCTTCGGCGCTGTGGCTTTCCCCGCCGGTGCCGGCGATCGCGGTGGTGAAGAAGTATTTGAGCTCGAACGTGCCGCGCGGGGTGGCGATGTATTTATTCGCCGTCACCCGGCTGACGGTGCTTTCATGCATCTCCACCGCCTCGGCGATGTCGCGCAGGATCAGCGGGCGCAGATGGCCGACGCCGTGATGCAGGAAGCCGTCCTGCTGGCGGATCACCTCGGCGGCGACTTTCAGGATGGTCTGGGCGCGCTGCTGCAGCGACTTCACCAGCCAGTTGGCGCTTTGCAGATGCTCGGCCAGAAAGGTCTTTTCCGCCTTGGCGGCGCGCGGCACGACGCGGGCGTAGAAACGCTCATTCACCAGGACGCGGGGCAGGGTTTCGGGGTTCAGCTCCAGCAGCCAGGCACCATCCGGGGCGGCGCGCATCAGCAGGTCGGGCACCACCACCTGCATCGGCGCCGCATCGAACAGCGCGCCGGGCTTGGGGTCGAGGGCGCGGATTTCGCCGATCATCTCGGTCAGGTCTTCGCCATCGACGCCGCACACCGCCATCAGCCGGCGCAGATCGCGCCTGGCCAGCAATTCGAGATGGTCGAGCAAGGTCGCCATCGCCGGGTCCAGCCGATTGCGTTCGGCCAGCTGCGCGGCCAGACATTCGGCCAGGCCGCGCGCGAACATGCCGACCGGATCGAAGCGCATCATGCGCGCGCGCACCGCCTCCACCCGCTCCAGCGTCAGGCCCATCGCGGCGGCGATATCGGCAGGCTCGGCGGTCAGCCGCCCGGCCGGGCTGAGCAGGGCGATCAGATGCGTGCCGATCAGCCGATCCACCGGGTCGGCGAAATTCAGGCGCAACTGCTCCCCCAGATGCTCGCGCAGGCTGCGCGGGCTTTCGGCCATATCCTCGATGCTGCGCTCGTCATCGGCGAAGCTGCCATCGCCGCCGCGGCCATAGGCCAGCGGCCCGCCATCGGCCGGCCCGCCGGCGTCGTAGCTATCGGCATGCACGGCATCGAGCGGTTCGGCGGCCTGGCTGGGCAGGGTTCCGGCATCGGCCAGGGTGGCGCTGTCGGCCGGCGTCTCGGCCATGGGGGCAAGCTGGTCCAGGGCGGCGCGTTCGGCGGGCGGGGTATCGGCGCGCTCGTCGCGTTCAAGCAGCGGGTTGCGCTCCAACTCCTCCTCGACGAAGGCGGAGACCTCGATATTGGAGAATTGCAGCAGCTTGATCGCCTGCCGCAATTGCGGCGTCATCACCAGAGTTTGCGACTGGCGCAGATCGAGGCGCGGTCCCATCGCCATGGCGTCAGCCCGGCGAGAGGGCGCGGCACCGCATCATGGCGACGGCGGCGGGCGCGACGGGGGGAGGGACGAAACGCATGCGCTACAGGTTGAAATTGGCGCCCAGATAGACACGCCTGACATCGACATTGGCCACCACTTCCTGCGGCCCGCCTTCCATCAGCACCTGACCGTCATGCATGATATAGGCGCGGTCGATGATCTCCAGCGTTTCGCGGACATTATGGTCGGTGATCAGCACGCCGATGCCGCGATCCTTCAGATGGCGCACCAATTCGCGGATTTCCGACACGGCGATCGGATCGATGCCGGCCAGCGGTTCGTCCAGCAGGATATAGGCGGGCTGGCTGGCCAGCGCGCGGGCGATCTCCACCCGGCGGCGCTCGCCGCCCGACAGCGCCAGCGCCGGTGTGCGCCGCAGATGGCCGATGCCGAATTCGGCCAGCAATTCATCGAGCATCAGCCGGCGCCGATCGGGATCGGCCTCCACCACTTCCAGCGCGGCGGTGATGTTCTGCTCCACGTTCAGGCCGCGAAAGACGCTGGCATCCTGTGGCAGATAGCCGATGCCCAGGCGCGCACGGCGATACATCGGCAGGCTGGTGATATCGGCGCCGTCCAGGCTGATCGCCCCGGTATCGGGACGGACGAGGCCTACGATCATGTAGAATGTCGTGGTCTTGCCGGCACCGTTCGGGCCGAGCAGCCCGACCGCCTCGCCGCGGCGCACGCGGATCGAGACGTTGCGCACCACCGGGCGCTTTTTATAGGTCTTGCCGACCCCGGTCGCGACCAGCCCCGCGCCGCCCGGCAGCACTTTCAGCTCCGGCGTGGCGGGTTGTTCCGGCACGCCGGAGTCGAGGTGAAGGGTCATGAATGCGCTCCCGGCTTGGTGGCGGGCGCGGCCGATGGGGCCGGCGCGGCCTTTTGCGCCGGCGGGGCAAGGTTGGCCCCCGCAGGCGCCTCGTTCGGCAGTACCAGGCCGCGCACCCGCGCATCCTGGCCGGCGATCAGCCGCGAGACGCCGGATTTCAGATCGACCTGCGCTTCCGAGCCGTTCAGCTGATTCTGTCCGCGCGTGATGTGGACATGGCCGATCAGCCGGGCGAGGCCGGTGGCCGGTACATAGATGCCGCGATCGCCGCTGACCGTATCGGTCGGCGTGCGGATCACCACCTGTCCGAAAGCCTGCACCTCGCGCAATTTGCCCGAGGCGGCCAGCGGATCGGCGGGCGGTGTCCCAGCGGGGGCGGGGGCGGGCTTGGCACTCGACTTGGCGGCAGGCGGCGCGGCGGCGCCATTCGCGCCAGGCGCGGCGGTGCCCGGATCGGTATAGGCAACCAGCACATCGGCCGAGATGCGCCGCGCATCCTTGGTCACCACCACGGCATTGCCGCGGGCGACCGCCATATGTTTCTGCGGCCAGTATTCCATGCTGTCGCGCGCGGTCAGCACATCGCTGGGCGTGGTCAGGCGCAGATCATGCCCGGTCAGGATCAGCACCGCCTGATCCATGTCGTACACCGCCCGGTCGCCGGTCGCGGTATCGGTGGGGGTGAAGATGCGGACATGGCCGATCGCCTCCAGCCGATAGATTTCATTGCCGCCGGTATCGCCGGTCGGCGGGGTTCCGGCCTGGCCATTGGCGGCTTGCGTATTGCCCGCTTGCGCGCTGACGGTCTGCGCGGCGGCTCCTTGCCTGGCGGCCCCCGCATTGCCCGGTCGGGCGGCATCGTCGCCGCTTGCCTTCTTGCGATAGAAGGCGATCAGCCGGTCGGCCTGCACGGTGACATTGCCGCGCACGGCCTGGGCATCGCCGCTGGCGATCACCTCCTGCTGCACCTGCCGCCATTCCAGGCCGCCGCTGGCGGTGATGGTGATCGGTCCGCCCTGGGACAGATCGAGCGATTGCGCCCGCGCCAGCCCCGGCATGGCAATCGCCAGCGGCAATGCCAGCGCCAGCGCGGCGCCGATGCGCCGGATCATGGCTGCTCTCCGTTCAGGATCAGATGGATCGGCCCGGCGAAATGCACGTTGGCGCCCTTATCGGTGATGGTGAAGCCGCCGGCCGCGTCCAGCACGCCGAACGGTCCTTCGGCATGCACCGGATCGCTGCCGGCGCCGGCGCCCTGCTTCAGATCCAGGCTGGCGGCGGCGGTGCGCAGCGTCGTGCCGTCATCGCGATAGACACGCACATCGCCATCCAGATCGAGGCTTTGCGCCTGCATGCGATAGGTGCCGCGCACCGCCTTGATCATCAGCCAGGTGCCGCCGGTCAGGGTGATGTCGCCGCGCGGCTGGGTCAGGTGCACCAGATCGGGACCGTCCTGCACCGCCGTCGCCGCGGTCAGCGTATAGGGCTGGCCGTGCTGATCGACGCCGTGATAGCGCGCCGCGACCAGCCGCGCCCCGTCGACCTGGCTCATGGCGCGGACATTGCGGGTTGTGATGTCTTCGACATGGTCGAATTCCGGCCACAGCGCAATGGTACCGAGCAGCAGCAGCGCCAATACCGGCAGCGCCCATTTGAAGATGCTGATTACCAGATGCCGGCGTGCCAGGCCGCTCGTGGTGGGCAGGCGACGCTGGCGCATCATGCCCTGCGCCAGCGCCTGGCGACGCGCGCGCGGCGTCATCTCGGGCGGATGGACCGGCGGCGGGGTGGCGGTCGCCATGCTCAGGCAACGCCCGCGCGCAGCAGGTCGTGCAGATGCAGAATGCCCAGCGGGCGATCCTCGGCGTCGGTAACGAACAGGCTGGTGATCGGGCGCGGCCCGGCATTCATCGCATGCAACGCCTCGGCGGCCAGCGCATCCGGGCCGATGCGCCGCGGCGCGCGGGTCATCACCGCATCGGCCCGCTGTTCCAGCAGGTCGGGCGCCATGGCGCGGCGCAGATCGCCATCGGTGATGATGCCGATCAGCCTGCCGGCGGCATCGACGATGCCCAGGCAGCCGAAACTTTTCTCGGTCATCACCAGCATGGCGCGGGCCATCTTCGTCTCGGGCGTGGCCAGCGGCACGGCCTCGCCCGCATGCATCAGGTCGCGGACATGGCGCAGCCGCGCGCCCAGCCGCCCGCCGGGATGGAACTGGCGGAAATCGGCGGCGGTGAAGCCGCGCCGGGTCAGCAGCGCCACCGCCAGCGCATCGCCCAGCGCCAGTTGCATGGTGGTGGAGGTGGTGGGCGCCAGGCCCATCGGACAGGCCTCGGGCGCCGCCGGCAGGATCAGCGCGATATCGGCCGTGCCGGCAAGGGCCGAGCCGGGCCGTGCGGTGATGCCGACCAGCGGCAGGGCGAAGCGGCGCGTATGGGCGATCAGATCGGCCAGCTCCGCGGTTTCGCCGGAATTGGACAGCGCCAGCACCGCATCGCCCGGCACGATCATGCCGAGATCGCCGTGCGACGCCTCGCCGGGATGGACGAACAGGGCAGGCGCGCCGGTGGAGGCCAGGGTGGCGGCGATCTTGCGCGCGACATGGCCGGATTTACCCATGCCGGACACCACGATGCGGCCCGAGGCACCGGCCAGCAGCGCCACGGCGCGGGAGAACTCATCGCCCAGGCTGCGCGCCAGGGCGGCCAGCGCGCCGGCCTCGGTCTCGATCACGGCGCGCCCGGCCGCGAGATCCCCGTTCTCCTCGGGGGCGGCATGCGGGGCGGGAATCGGGGCGGTGAGGGTCATGCGGCGTCTCGATCAGAAACAGCGTGCAGCATATGCGGCGCGGCGCGCGCCAGGGTCAACCATCCTGGGTTGACAAAGGGTAACGCCCGACAAAAATCGTGCCAATGCTTGAATCACGCCGCCGCCACCCCAGCGGCATGGCGGATCAGTGGTGGAAGATGTCCGGTTCCTCGTAGCCCAGCAGATCGAGCCGGGCCCGGGTGGGCAGGAAGGCGAAGCAGGCCATCGCCAGATCCAGCCGGTTTTCGCGGATCAGCAACGCCTCCATCCGCGCCCAGAGCGCGTGCAGATGCAGCACGTCGGAGGCGGCATAGGCGAGCTGTTCCGGGCTGAGGGTCGTTGCCCCCCAGTCGGAGGTCTGCTGCTGCTTGGAAATCTCGACGCCGAGCAATTCGCGGCAGAGATCGCGCAACCCGTGCCGGTCGGTGAAAGTGCGCACCAGCTTGGCGGCGATCTTGGTGCAGCGCACGGGCGACACGGTGATGCCCAGGCTGTGCTGCAGCACAGCGACGTCGAAGCGGGCGAAATGCATCAGCTTGACGACGCCCGGATCGGCCATCAGCCGGGCCAGGTTGGGGCAGTCGAAGCCGCGCCCGCCCAGCGCCGGCGGGATGATCTGCACCAGATGGGCATGCCCGTCGCCGGCCGAAATCTGCACCAGGCATAGCCGGTCGCGATGCGGATTGAGGCCCATCGTCTCGGTATCGACGGCGATCACCGGGCCAAGGTCGAGCCCGTCCGGCAGGTCGTCACGATACAGATGGATGGGGGCGTCCGGCATGAACCGATGGCTGCTCGTGGCTGTGCGGCGGCGCCGCGAAATGGGATGTCCCGCCAAAACGACGGTGCCCAAACGATGGTGCCCAGGAGAAGACTCGAACTTCCACGACCTTGCGGCCACAGGTACCTGAAACCTGCGCGTCTACCAATTCCGCCACCTGGGCATCGGGGGCTTCCGCAGGCGTTGCCGCCTGGGTGGGCGGGCGATGTAGCGGGCGGGAGGGGGCGCGTCAACCGGGTGCGCGGGCATTTTCATCCGAAACCTGCTTGAGACAGGAACGCACCCCGCTTATCACAGCGCCGGGATACCCGGCATGAAGGAATGGACGATGGCGATGCGCAGCGTGGCGACGGTGTTCGGCGGTTCCGGTTTCATCGGGCGCTACGTGGTCAAACGTCTGGCCGCTTCCGGCTATGTCGTGCGGGTCGCCGTGCGCGATCCGGAGGCCGCCCTGTTCCTCAAGCCGATGGGCGGGGTGGGGCAGGTGGTGCCGCTGGCCGCCTCGGTCACCGATCCGGCGGGCGTTGCCCGCGCGGTCGCCGGTGCCAGCCTGGTGGTCAACCTGGTCGGGATATTGAGCGAGCGCCGGGCCGGCGATTTCATGCGCATCCATGCCGAGGGCGCGGCCAATGTCGCGCGTGCCGCGGCGGCGGCCGGGGTCGGCGCGCTGGTGCATGTCTCGGCGATCGGCGCGGCAGCCGACAGCCCGGCGCTGTACGCCCGCAGCAAGGCCGCCGGCGAGGAGGCGGTGCGCGCCGCCTTCCCGCAGGCCACGATCCTGCGTCCCTCCGTCGTGTTCGGCGCGGAGGATGCGTTCTTCAACCGCTTCGCGGCGATGGCGCGGCTGCTGCCGGTGATGCCGGTGATCGGCGGCGCCTGCCGGTTGCAGCCGGTCTATGTCGGCGATGTGGCCGATGCGGTGATGGCGGCCCTCGCCCATGGCGCCGGCCGCACCTACGAGCTGGGCGGGCCGACGGTCATGACGATGCGGGACATCATCGCCTATGTCCTGCGCGTCACCGGGCGCGCGCGCGGCACGCTCAGCCTGCCGCGCGGGCTGGTCATGCTCCAGGCGGGTTTTCTGGAGCACGTGCCGGGCAAGCCGCTGACCCGCGATCAGGTGCGTCTGCTGGAGCGCGACAACGTGGTGACGGAGGGCATGCCGGGTCTGGCGGCGCTGGGCATCATCGCCAAGCCGGTCGCTCTGGTGGTGCCCTCCTACCTGGCGCGCTTCCGTCCGGGTGGCGGCAAGAAGGCGCCGGATGTGGCCGAGAAAGATCTCAAATCGGACCTATTCCCAGCGCATTAGATCGAAAGCGCCGGTGCGGTGATAAAAATCCGCTGAAATTAGGTAAGTAATACTGACTTAGCGCCTGCAAAATCTCTGGCATCGCGTGCCGCATGCCGGTATGCTGCGCCTTCGCAACGCCGCCACCCCAGGCTGGCCTGCCGGAGGAGAAGCCGATGCCGGAGCGCATGCTGAAATTCGTCCGCCTCGGGCAGGAAATGCCGGAAAAGCGGCCGGCCGCCATGCGCCGCGCCGATTTCGGCGAAATCTATGCCGATTTCGATCCGCCCAAAGCCGCCGCCCAGGCCAGCCGCTGCAGCCAATGCGGCGTGCCCTTCTGTTCGGTGCATTGCCCGCTGTCGAACAACATTCCCGACTGGCTGAAACTGACCGCCGAGGGACGGCTGGAGGAGGCGTACGAGCTTTCTTCTGCGACCAATAATTTCCCTGAAATCTGCGGCCGCATCTGCCCCCAGGACCGGCTATGCGAAGGCAATTGCGTGATCGAGAAGGGCTTCGAAGCGGTCACCATCGGCGCGGTGGAGCGTTTCATCACCGACACCGCCTTCGAGAAGGGCTGGGTCCGCCCCATCGTGCCGCGCCAGGAACGCGCCCAGTCGGTCGGCATCATCGGCGCCGGTCCCGCCGGGCTGGCGGCGGCGGAACAACTGCGCCGGCTGGGCTATCAGGTCACCGTCTATGACCGGTACGACCGGGTCGGCGGGCTGCTGATCTACGGCATCCCGAATTTCAAACTGGACAAGGCGATCGTCGCCCGCCGGGCGGAGATGCTGGAAGCCTCCGGCATCGAATTCCAGCTGAATTGCGAGATCGGGCGCGACGTCGCCATGGCCGATCTGCGCGCCCGCCATGCCGCCGTGCTGATCGCGACCGGGGTCTATCAAGCGCGCGACATCGCCGCCCCCGGCGTCGGGCTGGACGGGATCGTGCCGGCCCTCGACTACCTGACCGCATCGAACCGCACCGGGCTGGGGGAAACCACCGAGACGGCCAAGGCGCTGCATGCGCGCGGCAAGCGGGTGGTGGTGATCGGCGGTGGCGATACCGCGATGGATTGCGTGCGCACCGCCGTTCGCCAGGGCGCGGTTTCGGTGCAATGCCTGTATCGCCGCGACAAGGCGAATATGCCCGGCTCGATGCGCGAGGTGAAGAACGCCGAGGAGGAGGGGGTGGAATTCGTCTGGCTCGCCGCGCCCGAGGCGTTCACCGGCGATGCCGCGCTGTCGGGTGTGCGCGCGGTGCGCATGCATCTCGGCCTGCCCGACGCGACCGGGCGCCAAGCGGTGGAGCCGCTCGCCGACGGGCATTTCGCGCTGGAGGCCGATCTTGCCATCAAGGCGCTGGGTTTCGATCCCGAGGATCTGCCCGCCGCCTTCGCCGAGCCCGATCTGGCGGTGACGCGCTGGAATACGCTCGCGGTGGACCGGCGCAGCTTCATGACCAGCCTGCCCGGCGTGTTCGCCGCCGGCGATATCGTGCGCGGCGCCTCTCTGGTGGTCTGGGCGATCCGCGACGGACGCGACGCGGCAGCGCAAATGCACAGCTATATCCAGCAGAATCAGGCGGCGATGCCCGCCGCGGCGGAGTGATCGCGATGCGCAGCAGGCAGGAAACCGGAGCCGAATTTCTCGCCGCCTGGGATGCCAACCGGGCGGTGCTCGCCGAAACCTACGATCCCGCGCAGGAACATGATGCCTGCGGTGTCGGCTGCATCGCGGCGCTGGACGGGCGCAAGCGGCGCGACATCGTGCAGGCCGGCATCGATGCGCTGAAGGCGGTCTGGCATCGCGGCGCGGTGGACGCGGATGGCAAGACCGGCGACGGTGCCGGCATTCATATCGAAATCCCGCAGGATTTCTTCGCCGATGCGGTGCAGCGCGGCGGCGCGCGGCTGATGCCCGGGCCGATCGCGGTGGGCCAGGTTTTCCTGCCCAAGACTGATCTTTCCGCGCAGGAACGCTGCCGGCAGATCGTCGAGACCGAGATCCTCGATTTCGGCTACGCCATCTATGGCTGGCGCCAGGTGCCGATCAATGTCGAGTGCATCGGCGAGAAGGCCAATGCGACGCGCCCGGAGATCGAGCAGATCATGATCTGGAACGCCAAGAACACGTCGGAAGACGCGTTCGAGCGCGATCTCTACGTGATCCGCCGGCGGATCGAAAAGCAGGCGATCGCGGCGCAGATCCCGGAGCTTTATTTCTGTTCGCTGTCCTCGTGCTCGATCATCTACAAGGGGATGTTCCTGGCCGAGAGCCTGACGGATTTCTACCCCGATCTGCTCGATCCGCGCTTCATCAGCCGCTTTGCGATCTATCACCAGCGCTACTCGACCAACACGTTTCCGACCTGGAAGCTCGCCCAGCCCTTCCGCATGCTGGCCCATAACGGCGAGATCAACACCGTTACCGGCAACATCAACTGGATGAAAAGCCACGAGACGCGGCTGGAATCCGAACAGCTCGGCGCATATGTCGGCGATGTGAAGCCGGTCGTGCAGGCCGGCGGGTCGGATACCGCGACGCTGGATAACGTGTTCGAGCTGCTGGTGCGGGCCGGGCGCGATGCGCCGATGGCCAAGGCGCTGATGATCCCGGCCAGTATCGGCCAGGACGCGACCATGCCCAAGGCGCATCAGGACATGTTCCTGTACTGCAATGCGGTGATGGAGCCGTGGGACGGCCCGGCCGCCATCGCTGCGACCGATGGGCGCTGGGTGATCGCCGGCCTCGATCGCAACGGGCTGCGCCCGCTTCGCTATACCATCACCCGCAACGACATGCTGATCGTCGGTTCCGAGACCGGGATGGTGAAGCTCGAAGCCGAGGAGGTGATCGAGCGCGGACGGGTCGGGCCGGGCCAGACCATCGCCGTCGATCTCGATGCCGCGCGCTTCTATCGCGATGACGAGTTGAAGGACGTGCTGGCGGCGCGGGAGAATTTCGGCGACTGGACCAAGCGCATCCAGGTGATCGACGCGATCGTCAAGACCGATGCGCCGGAGCCGGTGCTCTATCAGGGCGAGCAGCTGCGCCGCCATCAGGTGACGGTCGGCTGCACGCTGGAGGAGCTGGAGATGATCCTCCACCCGATGGTGGAGGATGCGCAGGAAGCGGTCGGCAGCATGGGCGACGATACGCCGATCGCGGTGCTGTCGGATCGCTATCGCGGCCTGCATCACTATTTCCGCCAGGCCTTCAGCCAGGTCACCAACCCGCCGATCGACAGTCTGCGCGAAACCAGGGTGATGACGCTCAAGACCCGGCTCGGCAATCTCGGCAATGTGCTGGACGAGGATGCCAGCCAATGCGACCTGCTGCAGCTCGAATCCCCGGTTCTGTCGACGGCGGAATTTCTCGCGATGCGCGACTTCATGGGCGCGTCGGCCACGGTGGTCGACTGCACCTTCCCGGTCGCCGAGGGCGAGGCCGGGCTGCGCGCCGCCCTGATCCGCATCCGCCGGGAGGCGGAGGAAGGCGTGCTGGCCGGCTGCACCCATGTCATCCTGACCGACGAGGATGCCGGGCCGGAACGCGCGCCGATCCCGATGATCCTGGCCACGGGGGGCGTGCACACCCATCTGGTGCGCCAGTCGCTGCGCACCTTCACCAGCCTGAATGTGCGCTCCGCCGAATGCCTGGACGTGCATTATTTCGCGGTGTTGATCGGCGTCGGCGCGACCACGGTGAATGCCTATCTCGCCCAGGAAGCCATCGCCGATCGCCATCGGCGCGGCCTGTTCGGCGATATCTCGCTGAAAACCGCCGTGCAGCGCTATAAGAAGGCGGTCGATAAGGGGCTGCTGAAGGTGATGTCCAAAATGGGCATCTCCGTCATCTCCTCCTATCGCGGCGGCTGCAATTTCGAGGCGATCGGCCTGTCGCGCTCGCTGGTCGCGGAATTCTTCCCCGGCATGCAGTCGCGCATCTCCGGCCTCGGTCTGGCCGGCATCGCGCGCAAGGTGCTGGAAGCCCATGCCACGGCCTGGAACGAAGACGTCGTCACCCTGCCGGTGGGCGGGGCCTACAAGCTGCGCCGGCGCGGCGGGGAATCGCACGCTTTCGACCCCAGCCTGATCCACACGCTGCAGGCGGCGGTGGCGACCGACAGCTACCAGACCTATCGCCGCTATGCCGATGCGGTGCGTGCGCTGCCGCCGATGGCGCTGCGCGATCTGTTGGAATTCCGCTTCGATGCCTGCACGCCGATTTCGATGGACGAGGTGGAAAGCATCACCGAAATCCGCAAGCGCCTGGTCGCCCCCGGCATTTCGCTGGGCGCCCTGTCGCCGGAAGCGCATGAGACGCTGTCGATTGCGATGAACCGGATCGGCGCGCGTTCCGATAGCGGCGAAGGCGGCGAGGATGCGGCGCGGGCCAAGCCGCGGGAGAATGGCGACAACGCCTCCTCGGCGATCAAGCAGATCGCTTCGGGCCGGTTCGGCGTGACGGCGGAATATCTGAATAATTGCCGCGAGATCGAGATCAAGGTGGCGCAGGGCGCCAAGCCCGGCGAGGGCGGGCAGTTGCCCGGCTTCAAGGTCACCGGGCTGATCGCCAAATTGCGCCACGCGACGCCGGGCGTCATGCTGATCAGCCCGCCGCCGCATCACGATATCTATTCGATCGAGGATCTGGCGCAGCTGATCTACGACCTCAAGCAGATCAACCCCGATGCCTCGGTCTGCGTGAAGCTGGTGGCGCGCAGCGGGATCGGCACGATCGCCGCCGGTGTGGCCAAGGCAAAGGCCGATGCGATCCTGATTTCCGGCCATTCCGGCGGCACCGGGGCCAGCCCGCAGACCTCCATCAAATATGCCGGCCTGCCGTGGGAGATGGGTCTGTCGGAGGCGCATCAGGTGCTGATGCTCAACCGGCTGCGCCACCGCGTGCGGCTGCGCACCGATGGCGGCATCAAGACCGGGCGCGACGTGGTGATCGCGGCGATGCTGGGGGCGGAGGAATTCGGCATCGGCACGGCCAGCCTGATCGCCATGGGCTGCATCATGGTGCGCCAGTGCCATTCCAATACCTGCCCGGTCGGCGTGTGTTCGCAGGATGAGGCATTGCGCGCCAAGTTCGACGGCAGCCCGGAGAAGGTGATCAATCTGTTCTCCTTTATCGCCGAAGATGTGCGCGCCATTCTGGCCCAGCTCGGCATGCGCAGCCTGACCGAGGCGATCGGGCGCACCGATCTGCTGCATCAGGTCAGCCGCGGTGCGGATTTCCTGGACGATCTCGATCTCAACCCGCTGCTCGCCCAGGCCGATCCTGGCCCCTATGCGCGCTACTGCACGCAGGAAGGGCGCAACGAGGTGCCCGAGACGCTGGATGCGCAGATGATCAAGGACGCCACCGCGCTGTTCGAGCGGGGCGAGAAAATGCAGCTCCAGTACAGCATCCGCAATACGCATCGGGCGATCGGCACCAAGATCTCCTCGCGCATCACGCGGCGCTTCGGCATGACCGGATTGCAGCCGGGCCATGTCACGGTGCGCCTGCGCGGCTCGGCCGGGCAGTCGCTCGGCGCGTTCGCGGTGCAGGGGCTGAAGCTCGAAGTGATGGGCGATGCCAATGACTATGTCGGCAAGGGCCTGTCCGGGGCGACCATCGTGGTGCGGCCCGGCCCGTCTTCGACGCTGCTCAGTCAGGACAACACGATCATCGGCAATACCGTGCTCTACGGCGCGACGGCGGGGCAGCTATTCGCCGCCGGCCAGGCCGGGGAGCGTTTCGCGGTGCGCAATTCCGGCGCGGACGCGGTGGTGGAAGGCTGCGGTTCCAACGGTTGCGAATACATGACCGGCGGCACGGTGGTGATCCTGGGCGCGCTCGGCGATAATTTCGGCGCCGGTTTCACTGGCGGCATGGCCTTCGTCTACGACCCGGAACAGCGTTTCGCGCTCCGCGTGAACCCCGACACGCTGTCCTGGCAGCGCGTCGCGCATCCGCATTGGGAGGCTGTGCTGCGTGATCTGGTGGCGCGCCATGTGAGCGAAACCGGTAGCCGCTATGCCACCCGCCTGCTGCATGATTGGGCAACGACCCTGGCCCATATCTGGCAGGTAGTGCCGCGCGACTACGTGAAATACCTGCCCGTGCCGCTGGAGGCGGAGGCAGCGCGGGAATTGCGCGCCTGATCGGGCGGGCACGCTTGGCGCGACGCGGCGGCAGTGTCATAAACTGCCGCCGTGCGCCTCCTGTATCATTACCCCCTGTCGCCCTTCTCTCGGAAAGTCCGGCTCGCGCTGGCTGAAAAGCGCCTGCCGTTCGAATTGCGAACCGAAAAGCCGTGGGAAAGACGAGCGGAATATCTCGACCTCAATCCCTCGGGCGAGGTGCCGACGCTGATCGAGGATAACGGCTTCGCCGTGCCCGAGGCGGCGGTGATCTGCGAATATCTGGAAGAAGCCTATCCCGATACCGGCTTGCTGGGCGAAACCCTGGCCGAACGGGTGGAAGTGCGGCGTCTGGTCACCTGGTTCGACAGCAAATTCGCCCTCGAGGTCACGGATAATCTGCTGGGCGAGAAAGTGCTGAAGCGCCTGGCCGGTCGCGGCGGCGCGGATGCCGGGGCGCTGCGTATCGGCTATACCGCGCTCGGCCATCATCTGGAGTATCTCGGCTGGCTGGCCGAAAACCGTAAATGGCTGGCCGGCGCCAACCTCTCCCTCGCCGATCTGTCGGCGGCGGCGCATCTTTCCTGCCTCGACTATGTCGGCGACGTGGAATGGAAGAAAGTCCCCGCCGT
Organism: Rhodospirillales bacterium; assembly: GCA_028869595.1. GTDB lineage: Bacteria > Pseudomonadota > Alphaproteobacteria > Acetobacterales > Acetobacteraceae > JAGWRU01. Next base: position 25,731 of record JAGWRU010000193.1, read on the forward strand.
GCGCGAATGGTATGCCCGGGTGAAATCCCGCCCCAGCTTCCGTCCGCTGCTGGCCGAGCGGGTGCCGGGCTTCGCCCCGCCCGCTTATTATCCCGACCTGGATTTCTGACCGCCGCCCCCCGGGGCTTGGAAAACGCGCCGGGCTGGGCTTGGCTTGGCCGATGATCCGCGTGGCACTGGCTGGCGAGACGGATTGGGCGGGCTGGCGGCAGGCGACGCGGGCGCTGGTGCTGGCCGGCATCGACGCGGCCGGGATCGTCTGGCAGGTCGGCGGCCCGGCGGATGCCTTGCCGGGTCTTGCCGCCGATGCCGGCTTCACCGTGCCGCGCGCGCTGCTGGCTTTGGCCGGCCAGGCGATCCAGGCGCGCGATCCGTCCCGCTTCGATCTGCTGTTCCGCCTGATCGCCAGCGCCCATGCGGCCGGCGCGCCCGATCCGGCGGCGCTGGCGGCCGCACAGGCACTGGCCCGCGCGGTGCGCGCCGATACCCACCGGCTGCGCACCCAGTTGCGGTTTCTACCCCTGCCGGATGGCAGGCTGCTGAGCTGGTATGCCCCGGCGCATTTCGTGCTGGCCGCGAATGCCGCCCTGATCGCCGCCCGCGCGCCGGGGCGGGCGTTAAGCATCGCGACGCCGGATCTCACGGTGCATGCCGATGCGGACGGGCTGCGCTGCGGCCCCGGCATCGATGCGCCCGCCGACGATGCCGCCCTGGTGGGCTGGTGGCGGGCGCAGGGAAGCGCGGCCCTGGCCGTCGCCACGCCGTGCCCCGCCCCGCCGCCGGCCGAGACGCTGGAGGAGATGGCGCGCCCGCCCGACCGCCCGGCTTTGGCGGCGGTGGTATTGCCGCCCCGCGCCGATCCCGCGCTGGCGGCGGCGGCGGCGGAAGCTGGGGCCTGTATGCGCTGTCCGATCGCCGCCCTCGGTACAAGCGCGGTGTTCGGCGAAGGTCCGTCGGATGCGCGGCTGATGCTGATCGGCGAGCAGCCAGGCGATCAGGAGGATGTCATCGGCCGCCCCTTTGTCGGTCCGGCCGGGCAGATGCTGGACCGCGCGCTGGAGGAGGCGGGGCTCGACCGGCGCCTCCTCTATGTCACCAACGCGGTCAAGCATTTCAAATTCGTCGCGCGCGGGGGCCGGCGCATCCATCAATCGCCCGAAGCCGGCGAGATCGAGGCCTGCCGCTTCTGGCTGGAGCAGGAGCTGACCCGCCTCGATCCCAGGGTGCTGGTGCTGTTGGGCGGCAGTGCCGGGCGCGCCATGCTGGGCCGGCCGGTCAGTGTCGGGCGCGAGCGCGGCCGCCCTTTCGCACTGGGCGGGCGCATGGCGCTGCTGACCGTGCACCCGTCCTTTCTGCTGCGGCTTCCCGATGCCGCGGCGCAGGCGCGCGAATATGCCGCGATGGTGGCCGATCTGGCGCTGGCCGGCCGCCTGGCTGCTACAGCGTGAAGACGCCGCGCATCGTTGCCACGCATTGCCCGGCGATGGAGGCCAGCACCGGCCCTTCCGGGGTTTTGCGGGCGGCGCCGATCAGCCGGCTGGGCCGGCCCATCTCCACCCCTTGCAGAATGTCATAGCTCAGATCGACATCGTCGCCCGGTGCCAGCGCCGTCAGCAGCGCGGCCAGCGCGGCATTGGCGCTGCCGGTGGCCGGGTCTTCGATCATGCCGCTCAGCGGGGCGAACATGCGCGCGCGGATCGTTCGCGCCCCGTCTGCGGCATCATCCCAGGCATAGACCAGCAGCGCGAAGCGCAAATCTTTCGCCGTCGCGGTGGTGGCGGCGGCGCGGAAGGCGGCGAGGTCCGGGGTGGCGCGCGCCAGCGCGGCGGGGCTGGTCAGTTCGGCGATTACGAAGGGCGTGCCGACCGAGGCGAAAAGCGGGCGATGCGCCGCCGTTGCGACCTCCGACGGGTCCAGCCCGATGCAGGCGGCGATGGTCTCCGTCGCCACTTCGTCGCCGAGTTGCAGCGATTGCGGCGCGGCGACCCGCGCGCCGATCACCGCGCCCGCTTCGTTGCGCAGCAGATGCACCCGCACCAGCCCCGCTTTCTCCTCGAACACGAAATGCTCCGGCAGCGGCTTGCCGGCGGCTGCCAGCGCCTGGGCCAGCACGAAACCGGTGCCGACATTGGGATGGCCGGCGAAAGGCAGCTCGACCTGCGGCGTGAAGATGCGCACCTTGGCATGGTGCTGCCCATCCTCGGGCGGCAGCACGAAGGCGGTTTCGGACAGGTTGAATTCGGCGGCAATCGCCTGCATCTCCGTCGCACTCAGCCCCTCGGCCGCGGGAAACACGGCCAGCGGATTGCCGGCGAAGCGGCGATCGGTGAACACTGCCACGGTTTCGTAGGGGAAATGGCGGGGGGTGGTGGCGTTCATGCGGCGGCTCCTGTTCGGCAGGGCGAATATACAGGAGGTCGGGCATGTCGGGCAGAGCGATCCTGCAGCGCGACGCATTGGCCGGTAACGCGGTGGCGTTGGCGCCGGGGCTGATCGGCTGCACCCTGCTGCGCGTGCTGGCCGATGGCCAGCATATCGGCGGACGCATCGTCGAGGTGGAGGCCTATGAACCCGACGATCCGGCCAGCCACGCCTTTCGCGGCCGCACCCCGCGCAACGCATCGATGTTCGCCCGCCCCGGCACCGCCTATGTCTATCGCGCCTATGGCACGAGTTGGATGCTGAATGTCGCGACCGGCCCGGTCGGGCATGGCGCGGCGGTGCTGATCCGCGCCATCGCGCCGGAGATCGGCGTCGCCGCGATGGCTGCCGCCCGCCCGGGTGCGACGCCGCGCGATCTGGCGCGCGGTCCGGGCCGGCTGGCCGCGGCCCTGCATATCGACCGGGGCCTGGATGGCTGCGATCTTTGCGCGCCCGGCGCGCTGATGCTGCTGGCGCCCGATCCGCGCGCCGCGCTGCCGATCGCCGCCGGGCTGCGCATCGGCATCACCAAAGGGGTGGAGTATCCACACCGCTTCTTCGTTGCCGCGCCGCATGCCCTGGCCCGCGCGGTCAGTGGCAAGGCGGCGCTGAACGTGGCGGGTCTGCCGCTCAATCGGTAAGCCGCAGCTCGATCCGCCGGTTCTTGGCATAGGCGGCAGGCGTATTCGCCGGATCGATCGGCTGATAGCTGCTGAAGGCGGCGGCGGCCAGATGCTCGGGCGGCACGCCATCGGCGATCAGCAGATGCACGACATTGATCGCCCGCGCCGCCGACAGATCCCAGTTGGAGGCGAATTGCCCGCCGACGATCTTCTGCTTGTCGGCGTGCCCGTCGACCCGCAGGATCCAGTGCAGCTTGGGCGGGATATCCTTGGCGATCTGCAGGATCGTGCCGGCCAGCTTGCCCATCTCCTGCACCCCTTCCGGCGTCAGCGCCGCCGAGCCGGAGGGGAACAGGATCTCGCTCTGGATCACGAAGCGGTCGCCGACGATGGCGATGCCTTTCTGCCCGGCCAGCACCTTGCGCAGGCGGCCGAAGAATTCGCTGCGATATTGCTGCAACTCCTCCACCTTGGCAGCCAGCGCGGCGTTCAGCTTCTGGCCGAGATTGGCGATCTGCGCATCCTTGTCGCGCCCGGCGGCGGTCTGCAGATCAAGCGCCTGGCTCAGCGCGGCAAGCTGGGCGTGCAACTGATCGACCTGCTGATTGAGCAGCGCGATCTGCGCCGTGGCGCTGTCGCCCAGCGCCTTTTCCTTGTTGAGTTCGGCGGCCAGCGCGGCGCGGCGCTCGGCCTCGGTGGTGGCGTGCACGGCGGCGTCGAGCGCCTGCTTCTGCAACTGATCGCGCAGCGCCGTCAGGCTGCGCACCTGGCTTGCCAGATCGGCAAGCTGCGCCTCGGTGTCGGATAGCTTGCCGCTGACCAGCCCGGTCTCCCCGGTTGCTGCCTGGGCGGCCGCCACGGCGGCGGCCAGCTTGGTCTGGGAGTCGGAAAATTCGGCCTGCAGCTTGTCGCGTTCGGCCTTGGTCGCGGCATCCGAGGCTTGCAACGCCGATAATTGCGCGGCCAGCGCATCGCGTGCCGTGGCGGCGTCCTTCAACTGCCCGGTCAGGCTGGCCACCGACAGCGACAACGTATGCGCGCGCCCCTGCTCCAGCGAGAGCAGGCTGCTCATGGCGGCGAGTTTGCGGTTGACCTGATCGAGCGCCTGGTCGCGCCGCGACAGCGCGACCGAGAGAAAAGCCTGGGCCAGCACGAAGACCAGCAGCACGAAGATGATGACCATCAGCAGCGTGGACAGCGCATCGACATAGCCGGGCCAAGGGCTCAGCGCGTCGTCGGCGCGGCGGCGCGAGCGCAGCGGCATGTCAGCGCGGCGGCGGCTGATCGCCGGCCAGCGCCGCGACGGTGCGGGTCAGCAGGCGGAGATCGGTGCGCAGCTCGGCGGTGGCCTGCGCGCGGCCCTGCTCGGCATCGGCCAGCAGGCGCTGCAGATAGATTTCGATGTTGCGCAGATGCAGCCGCATTGCGTCATTGGCCGGGTCGGTGCCCGGTTCGCCCAGGCGCTGCAGCGCCGGGCCCAGCGCTGCCTGGGTTTCGGCGATGTGCAGCATCAATTGCTGGCTGGTGCGCATGCTCTCGCCCAGCGTGCCGATCCGCTCGGTCAGGGCCATCACCGCCTGGTTCGACTGCATCCGCGATTCCTCGCCGCGCGCCAGGATGCGCTGCAACCCTTCCATGTTTTCGGCGGTCTGTTCCAGCAGCGCCTGGACATAGACCGGTACCGAGCCTTCGCCCTCGGCCAGCACGCCGCTCGACAGCCGGGTCAGGCCGGCCAGCCATTCCTCCAGCTCGTTGAAGAAGCGGTTTTGCGCCTGGCCGGCGGTCAGATCGAGAAAGCCCAGCACCAATGCGCCGGACAGCCCGTACAGGCTGGCGGAAAACGCGGTACCCATGCCGGCCAGCGGGCGCACCAGGCCGGATTTCAACTGTTCGAACATCGCCGCGACGTCGCCGCCGCCGACCGTCATGTTGTTGATCACTTCGGACACCGCGCCGACCGTCTTGAGCAGGCCCCAGAACGTGCCGAGCAGCCCGAGAAAGATCAGCAGGCCGGTCATGTAGCGCGATAATTCCCGGCTTTCGTCCAGGCGGGAGGCGATGCCGTCCAGCAGGCTGCGCATCGCGCCCGCCGACAGGGTGAAGCGCGCGCGTCCGCCTTCCTGGTTCTCCTCCCGCCCGGCCAGCATATTGGCCATCGGTGCCAGCAGGCGCGGCGTCGGCGCGGTGGCCAGGCTGGCGCGCGCGCGCTGGAAGGTTTCCAGCCAGGTCACTTCCGGGGTCAGGCGCGTGACCTGGCGCAGATTCCAGCCAATGCCGATCGCCAGCACCGCCAGGATCATGCTGTTGATGCCGATATTATTGTCGAAAGCGTGCAGCAGCACCGGCGAAAGCAGGGCGGCCAGCACCGCGACCGCGAAGAGAAAGACCACCATGCGCACCAGGTAATGGGTGGGCCGGGTCATGAATGGGGCGCTCCTGATGCGGCGGGCAGGCCATGAACGCTGACATCGGCGCGATCGGGCGTGCCCGGCCCGGTCGCCAGCCCCATGGCGCGGACATAGATGCGCACCGAGGGCACGCCCGCCGAAACCAGCGCCGCGCGCACCGCAAGCCCGCGCGAGAGCGACAGGCGGCGGGCGGAGGATGGGTCTTCCGGCGTGCCGCTGGCATAGGCGGTGACATCGAAGCTGACTTCCGGTCCTTGCTGCGTGGCAGCGGCCAGCGCCTTCAGCCGGGCGATATCGGCATCGGATAGATCGGTGGCATTCTTGGCGAACACGATGGTGATCGGCGCGGGGGCCGGGCGCGCGGCCGCGTGGGCGGCGGGGCTGGGGGGTGCGGCGACGGGCGCGACGGGCGGCTGCGGCGGTGCAGCCGGCATGGCAGGCGGTGTGGCA
>JAGWRU010000194.1 GCA_028869595.1 Rhodospirillales bacterium
CGGCGTTGACCAGGTATTCCGTGGTCACGCCAAAACGCCCCGACGCCACCTGCTTGATCCGCGATCGCATCGAATCGCCGTTCGGCATCGGCTGGTAGCGGTCCGACTCTTCGCCGCCCTCGCCGGTGTTGGAACGTCCGCCGATGCGGTTCATCGCGATCGCCAGCGTGGTATGCGCCTCGCGCGAGATCGAGCCGAAGCTCATCGCCCCGGTCGCGAAGCGCCGCACGATGGCGGCGGCCGGCTCCACCTCCTCGAGCGGCACCGCCGTCGCGGCGGGGCGAAGCGCCATCAGCCCGCGAATGGTGAGCTGGCGCTGCCCCTGCTCGTTGATGGCGGCGGCGAAGCGGTCGTACTCGGCCTGCACGTTGCCGCGCACCGCATGCTGCAGGCTGGCCACACTGGCCGGCGTCCAGGCATGATCCTCGCCGCGCAGGCGGAAGGCGTAATCGCCGCCGACATCGAGCATCTCGGCATAAAGCGGATCATCGCCATGCGCATGGCGATGCCGGGCGACGGTTTCGGCGGCGATTTCCGCCAGACCGGCGCCTTCGATGGTGGTGGCGGTGCCGGTGAAGAACTGCTCCACGAAATCCGAGGCGAGGCCCACCGCGTCGAAGATCTGCGCCCCGCAATAGGATTGGTAGGTGGAGATGCCCATCTTGGACATCACCTTCAGAATGCCCTTGCCGATCGCCCTGATGTAGTTGGCCTGGGCCTTTTCGGGGGATTTACCGGATGCCGCCACGGCCTCGGCCAGCGTCTCGAAGGCGAGATAGGGATTGATCGCCTCCGCGCCATAGCCGGCCAGGGCGCAGAAATGATGCACCTCGCGCGCCTCTCCGGTTTCGACCACCAGCCCGGTGGAGGTGCGCAGGCCCTGGCGGATCAGATGATGATGCACCGCGGCCGTGGCCAGCAGCGAGGGCAGCGGGATACGCGCCGCCGAAACCGCGCGATCGGACAGGATCAGGATATTGGCGCCGTCCAGCACGGCATCGGTCGCCGCCGCGCAGAGTTTGGCAAGCGCCGCCGCCATGCCCGCCGCCCCCTCCGCCGCCGCCCAGGTGGTATCGAGGGTGCGGGTGCGGAAGGCATCACCGACCAGCGCCGTTATGCCGCGCACCTTGTCGAGATCGGCATTGCTCAGGATCGGCTGGCTCGCCTCCAGCCGGACATGGGTGCCGGCGTGATGGCCGAGCAGATTGGGTCGCGGGCCGATCATCGAGACCAGCGACATCACCAGCGCTTCGCGCGTGCTGTCGATCGGTGGATTGGTGACCTGGGCGAAATTCTGCTTGAAATAATTGAACAGCAGCTTGGGCTTGGCCGAGAGTACCGCGATCGGCGTATCGGTGCCCATCGAGCCGACCGGATCATCGCCCAGCGCGCCCATCGGCTCCAGGAAGAATTGCAGATCCTCCTGCGTGTAGCCGAAGACCTGCTGTTCTTTCAGCCGCGCGGCCGCGTCATTGGGTCGCGCCGGCGGGCGGGGGATCACCAAAGCCGGGGTATCGGCGGGTTCGGGCAGGGTTTCCAGCCGGACCTGGGTTTCCTTCAGCCAGGCCTCGTAGGGATGGCGGGCGGCGAGATCGGTCTTGATCTCGGCATCGTCGATGATCCGCCCCTGCTCCAGATCGATCAGCAGCATCTTGCCCGGCTGCAGGCGCCATTTGCGCAGAATATCGGCCTCGGGCACCGCCAGCACCCCGGCCTCGGAGGCCATGATGACGCGATCATCGGTGGTCACGACATAGCGCGCCGGCCGCAGCCCGTTGCGATCCAGCGTCGCGCCGATCTGGCGGCCATCGGTAAAGGCGATCGCCGCCGGGCCGTCCCA
>JAGWRU010000195.1 GCA_028869595.1 Rhodospirillales bacterium
ATGACCATCCACGAGGCGTCCCTGGCCTACCAGCAAGAGGGCGTGCCGCTCGTCGTCCTGGCCGGCCAGGAGTACGGCACCGGCAGCTCGCGCGACTGGGCCGCCAAGGGCACCATGCTGCTGGGCGCCAAGGCGGTGATCGTCGAAAGCTTCGAGCGCATCCATCGCTCCAACCTGGTGGGCATGGGCGTGCTGCCCCTGACCTTCAAGGACGGCATGGACCGCAAGAGCCTGGGTATCACCGGCACCGAGATCATCGATATCGAGGGGCTGGAGACCATCACCCCGGGTATGGATCTGACCCTGGTGATCCATCGCGAGGGCGGCAAGGTCGATCGCGTGCCGGTGCGCTGCCGCATCGATACGGTCGATGAAGTCGCCTACTACAAGCATGGCGGCATTCTCCACTACGTGCTGCGTGAAATGGCGAAGGCCGCTTGAGCAGGCGCCGGGAATCCTCCGGGTTCCCGGCTTTCCTTCGCCGGTATCTGCGTCCGGCCCCGGATGCCGATCTGAGCCACTGGGCGATCGGCATCGATCTGCGCGCGGTCAGTATCGCCGAGGGCGTGCGTGCGGCGTTAGCGGTCGCGGTGATCATCGCCGCGCGGGAGATCTTCCAATGGTCGGCCGGCGGGGAGGTGGCGCTGGCCGCGCTGCTGACCTGCATGTGCGATGTCGGCGGGCTGATGCGCCGGCGGGTGCCGGCGCTGCTGAGCTTCACCGTGCTGGGTGCGGCGATCGTCGCCGGCTGCGGCCTTGCCCGGGCCGGCGGGCTGGCGGTTGCGCTGCCGCTGGGCGTGTTCGGACTGTTCTGCACGTCCTTCGCGCGCGCATGGGGGCAGGCGGCGCAGCAGGTTGGCACGCTGCTGGCGGTGGTGCTGGTGCTGTCGCTGGATGTGCCGCTGCCGGGGGTCGCGGTGGCGATGCAGCTGGGCGGATGGTTCCTGGCTGGCGGGCTGTGGGCGACGCTGCTGACCTTGGTGATCTGGCGGGTGCATCCCTATCGCCCGATGCGCCTGGCGGTGGCGCGATGCTATGATCAGATCGCCTTGCTGGTGGCCGATCTTCGGGGATTGCTGGGGCGCACGCCGGCCGGCGCGCCGGAATGGGAAGCGCATGCGCGCGCGCATCGGCGCAGCGTGCGCGATGCCATCGAGACGGCACGCATCGCGGTGCTGGATACGCTGCGCGCACGCGGCGCCGCCGGCGCGCGCGCAGCGCAAGGGCTGATTCGGCTGGAAGCGGCGGATCAGATTTTCGCGGCCCTGATCGGCATGAGCGACGCGCTGGAAAACGCCCCCGCCGCGGAACAGGAGGTGGCGGGACGGGCCCTGCGCCGCCTGCGCCCCCTGCTGGTGATGCTGGGCCGCGCCATCGAGGAGGATCGGATCAAGGCCGCGCCGATCGCACGCTCCATCGCGGCGATGGCCCAGGATGCGGCTTTGCTGGCCGAAGGCAGCGTCTTGCGCGGGGCGTTCGATCATATCCTGGACCGGCTGCGCATCGGCCTGACCCTGGCCGCGCCGGCCACGCAGATGGCGGGCACCGGCGCGGGCGGGGCGGGGATCCCGCTGCTCCGCCGGATCATCGAGCCGCTGCGCGCCAATCTCGACCCGCGTTCGCTGGTGCTGCGCCATGCGCTGCGCGCGGCGGTGGTGGCGGCACCGGCCATCGCCTTCACCCTGATCTGGTTCACGCCGTACGATCACTGGCTGACGATCACCATCGTCGCGACGATGCAGCCCTATTTCGGCCTGACCATGACGCGCGCGCTGGAACGGATCGGCGGCACCATGCTGGGCGGTGCGATCGCGCTGGTGATCGCGTTTCTCTGCCACTCACCATTGAGCATCGCGCTGGCGATGTTTCCGCTCGCGGTGCTGGCGATGGCGGTGCGCCAGGTGAGCTATGGCCTGTTCATTGCCGCCTTGACGCCGCTGATCGTACTGCTGGTCGAAGCGGTGGAGCCGGGCGCCAGCGAATGGGCGATTGCCGGAATGCGGGCCCTGTTCACGGTGCTGGGGGGCGGGGTGGCGATCATCGGTTGTCTGGTTCTGTGGCCGAGTTGGGAACCCGAGCGTCTGCCCGCCGAATTGCGCCAGGCGATCCGCGCGCATGGCGCCTATGCCGATGCCGTGCTGGCGAGCCTGTCGGGCGAGGGCGTGGCGGGCCAGGTCGAGGCGGCACGGCGTGAGGCGGGGGTGGCCAGCAACAATGTGGAGGCCTCGATTTCCCGCGCCCTGCTGGAACCGCGCCAATCGGTGGGCGGCGCCGCCGGGCGGGACGGGCTGGAGGCGGCTCTGGTGATCGATGCGGCGCTGCGCCGCCTTGCCGCGCGGCTGGTGGCGATCCAGCTCGACCCGGTGGTGGCGCGCAGCTTGCCGGCGGCGGGCTGGCTTGCCTGGCGCGGTTGGATCGTGGCCGCGATGGCGGCCCTGGCCGAAGGCAGGATGCCGGGCGAGCGTCCGGAGATCGATCCGACGCTGACCGCGGCGGCGGAGCCGCTGTTGCGCATCGCCCGGCAGGTCAGCCTGGTCGGTGGCGTGATCGGGCGGGTGGCGGCATGATGCGCGGCGATCGTCGGGCAAGGCGCAGGCGTGCCCCTGGCACGGATGGATCGCCGGGCGGGCGAGGGTGACAAGGCCGGCGCGAGAGCCGGCGGCGAGGGAGGAGGCGCGCATGGAAGAGCCGCAAAGCGGGAACGAGACGCCGAAACGTGCGCCGCTTTATGCGCTGATGGCGCTGCTGGTGGCGGTGCTGCTGATCGGCGCGGGAAGTTTCGTCTGGCTATCGGGCACGATGCCCGGCAAGCCGGCGATCGGCGGGCCGTTCACGCTGGAGGGCGCGCATGGCCAGGCCGTGTCCTCGGCCGCGTTTCGCGGCAAATATATGCTGATCTATTTCGGCTACACATATTGCCCGGATGTCTGCCCGACCACGCTAACCGCCGTTGCCGCGGCGCTGGACAAGATGGGGGCGAAAGGCGCGGCGCTGGTACCGATCTTCATCACCGTCGATCCGGCGCGCGACACGCCCGCGGTGATGCAGCGCTACGCGGCGGCGTTTTCACCGCGTATTGTCGGGCTGACCGGCAGCGCGGCGCAGATCGCCGCCGTGGAAAAGGAATATCGCGTCTATGCCGCCAAGCATAAGACCGGCCCGGGACCGAATGACTATCTGATGGATCACAGCTCGCTGCTGTATCTGATGGGGCCGGACGGAAAATTCCTGGCCCCGGTGCGCGCCGATGAATCCGGCGCGGAGATGGCCCGCGACCTGGAATCGCTGATGCACACCGGCTGAGCCTACCAGGCGGCGCCCCAGCCGCCGCCATAGTAATAGCCGGGTGGGTAGGCGGGGTAGCCATAGGAAGGATAGGCATAGGCCGGCGGCGGTGCCGATTGCACCGTATCGCCATGCGCGTACATGCATTGCGTGTAGCCGACATCGTAGCGCTGCTGCAGGGTTCCGGCGGAATAGGCCGCCCCGTTGGAGGCGATGGCGCCGCCTGCCAGCAGGCCGGTGACGCCGCCGATCGCCGCCCCCGCCCCGGCCGCGCCGCTGAACGAGCCGATCGCCGCCCCGGCCGCCGCCCCCAGCGCGGTGCCGGCGACCGTCGTGCCGACGGCATTGTTGGTGGCGTTCTGCGCCGCCGCCCCGCCGCCCGATTGGTAGGAGGCGTATTGGCGGCAGGCCATGTCGTCCTGCTGGAATTGCGCGAAGCTTTTGCCCTGGCCGGGCAGCGCCATCACGCTGGGACCGGTGGGCTGCGGCACGGCGCAGGCCGCCAGCGCCAGCGGCGCGGCCAGCACGGCGAGGAAGGGCATGGGGCGCATCGGAACGGCCTCCGGCAATGAAGAGAACGACACGGACAACCCTAGCGCAGCTCGGGTCGCGCGCGGAGTAACATAGTGTTAGGGGGGACGACGTCATCCTGCCTTTCGTGATGGGATCGGTAACGCAGCGCATTGACTCGCCTTCGACGGGATCGCTAAATCGCGATCCTGCAAACGAATGGCCGGCACACGAATGCCCGGTGCCGCCTCCAGGGAAGGAAAATCATCGAATGAGTCGTCGTTTTTTGCGGGGTCTGACCGCCGCGCTGGCCATGAGCGCGATCGGCGCGTTCGGCGCGCCGCAGCCGGCCGCCGCTGCCGGCCAGACCATCACCGTGTGGTGGAACCAGGGCTTCTACCCGGCCGAGGATCAGGCTTTCCGCCAGGTTGTCGCCGATTGGGAGAAGAAGACCGGCAACAAGGTCGATCTGACCTTCTATAACGGCTCCGACCTGCCCTCGAAGATCATCTCCGCCATGACTGCGGGCGGCGTGCCGGATATCTGCTACGTCGATAATGGCGACTTCCTGCTGCTGCCGCAGGCGGTGTGGAACGGCAAGGTCGACAATGTTACCGACGTGGTCGATACCGAAAAATCCGAATACAGCAGCGCGGCGCTGGCGGCGGCGAATATGTACGACAACGTGTCGCACAAGCGCGCCTATTACGGCGTGCCGCTGAAGCAGCAGGCGCTGCATTACTTCGCCTGGGCGCCGATGCTGGAGAAGGCCGGTTCCAAGCCGTCCGAGATTCCCAAGACCTGGAACGCGTTCTTCAACTATTTCGCCGGGATGCAGAAGAAGCTGCGCGCCAAGGGCATGCGCGTCTATGGGCTGGGCTATTCGCTGGCTACCAAGGATTCGGACAGCACCTATCTGTTCAACCAGACGCTGGTCGATTACGGCGGCGCCGGCATCGTGACGCCGGACGGCAAGCTGCATATCGATGATCCGAAGATCCACGCAGCGGCGGTGAAGGCGCTGACCTTCCTGACCACGCCGTACAAGGAAGGGCTGGTGCCGCCGGGCGCCATCAACTGGGGCGATCCGGACAATAACAGCGCCTTCTACGCCAAGCAGATCGTGATGACGCCGAATGCCACCATCTCGATCCCGGTGGCGGTGATGGATCACAAGGACGAGTATTATCACCAGATCCTGACGCTGGCGCCGCCGCTGGGGCCGGACGGCAAGAAGGTGACGAGCCTGGTTTCGGTGAAGCTGGCCTTCATTCCGCATGGCGCGAAGGATGTGGCGGCGGCGAAGGACTTCCTGAAATACCTGATCCAGCCGGCGCATATCGACGCCTATCTGAAGGCGGCGCTGGGCCGTTGGCTGCCGGTGATGCCGTCGCTGGTGAAGTCCGATCCGTTCTGGACCGATCCGTCCGATCCGCATCGCCCGGTTGCGACGCGCCAGGAACTGATCGACCCGACCATGCCGTGGTTCATGTCGTTCAACCCGGCCTATGCCGATGTGAACGCCCAGCAGATCTGGGGCAAGGCCGAGGCCAATGTGATGCAGGGCGGCATGACGCCCGAGGCTGCGGTGAACCAGGCGGCGAAGGAGATCACCGCGATCTTCGCCAAGTATCCGGTTCCGGCAGGCAAGTAACGCACGATGGCGGGAACGACGACGATGGGGACGCCGGCGGCAAGCCGGCGTCCCACCCGCCGGGGCAAAGGGGGCGACGCCTTCAGCGCGGATGCGCTGTGGGCGTTTGCCTTCGTCGTTCCGTATATCGCGGTTTTTCTGGCTTTCGTGGTGTATCCGGTCGGATACGGCCTGTGGCTGGGCAGCAGCCCGGCCAGCTATCGGGCCTTGTTCGCCGATCCGATCTTTCCGCGCACCCTGATCAACACGCTGCTGTTCCTGATTCTGGGTGTGAATATCAAACTATTCCTGGCATTGCTGCTGTCGGGCTTCTTCATGCGTGAGAAATGGTGGGTGAAGCCGCTGATGCTGGTCTTCATCCTGCCTTGGGCGGTGCCGGCAATCCCGACCTTCATTTCGGTTCACTGGATGCTGAATGGGCAATGGGGGCTGATCAATAACGTCCTATGGGATCTGTTCCGCATGGACGGTCCGCCATGGCTGGATACCACGATGCTTGCGATGAGCTCGGTCGTGGTCGGCTATGTGTGGAAATGGCTGCCCTTCTGGACGGTGATTTTCCTGGCCGGGCGGATGGCGATTCCGCGCGAACTCTATGAGGCGGCGGATGTCGACGGCGCCACGGGGCTGACCGCGTTCCGCAAGATCACCTTCCCGCTGATGGCCAATCTTTATGTCGTGTGCACGCTGCTTTCGACGATCTGGACGCTGGGCGACTTCAATACCGTGCATTTCATTTCCGGCGGCGGGCCGGCTTTGACCACGCATGTGCTGGCAACGCTGGGCATTCGCGACGCGTTCGAACTGGGCGATCCGCGCATGGGTATGGCGGCGGTGATCTGCGCGCTGCCCCTGCTGATTCCTTTGGTAATTCTGCTGATGCGCCAATTGAGCAAGGGCGAGGTGCAGCTATGAGCGCGGGGGTGGGCGCGCGGCGCTGGCAGCGCCGGTTCAGCGATTTCGGCGCCGGGCTGGTGGGGATCGTGATCCTGGTCTGGACGCTGGCGCCGCTGTACAACATGGTCCTGGTGGCGGTGCAGCGAAAGGAGGATGTGTTTTCCTCCAATGTCTGGCCGGTCAATCCCAACCTGGATAGTTTCCGGGCGGTGTTTCACGAAAGCTACTGGCTGCTGGGCAATTACTGGCGGCAGATGGCCAACAGCCTGTTCATCGGCATCGCGGTGGCGCTGCTGACGCTGGCTGTCGGCTCGGCCACCAGCTTCGCGATCGGGCGGTTGCGCATCCGCATGGGCTGGCTGCTGACCAATGCGGCGCTGGTGACATACGTGATCCCGATGTCGTTCCTGGCCATTCCGTTCTACGCGATCATGCGTAATTACGGGTTGTCGGGCAGCCCCTGGTCGGTGATCGCGGTGGAGGTGACCTTCGCCACCCCCTATGCGATCTTCATCTTCCAGCAATACGGCACCTCGATCCCGCATGAGCTGGACGAGGCGGCGCGTATTGACGGTGCCTCTCCGTGGCAGATTTTCTACAAGATCTATCTGCCGCTGATGGCGCCGGCGCTGGTGGCGATCGGTACCTATGCGCTGCTGCTGGCCTGGAACGAGTATCTGTACGCATTCCTGCTGCTGTCATCGGACCAGACCATCACAGTGCCAGTGGCACTGGGCAAGTTCCTGAACAGCGACGAGGCGCCGTGGAATTTCCTGATGGCGGCGTCGATCGTTTATGCGCTGCCGCCTGTGGTGATCTACTACGCGTTCCGGCGCTACATGAGTGCCGGGCTGACGATGGGTGGCGTCAAGGGCTGACCCGATGCGGCCGGGGTGTCCGATTACGCCCCGGCCAGACGCTTTGCGGTGCGCAGGAGGATTTGCCGATCCTCCGGCCCGCAGGCGCGATAGAGGCGGAGAATTGCCGCCTCGTCGCCGGTATCGGCGTGGAAGGCGGCGCGCTTGTCGCTGCCATGCAGCAGATGCTCCACCCCCACCCCGAGGGTTGCGGCGATGCGCGCGAGATTGCCGGTCAACTGGCCTGCTCGCCCGGTTTCCCACTGCGCCACCGCGCTGCGTGAGACGTTGATCCGTTCCGCCAACTGATCCTGGGTCAGGCCGAGGGCAAGACGGGCGGCGCGAATGCGCGCGCCGACGGCAGCGGGATTTTCCATGGCGGCAGAGTATGTCATTTCATCTAACAATTCCAGATAAAATCCGGCGCGGCAGGTGACGGATAGCCGGACCCAGGTGAGGGGGTTCGGAAAAACTCTCAAATGAGCATTGAATTTCCGCATCAGCGGGTCGTCGGCGATCGCGCGCATGTTATTTCAATTGACATTTTCAGTCCGTGAATCTAACTAACATATGTTCTTTTTATGTTCCATTTCCGAGGTTCCCGATGCCCCAGAAGCGCCAATGGACCGATGCCCAGGACAGCCAGATCCGCCGGCTGCGCGCGGAAGGCGCGGGATGGGAAATGATCGCCGCGATCCTCGGCATCTCCCGCTTCGCGGTGATGGATCGCGGCCGCAGCCTGGGCGCGCGCAAGCCGGTGGAGACGCCCGCGCCCGTCGCCGAAGACCCGCAGCGGGAGCCCTTGCCCGCAGGGCACCCGCGAAGCTGGGGGGCGTTGACCGATGGCACGGTGCTGGCAGGCGAGGCCTATCCGCTGCCGGTTTTCCTGCGCTGAGCTGGGGCGTCGCCGCGCCGAGCCCCGCCCGATCCCCTCGCCGATGAAGGATTTCTGCATGACGCTAATCGATTACGCCCGCGCCGGTTCCGCCAGCCCGGCTCCTTCCCAGGGGATCGAGCCTTGCATCGACAAGGCATATGTGACCTGGCGGCTGGAGGAGGCGGGCCGCGCCTTGCTGAGCCTGCCAAGCGGCGGCTGGTCGACGCGGCTGAAAACCTCATCGCTGGAAATCGTGCGCACAGCGCTGGAGAATTACGGCTGGACCAGCGCCCGTATTCGCCCGCCCGTGCCCTCGGCGGCGATGATCACGCGGATGGACGAGGCGTTGCGCTGGATTCCGTTGATCCCCCAGGATCGCTATGTGCTGCGCCGCATCGTCGGAGCGCGCGCGCTGATCCATCCGATCAGCGAGCGGCATCTGTTCCCGTGGCGCCGCCTGGGCAGCGTGCTGGGCGCGGACCACAAGGCTGTGCAGCGCTGGCACGCACAAGGGCTCGATCTGATCGTCGCGGCATTGAACCGAGGAGGATGAAGGGCGATCAGCCGGCGGCGCTGCCGCGCCCGGGCAGACCGACCAGCCGCGGTTGCGACGGGGTTCGGCGCAGCGGCAGGCCAACCCGGCGCAACCCGTCCGCATAGCGATCCAGATCCTCCGCCCGGATCAGCGGCGAGCGGTCGATGGCGCTGCCGATGCAGAATCCCGGCTCCAGCGCAAGCAGGCGCGCGCGCAGCCCCGCCGCTTCCTCGGCGCGCCCGAGATGGCCGATCGCCGCGAGATAGCCCTTATAGGAGGAGGAAAAGCCGGGATTGAGCGCAATCGCACGGCGCCCGATCTCCACCACCGTCTCGTATTCGCCGGTAAGCAGATAGGGCATGGTCAGCGCCATGTCGAAGAAGAAGCCATGCGGGTCGTAGGGCGAAAGGGTCTGGGCATGGCGGATCCGCGCGATCCCTTCGGCATGATCGCCTAGATAGCTGTGGGCAAGACCGGAAAAGCACCAGGCCATGGCGAGGTTGGGATTGAGCGACAGCGCGCGGGCGTGCAACGCGCGCCCCTCCTCCGGCCGCTTGTGCAGGAAGCCGCAGACATGGCCGGCCAATGTCAGGGCGCGGGCATCGCCCGGATCGAGCGTGACGGCGCGATCGGCCAGGTCACCGGCGCGCATCGTGGCGCCGATCGGATCCTGCGCCCAGCCTTGGCCGACCAACAGCAACTGCCAATAGGCAAGCCAGGCATGGGCGGCGGCGTTGCGCGGATCGAGCGCGATGGCCGCCGCCAGCATGTCGCCGGCCGCCTGAAACCCGTCTTCCTCCAACCGATAGATCGCCGGGATGGCGCGCAGCATCAGGTCATAGGCGGTTGGGTCGTGGTCCTGGCGGCCATGCGCGTGATGGGCTTCGCGCAGAAGAAGCTGAGGATCGACCTGGGCCACGGTGCCGGCGGTGACGGCATCCTGCAAGGTGAGGATGTCGGTTGCCTCATGGTCGAAGCGATGGGCCCAGATCACCTCTCCGGCAGAACGCATATCGAGCAGGCGGGCCATGACCCGCACCCGGTCGCCGGCACGTTGGATGGTGCCTTCAAGGACGAAATCGAGGTCGAGCTGGCGGACCAGGGGGCTGGCGGTGACGGCATCGGCGCCAATGCCCGAGAGCGAACCGGCCGAGACGCAGGAGATCCAGCGGAAACGCGACAGGGCGGTGGTGATCTCCTCGGCCAGGCCCAGCGATAATTCATCTTCGGCGCGGGCATGCAGCGTGCGCATCGGCACCACGCCCAGGCGGACGCCGCCATGGTCGCGCCGCGGTGACGCGGTCGGGGCAAGGGTGACGAGTTGGATCGGCGCGGGGCTGGCGGCATCCGTCGCGTTGGCTTCGCGCAGCGGTTCGAGCAGTGCCACCGTGTCGACCGAGGGCGCAAGCCGGGTGGTTTCCGCCAGCGCCGCCTGGCAGCGCTGAAAATCGCGCACCGCATCGCCGCGATTGCCGCGTTGCATCTGCGCGCGGATCAGGGCCTGCCAGGCGCCTTCATGCGACGCGTCGATGGCGAGCAGGCGTTCCGCGGCCGGGATCGCCGTTTCGGGATCGGGCTGGGCGCGCAGGATTTCCTCGGCGATCTGGCGCGCGCACTGGCGGATGCGCTGGCGTTCCTGATCGATCCACTGATCGAAGGCCGGGTCGAGACCGGGCAGATCATCGAGCATCGCATGCTGAAACAAGGCCAGATCCTGGGCACGGGCCGAGGTCGCGCCCAGCATCGCCGCGACATCGACCCACAGGCCAGGGCCGCGCAGCGCGAGATGGTTGCGGTCGGCCACCAACAGCTTGGGGACCGTGGGGGCGAGCAATTCCTGCAATTCATGCACGGCCTGGCGCAGTGAAGCGCGGGCCTGCTCCTTGCCGCGACTGCTCCATAGCAGGGTGATGATCTGGGCGCGCAGGAGTGGGCGGGGCGCGGCGATGGCGAGCATGGCGAGCAGCGCGCGGGTCTTGCGCACACGCGGCAGAACCGATGCGCCATGGCCGTCCCGCGCCGACATCTGCCCGAACAGGCAGATACGGAGCGAGGCTGCGGCGGGCGGGTTCCCGGCTCCGGGCGGGGATCCGAACATGTCCGGCGGGAAAGAAATCGACGGCCTCGCGAAACTCGTTATGACTGGGCGCAGATGACAACCTGGAGGGGAAAGATTTTCGGAACGCTAACGTATGAGTAGCCATGGCACAAGATCACGCAGACGTGAAGTCGATCGATTGCGGCGTGCCGTTGAAGACTAAAGTCCGCTGATTTGTGAAAATAAGGAAATAATTCTTGACGATGGTAACGCCGTCGGCTAGGTAAGGGGCGTCAACGGGTGAATTGCGTCCGCTGGCCTTCCTTCGGTTTCCGTCCTTGCCGCCGTCATTCCAGCCCCCGCGCGCCGCTGCGTTCGGGGGTTTTTTGCGCGCGAGCTCGGCAACCGGCGGGTCAGGCGGCGCGCGCCGGTCGACATCACGGTACAACGCGAAAGGAAATGCATATGCGTTCCATCAACGACGTGGCGATGGCGACCGGGCGTGTGGTTCTGGGCGGCGGCTACCGCCTGCCGGCCGAGAATGTGAAGCTGGGCGGCGGCTACCGTCTGCCGGCGGTGAAGGTGACGCTGGGGGGTGGCTATCGCATGCCGGCCGCGATGCGCGCCGATGGCGCCAAAATCCGCCTGGGTGGCGGGTATCGTCTGCCCGCCGGCAAGCGTGGCGCCTGATCGTCGCATGGCCTTGAATGCCTGACTTGCTGTGGCCGGCGGCACGGATTGCGCCGCCGGCCCGCTCTTTCCGCCAATCGCGCGGCCCGACCGGCAGCGGCCAGTGCCGGCGCGGTTTCCCGAACGCGCACCGTCCTGACGACGGAGCCCCATGCGGATGCAGGACATGAACCAGACCATGACGATGGCAGCGCACGACACTGCGGCGATGGCCGAAGGGATCGTGCATTTCTACCGCATGATCGCCGGCGCGCGGGCGCCGCAGCGGGCCGACCGTTCGGCCGCCGGGACCATGCCCACCCGCGCCTATCGCTATTGTCAGGCCGTGACCTCGGCGACGGCGTTCGGCTGGTGGGTGTTTCCGCCCGTCGATCTGCAGGTGATGTGGGATGGTGCCGACCTGTTCTGGCACTGCGCGGCGCTGGAGGATTGGCAGCCTTTGCTGCCCTCGGCCGGGTTCCCCGATTTCGATGCGGCTTTCGACGCCCATGCGCCGGCGGCATTGCGCGGCTATGCGCCGCCCTTTCTGACGGCGCTGCCCGAACCGGGGGTGCTGCAGCTATGGACCGGGCTGATGGCGCGCACCGCGCCGGATTGGAGTTTGCTGCTGCGCGCGCCGGCCAATCTGCCGCTGCCCGGCGGCATCGTGCCCTATGAGGGGATCGTCGAGACCGATCGTTGGTTCGGGCCGCTTTTTACCAATCTGCGGCTGACGCGGACCCATGTGCCGGTGCGGCTGCGCGCCGATTTTCCCCTGCTTCAGGTGCAGGCCTTGCCGCGTGCGATCTATGGCGATGCGTTGCTGAACCAGGCCGTGGCGCTGACCGAACTGGACGGTCTGGCCGAGGCGGAATGGGACGCGTATCGAGAGAGTATCGTGGTGCCCAATCAGAACCCTGACAGGCCGTTCGGCGGCTATGCGGTGGCCTCGCGCAAGCGGGGCGCAGCGGGCTGCCCGCATCGGGCGCAGGCCTAGCCCTGGTCAGATCGGCAGCAGGTCCAGACATTGCCCGGCGCGCCCGGCCATTGCCAGGAAATCCACCAGATCCCCCGGCGTGGGAAGCCGCGCGCGCTTGCTGAGATGGGTCAGGGCGAACACCTCCTCCACCGCGTCGACCGCGCCGCAATGGCGGGGATCGCTGCCGGTGATCATCATCACCGGCAGGCTGGCATCCCGCTGCGCCACCTGCATCAGCGTGTGGCAGCCATCCTGACCGGCGGCATCGATGCTGCTGATCACCGCCATCGGCCGCATCGTGGCCAGGGTTTCGTCCAGTTCCTGCCCGTTATCCAGGCACAGCAGATGCAGGTCCAGAAAGTCGCAGATATCGGCAATCGCGCCGGCAGTGCCGCTGTCATCGCGGAGCAGCACGACCAGGGCATTGCGCGGATGCCGCCCGCCCGGAGCCATCGCCTGGGTGGAAATCTGCGCCTGGGCGACGCTGCTTGTATCGATATAGGTCACGCGGGCCTCCTGCATCATGCGGTTCGCTCTGGCGGGAACATCGTTCCTTGTTTTGCCAGCGGTCACGAGAGTGTGAACAAACCGGACGCGGATCGGAAGGCCGCTTTGCGGGAGTTCGCCGTCAGTCTCCGCGATTAAAGCGTGAATCTCCGTGAGTGCGCGCAGGACTGCCCGGGTCAGGAGCGATGCAGGCTGACCGACCAGCGGCAAGGGCCGGAGGCCAGGGTGCCGATCAGCGTTCCATGATCGGCGGTGGCGATGGCATCGAAGGTAAGGCGCAGCATGTGGCCAGCCGGGTCGGGGCGGTCCAACTGGCCCCAGAAATGTCCGTCGGAACCCTGCCGGCCGTCGATGACCAGCGTGCTGGCGAAAGGATCGATCGCGAAATGGCCATCGGCGCCGATATGCATCTGCGCCCGCTGCCCGCCGGGACAGGAAGCCGTGTCGGCATGCAGCGAGCCCGCCCATGCGCCCTCAAGCGAGCCGCCAGGTCCGCCCTGCGCCGAACACGCGCCCAGCGCCAGCAGTAGCGTCAGAAGGCCGGATTTGGAAAAAATGCCCATTTAAGAAAAAATACCTTGCCCACTCTCCCCAGATCGGGGTATATATCTGGATATGATGGCGGCGTCCTTATGACGATGCCTCATACGCCGCCCGGACGCACGACGCATCGTGCTGCCGGGCGTTTCTGTTTTGAGCGTCGCTTATTTCAGCCTGCCGATCCGCGCCGGTCCGGCGCGGTCGGGCGTGCCTGCCTATTTCGAGCCGGGATCATTCAATCTTCCGATGGCGAGTTCGACGCGCAGCCCTAGAAACCTGCCGTCGGGCAAGGACGAGGCGCCATCGGCACGACAGCAGGGCGTGGCGGAATGGGCTGCCTATGTGCTGGGCCAATCGGGCCTGGCGCCGGCCCGCCATCACGCCCTGCTGCTGAACGAGCTGGAATCCGTCAGCCAGGGCGGCGTCGACCGGCTGATGGTGTTGATGCCGCCGGGCTCGGCCAAATCGACCTATGTGTCGGTGCTGTTTCCGGCCTGGTGGTTCATGCGCCACCCCGGAAGCTCGGTCCTCGCCGCCTCGCATACGGCGGGGCTGGCGGGGCATTTTGGCCGCCAGGTGCGCAACCTGGTCCTGGAGCACGGCGCCTATCTGGGATACGGCCTGGCCGCCGATAGCCGTGCGGCGGGAAGTTGGCGCACCACGACGCGCGGGGAATATTTTGCCGCCGGCGTGCGCGGTCCGATCACCGGGCGTCGCGCCGATCTGGCGATCATCGACGACCCGATCCGTTCCCAGGCGGAGGCCGACAGCATCGGTTTTCGCGACCATGTCTGGAATTGGTATCGCGCCGATCTGGCCACCCGGCTGAAGCCGAAGGGCCGCATCGTGTTGGTGATGACACGCTGGCACGAGGACGATCTGTGCGGCCGTCTGCTCGCCCATGCGGGTGATCAGTGGCGGACCTTGCGCCTGCCGGCCTTGGCCGAGGCGAATGATCCGCTCGGGCGTTCGCCGGGGGCGGCGCTGTGGCCGGAATGGGAGAGCGAGGACGATCTGAACCGCAAGCGCGCCATGATCGGCGAGCGGGCCTGGGCGGCGCTGTTTCAGCAGACGCCCCGACCGCTGCAAGGCGGGCTGTTCAGGGTCGATCGCATCGCCGTTCTGGACGCGCCGCCCCCGGATGATGGCGTGGTCGTGCGGGCCTGGGACCTGGCGGCCACGACGGAGACCGGCAGCAATAATCCCGACTACACCGCAGGCGTGAAACTGCAACGCGATGCCAAAGGACGCTGCACGATCCTGGATGTGGTGCGCCTTCGCGGCTCTCCGCGTCAGGTCGAGGAGGCGATTCGCGCAACGGCGGGGCTGGATGGCCGAGAGGTCGCGATCGGCATCCCCGAAGATCCGGGCCAGGCCGGTAAGGCGCAGGCGGCCTATTACGTCAGCGTTCTGGGCGGATACCGGGTGCGTGCCGGGCGGGAAAGCGGTGCCAAGGCGACCCGCGCCGGCCCCGTCGCCTCCCAGGTCGAGGCGGGCAATCTGGCGATCGTGCGGGCCAACTGGAACCACGCCTTTCTGGAGGAGCTGCGCGACTTTCCCTATGGCGCCAAGGACGATCAGGTCGATGCGCTGGCGCGCGCCTTCGCCATGTCGATCGATGCCCCCGCACCGATGCGGGCGGTGAGAATTCCGCTTCTCTCCCGCTGAATTGGCGGGGGGCCTGCCGAGGACCCTCATGTTCGAAACGATCTGCGACCTGATCCCGCGCGATCCGGATCTGCCGGCGCGCGCGCGTGCCCTGGATATTCTGCGTCGCGTTCTGGACGGCACGCTGTACGACGTGCTGCCCAATCAGTTTCACGAGGAGCGCGGCGCGGGCGGGGAATATATCCCGCTCCGCAATCGCCGGCCCAGCGTGCGCTACGCGCTATGCCGCGTGGTCGCCGAGGACAGCGTCGCGCTGCTGTTCAGCGAAGGACATTTCCCGACCATCGACAGTCCGGATCGCGGCGCCCGCACGCTGCTGGCCGATGTGGTGAAAGAGACACGCCTGAACCAGGTGATGATCGAAGCCGCGATGCGTGGTGCGATCGGTTCGGCCGCCGTGCTGATGCGGGTGCTGCGCGGGCGCATCTTCTTTGCGGTTCTGGATACGGTCTATCTGACGCCGCGCTGGGACCCCGAAGCGCCCGATACGCTGGCCGAGATCATCGAACGCTACAAGGTTCCCGGCGCGACGTTGCAGGCCGCCGGATATCAGCTGGACGATCCGGCGGGCGAATACTGGTTCATGCGCCGCTGGGATGCCGAAAGCGAGACCTGGTACCTGCCGGCGCCGGTCGGCTTCGATGCCGTGCCTGTCGTGGATACGACGCGCAGTGTCCGCCATGGCCTGGGCTTCGTGCCGATCGTCTGGATCCGCAACCTGCCCGGCCCGTCCGCATCGGGCGATGCCAATGACGGCGCCTGCACGTTCCGCGCCGCCATCGAGACGCAGATCGAGATCGATTATCAGCTGAGCCAGGCAGGCCGAGGCCTGAAATACAGCAGCGATCCCACGCTGCTGATCAAGGAACCGGCGAGCACCGATACCGAGATCGTCAAGGGTGCCGCGAATGCCCTGGTGGTCAGCGAGAAGGGCGACGCCAAGCTGCTGGAAATCGGCGGCACCGCATCGGCTGCGGTGATCGAGTATGTGCGAACGCTGCGCGAATTCGCGCTGGAGAGCGTGCACGGCAATCGTGCCAGCGCGGACCGCCTGACCGCCGCGCAGTCGGGCCGCGCGCTGGAGTTGATGAATCAGGGGTTGATCTGGCTGGCCGATAATCTGCGTGTCAGCTACGGCGAGGGCGCCTTGCTGGGCTTGGCGCGCATGGTGCTGCGCGCGGCGCAGATCTACCCGCTTCTGGTGCAAGGCCAGTCCATCGCGGTGCCCGATCCGACCGCGCGCCTGAGCTTGAACTGGCCGCGCTGGTACCCCTCCAGCGCCGATGATCGCCAGAAGGACGCGCAGACCCTTTCCACCCTGGCTGCTGCCGGACAGATCAGCAGAGAAACTGCCGTGAAGGCCATCGCCGATACGTACGACATCGAGGATGTGTCCGCGGAACTGCACCGGATCGCTGCCGAACAGAAACCGATGGGATGATGCATGCCCGCAGAACATGAATTGCCGCCACCGGCCGACCCCGGTGAGGAAAGATTGGCCGGCTCACTGGCCGAGCTAACATCGCGCGCCGAGGCACTGGAACGCCAGCTGAGCGAAGTGCAACGCCAGACCGAAGCGCGTCTGGTGCGTGCCGAACTCAAGAGCGAGGCGCTGCGCGCCGGAATGATCGACCTGGACGGGTTGAAGCTGATCGACCATCACGCCTTGAAGCTGAATGCCGAGGGGGAAGTGGAGGGCGCGGTCAAGCTGATGAACGAGCTGCGGCGCAGCAAGCCGTGGCTGTTCGGCGCGGCATCCTCCTCCTCGCCGGCGCATGTGCCGATGGCGCAGGCGCCGAGGCCGAAATTGGCCGGTGAAATGACGGATGCCGAGTATCGCGCCGCCCGTGCCGCCTTGCTGCGCCGGCGTGGATAGCACGCCTTGCGCGCGACCAGACCCGGTCCTTCGCCGGGTCGGATATCCCTTTCATTCAGAGGATGACACCATATGGGAATTCAGAATTTTCCCGCCGCGCTGCAGCCGATCATTCAGCAGGGCTTTCTCGACCGCGAGTTCGAGCAGGCGCTTCGCTCGCGCCTGGGCTATCGCGCCTGTGCCGATCGCGAGGACATCGCCGTCGGCATCGGCGAGACGCTGACCAAGACCCGGGCCGGGCTGAAGCCGAGCGTCACCACCCCGGTGCCGCCGAACGCCAACTCGAATTTCGATAACGGTCTGACGCCGAACGGCTGGGGGGTGGAGCAGTACACCATCACCATCAACCATTACGCCGCGACGACCGATCTGAATATGGTGACCTCGCGCGTCGGCATCGCCTCGCAGTTTCTCCAGAACGCCTACGTCAATGGCGAGCAGGCCGGACGCAGCCTGGACGAGCTGGCGCGCAACGCGCTGTTCAACGCCTATTTCGGCGGCAATACCCGGGTGCGGGTGACGCTGGCGAGCGCCGGCACCCAGGTTTCGGTCGACGATATTCGTGGCTTCATGACCGTGGCGGTGAACGGTGTGCCGACCGCCGTCAGTGCCGGCAATCCGTTGACGGTGACGATCGGTGCGGATGTCTACGCGGTGATCGGCGCCGCCGCCGATGCGACTAACCTATCGACGGCGCCGAATGGCGTGTCCGGTGTGCTGACCTTGGCCACCAGCGTCAGCGTCGCCGATGGCACTGCGGGCAATACCGTGACGGCGGCGAACGCGTCGGTCATCGTCCGTCCGGCGGCGCGGGCGAACACGTCGAACCTGGTGGCGGGCGACATGTTGAGCATGTCCAACCTGCTGGATGCAGTGGCGCGGCTGCGCATGAACGCCGTTCCGGAAATCGACGGGTCCTATAATTGCTATCTCGACCCGGTTTCGGCGCGGCAGCTTTTCGCCGATCCCGATTTCAAGCAGTTGTTCCAGGGTGCGACCTCGGCCAACCAGGTGTTCAGCAAGGGGATGACCAACGACTTTCTGGGGCTGCGCTTCATCCCCACCACCGAGGCCTTTGTGCAACCCCATCCCAGCCTTGCCGGGCTGATGGTGCGCCGACCGATCATCTGCGGCCAGGGTGCGCTGATCGAAGGGGATTTCGCCGGCATGGCAGCCGACGATATCGCGCCGGATGATTCCATCGTGTCGATCGTCGATGGCATCGCGATGGTGACGCGCGAGCCGATCGACCGGCTGCAGCAGATCATCGCCCAATCCTGGTACTGGATCGGCGGGTTCTGCGCGCCGTCGGATACCACGACCAGCCCGCTGACCGTGCCGACCGCCACCAACGCCGCCTTCAAGCGTGCCGTGATGATCGAGCATATCGGCTGATCCAGACGGAGGGCGAAGATCATGGCCAATGGCACACTGGCGGCGTTCGAGCCGACCGGCACCGTGACGCTGGCGGCAGGCACGACCTCGGCCAGCATCGCGCTGGCCGGGGGCGGTGACACTGTCGTCGTCACCAATACCAGCGCGGCACTGGCATTCGTGCGCTTCGATGCCGGCACGGGAGGGGTCGCCACCCCTTCCGACATGCCGGTGCTGCCCGGCGCGCGGGTGATACTGGGCGTCAACTCCCTGATCGTCTATGCCGCCGCGACGCTGGTCGGCGGCAGTGGCAATATTCTGTTCACCCGGGGGCGCGGAGCCTTCGTATGAATCCTCTTTCGGACGCCGAGAAAACCGATATCCGCCGGTTCTGCGGCTATCCGGCCTATGGCGCCACGCCAGCAGGGTTCGATTCCTGGCGATTCTACCAGGTTTTCGGCCTGCTGGAATTTCGCATGAACAATCTGTCCGACAGCGAGCTGGCGATCGTGCGACGCTATCTCGCGGCACTGACCGTGCTGGAATGCGCGGTGCCGAATGCCGGGCAGAACCTGGATACGGATCAGGCAGCGGTATGGACGCGCAATCGTGACGAGCCGCGCGACCGGGCCGGGCTTCTGGATGCGTGGTCGCGCCGGCTTTGTGGATTTTTCGGTGTGCCGCCCGGTCCCGCGCTGGCGAATACCGGCATTGCCCTGGTGGTTTGAATGAACCCGGACGTTCTGCAGGACCGCATCTACTGGGGCAGCAATGTCGCGGCGCGCCAACTGGGGGGCCTGACCGATGCCTACCGACCAAGGGATGCGAGCGCGCCGGTGGTGGCCGAAAATCGCTATTTGCGCCTGCCGGCAGCGTTCACGGGCCCCGAAGGCAAGTTCATCCACGCCAATCCCTATGGCTCGGCGCTGGCATACGGCATCTTCGATGCGGCCTATACCCGCGTCGGGGATTATCTGACGCAAGGCGCCGATATCTGGTTCATCGCCGCCCAGCAACCGCTGCTGCCGGTGCTGTGCGTGCGAACCAACCGTACCGTGTCCTTCAACCGCGCCGTCGCCCCGACGGCGACCGGGGTCAACGCTTATGGCGGGGTCACCGCTGCGACCACGACGCCGCTGCTGACATGCTGGCCGGCGAATGTCCTGGGCGCATCGGGGGGCGGTCGGCCGGAAGCGGATCTGCCAGGCGACAGCACCGTTCCCTATTGGACGGTGCTGCTTCCGGCGCTACCCGGCGTGGTGCTGCGCACCGCCGATCTGATGGTCGACGATCTTGGCCGCAACGCCGTGGTGGCGGCGGTGGAGCTGAGCGATCTCGGATGGCGTCTTACCGTGAAGCAGGCGACGACCTGATGGCTGATCAATCCGATGTCGAAAACGCGCTGGTAACGCTGGTTTCCGCCGCGCTGTATCCGAATGGCATCACCGAAGCGAGCGTGCCGGGGCCGGATTGCCGTATCTATCGCGGCTGGCCGACGGCGGCGGCGCTGGATGTCGATCTGAGCGCCGGCAAGATCAACGTGACGATCTTTCCGGGCGCGGGGGAGGGGGCGACGACGACGCGCTATGGCCAAAGCTGGATGGCCGCGCCGACCGCGCCCGCGCTCTCGGCCGCGGTCAGTGGCGCGAGCGTGACGTTTTCCGGTACTGCGAGCGCAGGCCAACTCGCCGGCGTGCTGATCGACGGTGTCGGATATGTCTATCGCACGCAGGATGGCGACACTCCCGGCCTGGTCGCGGCAGCGCTTGCTTCGCAGATCATGGCCAATCTGATCGTGCAGATTGCCGGCGCCACGATCACCGTTCCAGCGGCAGGAAGCCTGGTGGCCCGGGTGGTGGCGGATGCGCAGGGCGCACAGGAGATCAGGCGACAGCGCCAGGCGTTCCGCGTCACCTGCTGGTGCCCATCGCCGGCGTTGCGCGACGGCACTGCCACCGCCATCGATCTGGCACTGGCGCAAATCCGCTTTCTATCCTTGGCCGACGGTAGCGAGGGGCGCCTGATCTATATCGGAACGACCGTATTCGATCAGTCCGAAGACGCGCTGCTGTACCGGAGAGACCTTCTCTACAGCGTTGAATACGCCACGCTGCTGCGCGCGTCGCAGCCGGCGATGCTGTTCGGAGCGCTCGATCTGAATGCCGTCGCGTTGACGGTATGACCCGCATCTGATCACCGGAGACAACATGAAGATGCATCTTGTCGTGGTGCGGCCCTTTCGGGGCTACGCCCGAGGCGACGTGATCGCCGACCAGAAAATGATGAGTGACGTTCTGGGCAGCGAGAACGCCCGTTATGTGGTGCGCGTGGTTACGCCCGCGCCGAAAGGGGGCTAATCGATGCCGATCGTGCAGCAAGGGAATATCAATACCACCGCCCTGGTGGTGCCCGATCTGTATGTGCAGATCGTGCCGCCGCAGAACCTGGTTCTGAACGGCGTGCCGACCAATATCATCGGCGCAGTCGGCACGGCATCCTGGGGGCCGGTCGGCGAGCCGGTGATCGTTGCGACGATGGCCGATTACGCCCAAAGCTTCGGCCCCATCATTGCCCGTAAATACGATATGGGAACCCAGATCGCAACGGCGGTTCTGCAAGGCGCGCAGAATTTCCGCTGTGTGCGCGTGAGCGACGGCACCGATACGGCGGCGCAGGTGGCATGGCCGAACACGACCGCGACATTCACCGCGCTGTACACCGGTTCGTTGGGGAATGCGGTCGTGCTGACGCTGGGAACTGGCTCGCAGGCCGCGTCCTGGCGCCTGACGATTGCGCTGCCCGGCCTGGCGCCGGAAGTATACGACAACATCGCCGGCACCGGCGCGGCCTTCTGGCAAGCGCTGGCGAATGCCGTCAATCTCGGGCAGGGACCGCAGCGCGGGCCGTCGCAGCTGGTGATCGCCAATGCCGGTGGCGCGACGGCAACGCCCGTCGCAGCGACCGCGACTCTGGGGCAGGGCGTGGCCGGCAGCGATGGCGCGGCATCGGTCGCCACCCAGCAGCTGGTTGGCAGCGACGTATTGCCGCGCACCGGGATGTACGCTCTGCGCGGGCAGAGCTGCGGGATTGGCTTGTTGGCCGACAGTGATGACCCGACGCATTGGACCACGCAGGCGGCATTCGGTCTGCAGGAAGGGGTCTATATGATCCTGACCGGTCCGGCCGGAGATGCCATCGAGAATGCCGTCACGACGAAGCAGCAGGCCGGGCTTGACAGCTACGCCGCGAAGCTGATGTTCGGCGACTGGCTATGGTGGTCCGATCAGGTGAACAACGTGGTTCGTCTGGTATCGCCACAAGGCTTCGCGGCGGGCCGGCTGGGTAATCTGTCGCCCGAGCAATCGAGCCTGAACAAGCCGCTTTACGGCGTGGTCGGCAGCCAGAAGTCGGGAACGCCGGGATCGGGACAGACCACCTCCTACTCCGCGGCGGAGCTGAGCCTGCTGATCAGTGCCGGCATCGACGTGATCTGCAATCCGCAGCCAGGCGGCGCGTTCTGGGGGGTGCGGGCGGGACACAACTCCTCCTCCAACCCGACGGTGAATGGCGATAATTATAGCCGACTTACGAACTACATCGCCGAAACCTTGTCTGTCGGAATGGGGCTTTATGTCGGTCAGGTCATCAACACCACCTTGTTTCAGCGCATTCATGCGACGCTTCTGAGCTTTCTGCAGAATATGCTGGGTCAGGGATTGCTGGGCAGTGCCGACGGATCGCTGCCCTTCAGCGTGGTCTGCGACACATCCAATAATCCGGCCTCGCGCACCGGGCTTGGTTATGTCCAGGCCGACGTCCAGGTGCAGTACCAGTCGATCAACGAGAAGTTCATCGTGAACGTCGAAGGTGGGCAGACCGTGCAGGTATCCCGCCAGACATTGCCCAGCGGCCAGGTATCTTCTTAAGGATCACGAGTGATGGCACTTACCAATTTCTCCGTCGGGCGCGATACCCAGCTGGTGGTGATCGGCCCGAGCGGACGTATCGACCTGTCGCATGTCACGAGTTTCGAGGCGCGCCAGATTACCCAGTC
>JAGWRU010000013.1 GCA_028869595.1 Rhodospirillales bacterium
ACTCTATCGCCGCCATGGGGTGCGCCTGCAGATGGGCGGATCGGACCGGTGGGGCAATATCGTCTCCGGCGTCGATCTGGTGCGCCGCACCGAGGGGGCGGAGGTGTTCGGCCTGACCACGCCGCTGATCACCACCGCCTCGGGCGCCAAGATGGGCAAGACGGCGCAGGGCGCGGTGTGGCTGACCGCCGATCGGCGCTCGCCCTATGAATACTGGCAGTTCTGGCGCAATACCGAGGATGCGGATGTCGGGCGCTTCCTGCGCCTGTTCACCGATCTTCCCCTCGATGAAATCGCCCGGCTGGAAGCGCTGGCCGGGGCGGAGATCAACGAGGCCAAGAAGATGCTGGCGACCGAGGCGACGGCGCTCGCGCATGGCCGCGCTGCCGCCGATGCCGCCGCCGAAACCGCGCGCCGCGCCTTCGAGCAGGGCGAGGCGGCCGAGACGCTGCCCGGTATCGACGTGGCGGCGGCCGAGCTTGCCGCCGGCATTCCCGCCTTCCGCCTGCTGGTGCTGGCCGGGCTTGCCGCGAGCAATGCCGAGGCGCGCCGGCTGATCCGCGGCGGCGGGGCGCGGGTGAACGATGTGCAGATCGGCGAGGAAGCGCAGATGATCGGCGCGGGAGAGCTGCGCGAGGGCGCGATCAAACTGTCCGCCGGGCGCAAATCGCACCGGCTGGTGCGCCCGGTGTAGCAGCGCGGCCGGCAGAGAGGGTTCGGTGCGGCGCGAAGTTTCTTCTCCCGCGCCATCCCGGCAACACGCTAGCCTGACCGCGACAGCGCCGGAGCCGTGATGACCCTCGCCCATATTCTTCTGCTGCTCGTGGCAGGCTTCCTCGGCGGCACGATGAACGCGATCGCCGGCGGCGGATCCTTCGCGACGTTTCCGGCGATGATCTTCATCGGCATGCCCTCGGTCGCGGCCAATGCCTCCTCCACCGTCGCATTGCTGCCCGGCGGGATGACCAGTGCCTGGGCCTATCGCTTCGATCTGCGTCCGGTGGGCGGGATCGGGCTGGCGCCGATGCTGGCGGCCTCCGTCGCGGGGGGATTGACCGGGGCGCTGCTGCTGCTGAACACGCCCAGCCATGCCTTCGACGTGATGATCCCCTGGCTGCTGGCGCTGGCGAGCCTGGCCTTCCTGTTCGGCGGCAGGGCAGGGGCGGCGCTGCGCCGGCATCTGCGCATCCGGCCCGGCCCGGTGCTGGCGGTGCAATACGTGCTTGGCATCTATGGCGGCTATTTCGGCGGCGCGGTCGGCATCATGATGATGGCGGCATGGTCGCTGCTGGAAAACGTCACGCTGAAGGCGCTCAATCCCGCCAAGATGGTGATGGTGGTCGCGGCCAATGCCATCGCGGTGGTGTGTTTCGCGGTCGCCGGGGCGGTGATCTGGCCGGCGACGCTGGTGACGCTGATCGCCGCCATCGCCGGCGGCTATGTCGGCGCGCGGATCGGCCGCTTTCTGCCGGCGCGGCTGGTGCGCGCGGTGGTGCTGTGCGTGACGATCGGCATGACGGCGGTATTTTTCTGGCGGGTCTACGGCCCGGCCTGATCGCTTCGCCCCGGCACGAAGCGTTGCGGCGGCGTTTCTCGGCGGCGATTAGCCTCCCGCCAGAATCGCATCGGCGATCTTCTCCGCCGCCATCAGCGTCGGGAAATTGGTGTTCGCGCAGGGCACCACGGGAAAGATCGAGGCATCGACGACGCGCAATCCGTCGATGCCGCGCACCCGGCCTGCGGTGTCGACCACCGCCATCGGATCCTCCGCCGCGCCCATGCGGCAGGTGCAGGAGGCATGCCAGACGCCGATCGTCGCCTTGCGGATGAAGGCTTCCGCCGCGTCGTCATCGGTCATCACCTGGTCGAAGGTGAAGCCCTCGGTGATGACGTGGCGGATCAGGGCGCGGCGCAGGAAGGCCGGCCCGTCCATCAGCCTGGCAACCATCTGGGTGATGCGGCGGTTCTTTTCGTTCACCACGCCGATCTTGCGCACCTTGTCGCTGTAGGTGGCGGGGAAAGGATCCTCGGTCGCCGCGCGCAGCGGTGCCAGCGCATGCAGCGCGCCCATCTTGCGGAAACCTTCCATCAGCCGATCGAGATCGCGCCGGTCCGACAGCAGATTGAAGGCGACATGCGGCTCGTCGCGCCAATCGGTCGAAGCCAGCGTCACCGTCCCCGCCTCGGAATAGGTGCGATTGACGAACAGCAGCAGCGAGCCGATCTGCTCGCCCACCGCATGCCAGGCCGATTTGGTCGCGGCGGCGACGAACATGTCGCCCATCGGCACCCCGGGGAGGGACGATGTGTAGCGCAGCCCGACCAGGATATGCCGGCGGGTATACTCGTTGATCCGCGCATGCGGCTTGACGAAGCAGGAGACGGAGATCGACGGATGGTCCATCAGCCGCTGGCCGACGCCTTGCAGCGCGACGCGCACCGGGATGCCGAGATCGCGCAAAGCGCCGGCCGGGCCGATGCCGGCGCGCAGCAGATGCGCCGGCGAATGAATCGCCCCGGTCGACAGGATGATTTCCCGCGCGCGGAATTCCACGCTCCGCCCGGCGCTTTCGGCGCGCACGCCGATGCAGCGCGCGCCCTCGAACAGCAATTCCGTCACCTGCGTGTCGGTGGCGATGGTCAGATTGTCGCGCAGCCGCGTGCCGGGATCGAGATAGCCGATCGCCGCCGAAACCCGCCGCTCGTACGCGTTGGAGATGGTGATCGGAAAATAGCCCTCGCGAAATTCGCCGTTCTGGTCCGGCAGATACTCATAGCCAGCGATGCGGAAGGCTTCGGCCACGGCCTTGGCGTGCTCGTTCCACAGATCGGGGAAGATGCGCCGCACCGGAATGCGCCCGGCTTCGCCGTGATAGGGGCCGGCGAAATCCATGTCGCGCTCGACCTTGCGGAAATAGGGCAGCACCGCATCCCAGCCCCAGCCGGCAGCGCCGCGTGCCTCCCATTCGGCGTAATCGCTCGGCGCGCCGCGATTGGCGAGCTGGCCGTTGATCGAGGAGCCGCCGCCCAGCACGCGGGCCTGCTCGTATTTGCGCAAAGGCGGCGGGCTGGCCTCGGGATTATTATGAGAGGTGACTTCGGTACTGACCTTCAGCGCCGTCCAGTGAAAGCGCGGGTCGAAATAGGCGGTGCCGGGATAGCTGTCGAGGATCGGCGCCGGCACCTTGCCGTGCGGCGTATCCTGACCGGCCTCCAGCAGCAGCACCTGATTGGCGCTGCGCGCGGAAAGCCGGTTGGCCAGCACCGAACCGGCCGAGCCGCCGCCGATGATCAGGTAATCGTAGATCCGCTCGCTCATGGCATCAGGCGCCGAGCTGGCTGGCAAGGTCTTCGATATCGCGGGCCACGACATCCCAGGGCTGATCGGCGGCGTAATCCTGCTTCTGGCGCGGGCCGTATTCGCCGGGGCGCGGCCAGAAGGCGGTCATCAGCCCGGCGCGGCGGGCGGCGGCCAGATCGTTGTTATGGGCTGCCGCCATCATCACCTGCCCGGGTTCGAGATCGAGCAGCCGGGCGACGCCGAGATAGGTTTCCGGATCGGGCTTGAAATGACCGAACAGATCGGAGCCGAAGATCATGTCCCACGGAATACCGGCATTCTTCGCCATCTCCAGCAGCAGCGAGACATTGCCGTTCGAAAGCGGGCCGATGATGAAATGCCGCTTCAGCCGGGTAAGCCCCGCCACCGCATCGGGCCAGGGTTTCAGCCTATGCCAGCCGAGATTGATGTGGCGGCGATCCGCCTCGGTCAGCCCGGCAATGCCCTGGATTTCGATCAGCCGGTCGAGCGAGGCGCGGTGCAGCGCGTCGAGTTTGGTCCAGGGCAGTTCGCCGCGCCGCACCCGGTCCATCGAGGGGTGATAGGCGGCGCGCCATTCATCGACCAGCAGCGCCCAGTCGGCGGCGATGCCGCGTGCGGCGCCATGGGCGGAGAGATCGGCGATCAGGCTGGCGCGCCAGTCGACGACGCTGCCGAACGTGTCGAAGACGATGGCACGCGGCTTGGTGGCGAGGCCCATGGAGGTCGCTCCCTGATCATTGGCGCAAAGCCAAGCCCGCGATGGGGGGCGGGTCAAGGGCAAGGACGATCAGAACAGGCCGAACAAGCCGCGCAGCGCCCCTGGCGTCAGCGCCGCCAGCGGATTGACCGAGACTTTGGGATCATCGAGCGGTCCGTCGACCTGGTAGCTGGCGGCAAACACGCCGCCGCCCTGCTCGGGGCTGAACAGGCGGCCGAGCAGCGGGATATGGCCCAGCAGCGTGTTGAAGAAATAGGCCGGCACGATGGTGCCGGACAGCGCCGCCTGCCGGTTCGCCAGATCGAGCGTGCCTTTCGCCGTCAGCCCGAGCGAGGCGCTGAAGGCGCGCGCATCGTGCAGCGTCAGCACATCATCGGCCAGGGTGAAGGGCGCGGTCAGGCGATGAAAGGCAAGCCCTGGCCCGCTGACCACATCGACCAGGCCGTACAGCGTCATCGCCTGCAGCAGCCGGCCGAGCGCGGGCGCGCCCTTGATGCGGAAATCCTCGATCGTCGCGGTGCCGGAAAGCGGCGCGGCTTGCGTGGTATCGTCGTATTGTCCGGCCAGGGTCAGCGTGCCGCCCTGCATGCTGCCCAGAACGTCGAGCGCGCGCAGTAATCCGCCCGCATCGGCGGTCGACGCGGCGATCCGGCGCACCCCGTTCTGCCGCGCGATGGTAAGGGAGAAGGGCGTGCCCTGCGGCAGATGTCCGGTCAGGCTCAGCGCCTGGGTGTGGGTGCCGTCATCGCGCAGCCGCAACGCCAGATCGCGCGCGACCATGTCATGCGCCATCAGCGCCTGGGCGAAATGCGCATCGACGGCAAGCGCCGGGCCGGCCGTTTCCGGCTTCTTTGTCGCAACCTTGGCCGGCGCCGGACGGTGCGCCAGCCGGGCGGAGAGGTCGATCATCGGCCCGGACAGGCGGATCCCCAGCGGCGCGCCGGCGGCTGCGGGCAGGGTCACGCTGCCTTGTGCCCGCGTCATGCCAAGGGTGAAGCGCGCCAGTTCGATGCGGCGGATGCGCCCGTCGCTGCATTGCGCCTGGCCTGCGATATCGACCCCGGTGCCGGTCAGCGACAAGCGCGGCACATCGGCAAGCCGGTCATGCAGCAGGTCGATGGTCGCGGCGGCGCGGGCGGGGATGGCGGCATTCTTCTCCCATGCCAAAGGCGCCAGACGGAGCGTTGTGTCCGTCAGCCCGGCATCGAGGGTGAGGCGCCCGCTCGCATCGCGCCGCTCGATCAGGGCGGCATGCAGCGTCACCTGGCCGCCCTGCAGCAGCCCGTCCGTGTCGAGCCCGGCGGCTTTCAGGGCTTCCGGACTGGCCGTGGTGCTGGCCTCTATTTGCTCCAGCGCCTGGCTCGGCGGGCCGGCGCGGAAATCCATCTGCGCGGCAAGCCGGGTGGCAAGGCCTGCGATCCGCGCCGTGCCCGCGATCTTCAGCCCGTCGGCATTGGCATCGAGACGCGCCTCGCCCTGGTCGAGATCACGCCCGGCCACCAGACGGGAAAGGTGCAGCGCGTGCAGATCGGCATGGGCGCTGATCGCGATATCGGCCATCTGCACATCGTTATCCAGCGGCACGCGCAGCGAAATCCGCCCGGCGAACTGACCGGCGGGATCGTGCAGCGGGAAAGGGTGCAGGCTGAGCAGACGCAGCCGGGGATGGGCAAGAAGCGTCAGGGCATCGGCGATCTTGCCGCTGATGGCACCGTCGATGGTGGCGATCTGATCGTGCTGCGTCAGCCCGGTGATGCCGACCGAGGCGGTGCCGACCTGCAGGCTGGATGCACCGCCCGCGGCATCGCGCTGGGTCCCGCCGGCAATGTCGATGCGCAGCGCATCCGGGTTCAGCCAGTGCAGCACGGCGCTGCCCTGAATCAACGGCGGCACCGGACGCAGCCAATGAACCTCCAGCCCGTGCGCGGCAACCTCGCCGCTGGCCGCGATCAGGCTGGGATCGGCGAATCCCTTGCCGCTCGTCAGCGTCAGATCGGCGCTGCCCTGTTCGGCAATGCCCTGGGGGATGTTGGCGGTGATCCAGACGCGCGCATTGCGCGCGATATCGGGCGGCCACAGCGCCGGCAATGCCGCGAAATTCAGCCGCGCGATGCCAAGATGCAGGGCGGCGCGCCAGCCCGGGGCGGTGCGCGCCAGATCGCCGGACAGGCGCAGCGTCACAGGCTGGTGGCGGCCGCCATCGGCAAGGCGCAGCACGAGCCGGGTGACATGCGCATGCTCAGGCGTGCCCTCGGCCTGGATCCGTGCATCGGCGAGATCGAGCGTGGCGCCGCCAAGCCGCAGGCTGCCCGCCCCGGCCCGGGCATCGAGGCCGAAGCCGGTGACGCGCAGTGCCGGATCGAGCGTCAGGCGCGCGCGCGCGGTGACCGGCGCATCGATGGCACCGAGTGCGGCCAGACCGCGCGCGCCCTGGGCCAGACGGGCCGGGGAGACGGCGCCGAGCTGGGCGGTCAGCCGTATCGGGCCGTCCCCCCCGGGCGGCAGATGGGCCTGCAGCGTCAGAAGGCTGCGCGCCCCGCCGAGTGCCAGCATCAGCGTGCCGCTGCCATCCAGCCCGCCGCCCGGCAGGCGGCGCAGCGTCAGATCGGCCTCCGGCGCGGTGAAGATCGCCCCCAGGCGCTGATCGACCAGCAGCAGATGCGCATGCGCGATCGACAGGCGGCGCATCTGCGCCAGCAGCGGCGGCGGCCCGCCCGGGCGGGCGCGGCTGCGATCATCGGTGGGGGGGCGGGCCAGCTCGGCCAGCAGCCCGGCCAGCATCGGCGCGGCGGCGTTTTCCGGGCTGCCGGGCTTGCGTGCCGCGCCGATCCGCACCGTACCGTCGGGCAGGCGCAACAGATCGAGGGCGAGTCCGTCCAGCTCCACCGCGCGCGGGCGGATATGGCCGAACAGCAGGGCGGCGATGGACAGCGAGACGCTGGCCCGCGGCACGACCAGATGCTGCGCATGCGCCGGATCCCCGATCACCACATCGCGCAGCCGGATATCGAGCGGCATGTCGGCGCCAAGGCGGAAGCCTTCCCAGGCCAGGGCGGCATGGCCGATGGCGATCGACAGCCCGCCCGATTCGCGCTGCATGGCACGTTCGGCATAGCGGGTCAGGGCCGGCAGCTCGAGCGGCCCCTGGGCCAGCCGCCAGCTCAGCCCCGCCACCGCCACCACGACCAGCACGGCGGCGATCATGGCAAGGCGGGCCAGCCGGTGCAGGCTGCGCGCCAGATGCCTTGCCGCTTGACCGCTCAGCCGGCGCAAGGCCAGCCTCCCTTCCGCCTATGAACACCATCGCCGCCCTGCATGCTGCCCGATTCCCCGCCGCGCATGATCGCGCGGCGGCGGCGCGGCTGGTCGAACGCTTCGTCGCCCTCGGTCCGGCCGAGGCGCGCCTCGCCTCCCGGGCGCAGGGGGCCGCGATGCTGGCGGCGCTGGGCGGCAATGCGCCCTATCTGGCGGAGCTCGCGCTGCGCGAATCCGCGACGCTGTGCGCCCTGGCCCGGCACGGGGCGGACCGCGCCGAGGCGCAAGCCATGGCCGCGCTCGCGCATCTGCGCC
>JAGWRU010000196.1 GCA_028869595.1 Rhodospirillales bacterium
CGCATAGTCCGGGTCGGGGTTGATGCCGGCGCGGGCCAGCAGCGTGCCGCATTCGGCGAGGATCCGGCCCTTGGGCAAAGCCAGGATCAGCGGCGCGGTGGCTTCAGGCTCCAGCGCGGCGGCGGGGAAGGGGGCGGTCATTGCGCATCCTGCGGTCGGGGCACGCGCAGGCGGGCCGCGCGGCGGGTGCGGCGGTTTACACCGGGCGGGGCGGGGGGTTCAAGGCTGGGGGGAGTTCAGCCTTGGCTAACCATCGCTGGTACCGGCGATGGATGGTACCGGACGGAGATATTCCATGACGGCAAAACCCAAATTCAAAAGCGATGTCTCAACAGCGCTCCACACCTCCGCCGCCATGCTCCACAAGGTCGGCGCGCTCGATGAAGCGACGATGCATCACTTCGACGCCCGCCATCTCGCCGGCCCCGCCAGCAACGCGCCCACGGTAGCAAATCTTGCTACCAACCCTCCGCCATGCCATCCTGCCCGCATGGCCAACGTGGAAAAACTCAGCGTCGCCCTGACCCCGGATATGGTCGCCGAAATGCGCGCCGCCGTCGAAGACGGCGATTACGGCAGTGTCAGCGAGGTGGTGCGCGATGCGCTGCGCGACTGGCGCCTGCGCCGCAAGGTCGAGACGCTGAAGGTCGAGGAATTGCGCCGGCTGGTCCAGGAAGGCATCGACAGCGGCCCGGGCCTGGAGGCGGAGGCGGTGTTCGCCCGCCTGCGCGCGCGATTCGGCGCGCCGCCGGCCCGGTGAGCACGCCGCGCCGGCTGCTCCTCTCGCCGAGCGCCGCTGCCGACCTGGAGGAGATCGCCGAGTACATCGCCCGCGATAACCCGGTTCGCGCGGCCAGCTTCATCGCGGAGCTTGAGGCAACATGCCGGGCGATTGCCCACACGCCGGAGATCCATGTGGCCCGCCCCGATCTTGCGCCGGGACTGCGCATGGCGGTGCATGGTCGCTACCTCGTATTCTATCGCCACCTGCCCGCCGAGACGGCGGTGCGTGTCGAGCGCGTGCTGCACAGTGCCCGCAATCTGCCTCAGCTTTTTTAAGGCCGCGCCGGCGTCGCCCCCCCCTACCTGATCCGCTCGATCGCCGCCCCGCACGCCGCCAGCTTCGCCTCCAGCGCCTCGTACCCGCGATCCAGGTGATAGACCCGGTTCACCACCGTCTCCCCCTGCGCGGCCAGCCCGGCCAGCACCAGCGAGACCGACGCCCGCAGATCGGTCGCCATCACCGGCGCGCCCGACAGCGCCGCCACCCCGCGCACGATGGCGGAGGCGCCATGCACATTGATGCGCGCGCCCATGCGATTGAGCTCCGGCACATGCATGAAGCGGTTCTCGAAGATCGTCTCGGTCAGCATCGCCGCCCCGTCCGCCACCGCCATCAGCGCCATGAACTGGGCCTGCATGTCGGTCGGGAACCCCGGATACGGCTCGGTCATCACATCGACGCCGCGCAACCCGGCCTCGCGGCGGATCATCAGCCCGTCCGGGCGTTCCTCGATCTCCACTCCGCATTCGGCCAGGGTGCGCAGCACCGCGCCCAGATGCGCCGCCGAGGCGCCGGCCAGCATCACCGCCCCGCCGGCGATCGCCGCCGCGCAGGCATAGGTGCCGGTCTCGATCCGGTCGGGCAGGATGGTGTGGCGCGCGGCGTGCAGGCGGGGCACACCCTCGATCACCAGCCGGTCGCTGCCCACGCCTTCGATCTTCGCGCCCATGGCGATCAGGCAGGTGGCCAGATCGGCGATTTCCGGCTCGCGCGCGGCATTCAGCAATTCGGTGCGGCCATCGGCGAGGGTTGCCGCCATCAGCAGGTTTTCCGTCGCCCCCACCGAAACCTGCGGGAACAGGATGGTCGCGCCCTTCAGCCGTCCGGCGACGCGGGCGGAGATATAGCCGCCTTCCAGATCGATCTCCGCGCCCATCTGGGTCAGGCCCTTCAGGTGCAGATCGACCGGGCGGGTGCCGATGGCGCAGCCGCCGGGCAGCGACACCCGCGCCTCTCCCACCCGGGCGAGCAGCGGGCCGAGCACCAGGATGGAGGCGCGCATCTTGCGCACGATATCGTACGGCGCCTCGTTGCTGCCGATCGCCCCGCCGATCGCC
Source organism: Rhodospirillales bacterium (assembly GCA_028869595.1). Lineage (GTDB taxonomy): Bacteria > Pseudomonadota > Alphaproteobacteria > Acetobacterales > Acetobacteraceae > JAGWRU01. The sequence continues at coordinate 2,122 of JAGWRU010000196.1, forward strand.
AGAACCCGCCCGTCGCCGTTCAGATCGTCGATGCCGATATCCAGAACGCCCAGCAGGCTCGCCATGGTTTCGATATCGGCAAGGCGCGGCACATTGGCCAGCGTCAGCTTCTCATCCGTCAGCATACCCGCGACCATCAGCGGCAGGGCGGCATTCTTCGCGCCGCCAATGGCGATGGTGCCGGAAAGGGGCTTGCCGCCGCGAATGCGGATACGGTCCATGGCGTCGGTATTCCTTCAAGGATTCTGGCAAGGATTCTGGCAGGCGGGGCGGAAATCCCTCAGCCCATGCGGGGCAGGGAAACGCCGCGCTGGCCCATATATTTGCCGGCCTTGTCGGCATAGCTGATCTCGGGCGCGCCCTCGCCGTGCAGGAACAGGAACTGGCAGATCCCCTCATTCGCATGGATCTTGGCCGGCAGCGGCGTGGTGTTGGAGATTTCGATCGTCACCTGGCCCTCCCATTCCGGTTCCAGCGGCGTGACGTTCACGATGATGCCGCAGCGCGCATAGGTGGATTTGCCCAGGCAGATCACCAGAATGTCGCGCGGGATGCGGAAATATTCCACCGTATGGGCCAGCGCGAAGCTGTTCGGCGGGATGATGCAGGTCTCGGTTTTGCGGTCGACGAAGCTCGACGGGTTGAACGCCTTGGGATCGATCACCGCGCTGTCGACATTGGTGAAGATCTTGAACTGATCGGCGACGCGCGCATCGTAGCCGTAGCTCGACAGGCCGTAGCTGATCACCCCCTCGCGTTTCTGGGTTTCGACGAAGGGCGCGATCATGGCGTGCTCGGTGGCCATGCGGCGGATCCAGCTATCGGGCATCACGGACATCGGGGGCTCCGTCGCGGCCTTTTATACGGGGGATGGGCCGGGCAGGCTCCGCGCGCAGTATCGCAGCCCGGCCGCGTCGGCGGAAGGGGCATGTGCGCCGCCGCTGGCGGGGCTATAATCCGCCCATGACCGTCACCCGCCCGCCGCGCGACCTGCGCCTGGATATTCTGCGCGGGGCGATGCAGATCGTCATCTTCGCCAGCCACACCCCAGGGTCTTTCATCGGCGGCTGGCTGATCCCGGCCAGTTGGGGCCTGTCGGACAGCTCGGAGCAATTCGTCTTCCTGTCCGGCGTGACCCTGGGCGGGGTATTCGCCTGGCGCCTGGCCGGGCGCGGCTTCGCGGCGGCGTGGGCCGACATGGCGGGGCGCACGCTGCTGTTATATCGCGCACAATTGCTGCTGGTGGCGTCGTTCGCGCTGCTGATGCTGGGCGTCGCGGCGCTGCAAGGCAGCCCGGCCACCCCGCGCGCCCTGGGCTGGGGGTTCCTGTTCGCCCATCCCCTGGCGGCCTTGCCCGGGCTGCTGAGCATGCTCTACCAACCCGACGATATGGGCGTTCTGCCGGTATTCATCGCCTGCATGCTGGTGCTGCCCCTGTTCGTCGCGCTGATCCGCCGGGCCGGGGTATGGAGTGCGCTGGCGGCCTCCTGCGCGGTCTATGCGACGTCCTGGCTGGCCGGGCTGTGGCCACCCAGCCTGGGGCCGGATACCGGCATCGCCTTCAACCCGTTTGCCTGGCAATTCCTCTTTCTGCTGGGCGCGGCGCTGGGCGGCGGCTGGCTGGTGCTGCCCGGCGGGCGGGGTGCGCCGCGCGCCAGCCTGATCCTGGCCGGGCTGGTGCTGGCGGCGGGGCTTTACCTGCGGCTGGCCTGGTACGGCTTTCTGCCCTGGGCCGCGCCCTTCGCCGAGCAGACCCTGATCACCGGCAAGGAGGGGCTGGCCCTGCCGCGGCTGGTCCACGCTCTGGCACTGGTCTGGCTGGTCGCCTGGGCGATGCCGCCGCGCGCGCGCTGGATGGCAGCGGCGCCGGCCCGCGCGCTGGCGCGGATCGGCCGGCACAGCCTGGCGGCGTTCTGTCTGGGTGTCTTTCTCTCTTTCGCCGCCGGGCAGGTGCTGGCGGCATTTCCCGGGGCGCGGGCGGTGCTCGATCCGCTGGTGATCGGCGCCGGGGCGCTGGCGCTGGTCGCGTTCGCCGCCTGGCGGGAGCAGATGCGGGCGGGGCGCGCACCGGGCCTGCCGGCCATGGCCGGCGCGCCTTCCCCCGGGCGCGCCCTGTAAAAGGGCGGCAAGGGGAAGGCACGCGGCGATCAGGCGGGTTTCTTCACGCCCGCTGCGACCGGGATCCATGTCTTGCTGCGCATGGCATGGATGAGAAGCGGGATGGCGCAGAACAGCACCGTCCCGACGATGACCACCGCCACGTACAGCACGGGCGAGCCGACCGGCAACTGGCTGGGCGGGAAGAACGCCACCAGGAAGCTGAACCCCACCCCGAGGAAGCCGATCCCCGCCGTCAGCCACATGCCGCCTGTGCCGCCGGGGATTTTGAACGGGCGGGGCAGGCTGGGCGCGGTATGGCGAAGCGTGATGGCGGCCGCGTACATCAGCATATAGGCGATCAGATAGAGCGCGATGGTCATCGCCGAGATCAGGAAGAAAACCACCGATACGTCCTTGATGACGAAATAGAGCAGCGAGATCACGGTGACCACCGCACCCTGCACCAGCAGGATGTTGGTCGGCATGCCGTGGCGGTTCGTCGCTTGCAGCACGGGCGGCAATTCGCCGTCATCGGCGGTTGCCAGCAACCCCTTGCACGGACTGCCGAGCCAGGCGAACACGCCCGAGATCGCACCGATGCCGACGAACAGCGCCATCAGCTGCGCGAGCCAGCCGACATGCCAGAGGCCGGCGAAGACCGCGTCGAAGGTTTGGAAGACCCCCGATTGCAGGGAAATCTTCTGATAGGGAAGAATGGCCGCGATCGGGATCGAGCCGACGACGAAGATGACCAGCGAAATGACCGCTCCCAGGCCGATCGCGATCGGGAATTCGCGGCTGGGTTTCTTCATTTCCGTGACATGCACCGCCTGCACCTCGACGCCTGCGAACAGCAGGATGATGCCGGCCAGGAAGGCGATCGTGCCGAAGCCGGTGATCGCCGGCCAGAAGCGCGCGTGTCCGCCGCTCGAAAGTGCCGGATCGCTCAGGTGCTGCCAGCCGATCGGATGGCCGGTGCCGATCCAGTAGCCCAGCATGGCCACCAGCACGATGCCCGGAAAGACCGAACCCAGGATGAAGGTCCAATTGGCGATTTTGGCAAAAACCTCGACGCCTTGCAGAACCACCAGCGTCGCCAGCCAGTAGACGACAATGCAGAACACACCGACGAAGGCGCCGTTTTCCGCCAGCGCCGGCCGGCCGATCGTATAGGCCAGAGCGGCCGCCCCGAACGTCAGGGTGACCGGGTACCAGACGACGTTCTGAATCCATTGCAGCCAGATCGCGAGAAATCCCCAGCGCACCCCGAAGGCCTGGCCGACCCAGGCATACAGACCGCCCTGCTTATCGGCAAACGCCCCGCCCAACTCGGCCGAGACCAGCGATGCCGGGATCAGATAGAAGATCACGGTGAACGCCAGATAGGCGAACATCGTCATCTCCTCCTTGGCGATCAGCGGCAGCCCGCGCAGGCTGGTGACCACGGCGGCAGCGGTCATCAGCCCGACCGAGATGGTGCTGAGAGTGGTCTTTCTGCCGTCGATCGGGCGATCCTTGGCTGGTTCCACGAAATCTTCTCCTTGTGCCGATGAATGCCGGATGCCGTTAATTGCCGGGCGCCGATCAGACCGGCAGCTTTTCTTTCGGCAGTGCATGATGGGTGAATGTGGTGCCTTCGTCCGCAGCCAGCGGCACGCCCGGCTTGTGGGTGCGCAAATGCGCGATCGATCGCTTGGTATCTTCCAGCAGCATGTCGGCCATGTCGCGGCTGAAGCCGTGGCGGATCAGCACCCGAATGACCACCACATCGGTGATGTCGGGCAGCATCGTGTAGGCAGCCACCTGCCAGCCATAAACACGCAGCCGGTCGGACAGATCGAACAGCGAATAGCCGGGCTCGGCACCGCTTTTGATCATCCACGAGATCGCCGGAATGCCTTTGCGGCTGTCGCCGTCGAAGGCCAGCTCGAACGGGCCGAGCTTGCAGATCTCCCGCCCGATATACTGCGCCGTCTCGTAGCTGTTGCGCAGGATCTGCCGGTAGCCCTCGCGTCCCAGTCGCATGAAAAGATAATATTGCGCGATGATCTGCCCGCCGGGGCGGGAAAAATTCAGCGCGAAGGTCGGCATGTTGCCGCCCAGATAATTCACGTAGAAGATCAGGTCTTCGGGCAGATCGGCGCGGTCCTGCCAGACCACCCAGCCCACCCCCAGCGGTGCCAATCCGAATTTATGGCCCGAGGCATTGATCGAACGTACCCGCGGGATGCGGAAATCCCAGCGCAGCCCTGGCTCGATGAAGGGGGCGGTGAAGCCGCCCGAGGCGGCATCGACATGCATCGGAATATCGAGCCCGGTCTCGCCTTGCAGGCGATCGAGTGCCGCCGCCACCTCGGCCACCGGTTCGTACTGGCAGGTGAAGGTCACGCCCATGGTGGGCATCACGCCGATGGTGTTCGTATCGACCCGTTTCAGCACTTCTTCCGCCGTCATGCCGAGCCGGCCGGGTGCCAGCGGGATCTCGCGCAGCTCCACATCGAAGTAACGGGCGAATTTGTGCCAGCAGACCTGCACCGGCCCGGTCACCAGATTGGGTTTGTCGGTGGGTTTGCCGGCGGCGCGCATCCGTTCGCGCCATTGCCATTTCAGCGCCAGCCCGCCCAGCATGCAGGCCTCGCTCGATCCGGTGGTCGAACAGCCCAGCGTGTCGGCGGCCTTGGGCGAGTGCCACAGATCGGCCAGGATATGCACACAGCGGCTTTCGAGTTCCGCGGTCGCCGGATATTCGTCCTTGTCGATCATGTTTTTGTCGATCGACAGATCCATCAATTGATGGATTTCCGGATCGACCCAGGTCTGGCAGAAGGTTGCCAGATTCTGCCGGGCATTGCCGTCGCGGAATAACTCGTCGCGCACCAATGCCTCGGCGACATCCGCGCGCAGCGCATTTTCCCCCAGCCGGTATTTCGGAACCGAGAGGTCCGCGGCTGCCGTCGCGTAGATATCGGCGTCCATCGTCGCGCGGATGTCGTGGCGTCGGTGCAGTGCCATGCCTGGATCCCTTGCCTCGCCATGCCGCCCGGCACGGCAGGGCGCCGGACGCAGGTGACAGCGAAACCAGGGTGCGCAGCGCAATGACGGCGCTCATAGAGGCGGAATCTACGTATGGCGGTGATGCCCGCAGCCGCCAGGCACGCCATGCCGGCCGTGCACGGGCACGACCGGCATGGCGACGGAAACGTCTACATCCCCAGCCCGCCGGCCACGACCAGCGATTCCCCGGTGATCCAGGCGGCATCGTCGGACGCCATGAAGGCCACGGCGGCGGCGATATCCGCGGGCTTGCCGACCCGGCCGAGCGGGGTGCTGGCGATCACTCCGGCCTCGAACTCCCCGCCCGCCATGCCGGCGCTGTGGGTTCCCTCGGTCAGGACGAAGCCGGGATTGACGCTGTTCACCCGGATTTTGCGCGCGGCCAATTCCTTGGCCAGCGTCTTGGTGATGGTGTCCACCGCGCCCTTGGTCGCCGAATAGACGGCAAGCCCGGGCGGGGCGAAGCTGCTGACGACCGAGCTGATATTGACGATCGCGCCGCCCTCGGCGGGAAACAGCGGCAAGGCGGCCTGGGTTGCCTGCAACAGCCCCAGCACGTTGGTGTTGAAGTGGCGGTTGAAGGATTCCGTCGTCACCGCCTCGATCGGGGCGGCGTCGTAGATGCCGGCATTGTTGACCAGCACGTCGATGCGGCCGAACCGGCTGCGCACCTCGTCGAACAGCTTTGCCAGATCGGCCGCATTGGCGACGCTGGCGCCGATCGCCACCGCCTTGCCGCCGGCTGCGGTGATCGCGGCGACCACTTTGTCCGCATCGGCGCGGCTGGAGGCGTAATTGACGACGACTTCCGCGCCCTCGGCGGCCAGGCGCTTGGCGATGCCCGCGCCGATGCCCTTGGAGGCGCCGGTGACGACGGCGATCTTGCCGGTGAATTTTGCCATTGCACGCTTTCCTTTGGATTTAATGGAGCCATCGCTCCAATAAATGGCAAATGGGGCGCGCGTGGCGGCGATCAAGGGGGCGGGAAGGGATTCCCTGCCCGCGCCGCCGCCGGGAAGGCGCGCATGGCGATCGCTGCGGTTTCGCGCAATCGCGCCTCGTTCGCCCCGTCGCGTGCCGCAACCGCCATGCCGCGCAGCAGGGCGTCGTAATAGCCGGCCAGCGCCTCGGCATCGGTCGCGGGCGCGACGTCGCCGGCGGCGATGCCCTGGCGGATGCGCGCGGCCATCGCGCTCTGCGCGGCGTGGCGATAGCCGGCCAACCGCTCATGCAGCCCGTCCAGAGCCGGCGGGCCGTGCGTGCAGGCGAGCGAGATCATGCAGCCGCGCGGATGATCGGGGGCGGTGAATTCCCGCGCGGCGCGTTCCAGCACCCGGGCAAAGGCGGATTTGGTATCCGGCCCGCTTGCCAGATCGCCGAGGAAGCCCTCCGCCGCCTGGGCCTGAAACGCCTCGATCGCTTCCTGGTACAGCCGTTCCTTGCTGGTGAAGCTGTTATAGAAGCTGGAGGGGCTGATCCGCATCGCGGCGATCAGATCGTCGAAACTCGTACCCTCATAGCCGCGATCCCAGAACAGCAGCATCGCCTGTTCCAGCGCGCGCGCCCGATCGAAGCGTGGCGGGCGGCCCCGGGCGCGTTTCGGCGCGGCATTCGGCGGCGCGGGCATGTCGGGCGGCTGGGCCATGCGAGGAAATATAGGAGCCTGCGCTCCAAATCAAAATCGACGGCTAATCCGCCGCCCGCGCCCGCTTGCTTTCGGTGCGCAACTGCCCGCACGCGGCCAGAATATCGCGCCCGCGCGGGGTTCGCACCGGCGAGGAGAAGCCGGCCGCCATCACGATTTCGGCGAATTTGCCGATCGCCGCCCGCGTGCTGGTGCGATAGGCGCTGCCGGGCCATGGATTGAACGGGATCAGATTGACCTTGGCGGGAATGCCGGCGATCAGGCGGACCAGCTCGCGCGCCTCGGCCGGGCTGTCATTGACCCCGTCCAGCATGACGTATTCGAAGGTGATGCGCCGCGCATTGGAAAGGCCCGGATAGGCTCGGCACGCGGCCATCAGCGTCGCGATCGGATACTTCTTGTTGATCGGCACCAGCCTGTTGCGCAGCTCATCCTTGACCGCGTGCAGGGAGATCGCCAGCATGGTGCCGGCCTCCGCACCCCAGCGCGGGATCTCCGGCACCACCCCGCTGGTTGACAGCGTGATCCGCCGCCGAGAGAACGCGAGCCCCTCGCCATCGGCGGCCACCGCCATGGCCGCCTTGACATTGTCGAAGTTGTAGAGGGGCTCACCCATGCCCATCAGCACGACGTTGGTGATCTTGCGCTCGCCCTCCGGCGGCGTGGCCGCATCGCGCGACGCCGCCGCGCCCGGCCAATCGCCAAGGCGGTCGCGCGCCAGGAGAATCTGGCCGACGATCTCGCTCGCCTCGAGGTTGCGCACCAGGCGCTGCGTGCCGGTATGACAGAATGAGCAGGTCAGCGTGCAGCCGACCTGGCTGGAGATGCACAGCGTGCCGCGCCCCGCCTCCGGAATGTAGACGGTCTCGATCTCGGGCGGGCGCCTGTCATGGCCGCGGCGGTTCAGCCGCAGCAGCCACTTGCGGGTGCCGTCGGCCGACACCTGCTCGCTGACGACCTCCGGCCGCTGCAGCGAATGCGCCTCGGCCAGCCTGGCGCGCAGCTCCTTGGAGACATCCGACATCGAATCCCACGACGTCGCCCCGTGCGCATAGATCCAGCTCC
>JAGWRU010000197.1 GCA_028869595.1 Rhodospirillales bacterium
CCATCGCCCGGCCGGTGAACTCGTCGATGATGATGATCTGGCCCTGGCGGACCATGTAATCGACGTCGCGGGCGAACAGCGTGTGCGCGCGCAACGATTGCTGCACGTGGTGCACGACCGAGACGTTGAAGATGTCGTAGAGATTGCCCTCGGTGATGATGCCGGCCTCGCGCAGCATGTCCTCGGCCTGCTCCGAGCCGGGCTCGGTCAGCGCGACGGTGCGCATCTTCTCGTCTTTTTCGTAGACTTCGGCATCCTTCACCAGTTCGGCCACCACCGCATCGACGCGGCGGTAGAGGTCGGAACTGTCCTCGGCCGGGCCGGAGATGATCAGCGGTGTGCGCGCCTCGTCGATCAGGATGCTGTCCACCTCGTCGACGATGGCGAAGGTGAAGTCGCGCTGGACCATATCCTCCAGCCGGTACTTCATGTTGTCGCGCAGATAGTCGAAGCCGAATTCGTTATTGGTGCCGTAGGTGATGTCGCAGGCATAGGCGGCGCGGCGCTGCTCGTCATCCAGCCCGTGCACGATGATGCCGACGGAAAGCCCCAGGAACCGATAGATCTGGGCCATCCATTCGGCGTCGCGCTTGGCCAGGTAGTCGTTCACGGTGACGACATGCACACCCTTGCCGGGCAGGGCGTTCAGGTAGACGGGCAGGGTCGCGACCAGTGTCTTGCCCTCGCCGGTCTTCATCTCGGCGATCTTGCCGGCATGCAGTACCATGCCGCCGACCATCTGCACGTCGAAATGGCGCTGGCCGAGCACCCGCTTACCGGCCTCGCGCACGGTCGCGAAGGCTTCCGCCAGCAGATCGTCCAGGCTGGCCCCGGCATCCAGGCGTTCGCGGAATTTGATCGTCTGCGCCGCCAGCTCGGTATCCGACAGGGCCTCCATCGCCGGTTCCAGCGCGTTGATCTGCGGCACCCGGCGCTGGAACGCCTTGAGCGAGCGGTCATTGGCGGTGCCGAACAGGGTACGGGCGATGGCAGTGAACATGGCGGGTTCCGGGTCGGCCCATGGTCGGGGCCTGGTGGAGACGGCGGCAGGCATAGGGCACGGCAAGGGCCGGCGCGTCACGATGGCCGGGGTTCAGATAGGACCCGCACCGGGCGCGGTCAACGAGGCGGGCATAATTCCCGCGCCCCCGGGCCCGCGGCGGGTTGGCGGGCAGCGGTGCGGAAACCTAAGATAGCCCCTCCGGGGGCCACCGTACTGGCAGGGAATGGCGCGATGAAACGCTGCAATCGAGAAACGAGTCTTCTGCGGGGCGGGGCGGTGCTGCTGGCAGCCTTCCTGCTCGGCCAGCCGGTGGCGTCGTCCCACGCCGCCTCGCCCGGCAATGCCGGGCTGCCGATCGGCCTGCCCGGCGCGGCGCCGGCGGTGGGCGCGCCAGGGGGGAGCGATATCCGCCCGAACGATATCCGGGGTGCCGGCCCGGTCGCCCCGGGCGATAGCGCACCGCTGCCGGCGACCAGCCCCTCCAGCGGCCTGCCGGCCGGGATTACCGGCGCCGGTCCGACCAATCCGATGGTCGCGACGATCGAGGGGCATGCGATCTATCTGAACGATGTGGGCCAGGCCGTGCAGCAGATGCCGCCGGCGCTGCGTTCCCTGCCGTTTCAGTCGGTCTATCCCGCGCTGCTCGACCGGCTGGTCGATCGGGCCGCGCTGGTGATTGCCGCTCGGCGCGAACATCTGGACGACGATCCCGAGGTGCGCCGCCAGATCGACCACATCCTGGAGCAAGCCTATCTGCGCAAGGCGGTGCTGCCCGACGTCACCGAAGCGGCGATCCGGGCCTTGTATCAGAAGGATTTCGCCGGCAAGGGGCCGGTGCAGCAGGCGCATGCCCGCCACATCCTGGTGGCGAGCAAGGCGCAGGCCGAAGACCTGATTAAACAGCTGGATCACGGCGCGGATTTTGCCGCCCTTGCGCATAAATTCAGCCAGGATCCGTCCGGTGCCAAAGGCGGCGATCTGGGCTGGTTCAGCGCCCGCCAGGTCGACCCCGCCTTCGCCAAGGTGGTGTTCGCGCTGAAACCCGGCGAGATCGCTCAGACGCCGATGGAGAATGCCTTTGGCTGGCATGTGGTGCAGCTGCTCGGGCTGCGCACCGTCGATCCGCCGAGCTTCGCGGCCATCCACGACAAGCTGCGCGAGCAGCTGATCGAGGAATTATCGCGCAAAGTGGCCGCCAAGGTGCGCCAGGGCATGATCATCCACGAATACAACCTGGATGGCTCGCCGCTGCATTATCAGACGCCGGAGGAGAAGGCCGCCGCCGCCGATACCACCGGGGCGAGCAGCGCCACGCCGGAGAACAGTCAGACGCAATAGGCGGGCGGCGGGAGCGCAAGGATGCCGGCGCGGGTGGCGCGACCTGCCGGGTTGCCGGCATGCGGCGCTTCGGCCATGATTGGCGCTTATTCCGCCATTGGGGGTTTGATGTTCCGTTTCGCTGGTCGCGGTGCCGCCGGCAGGCCTTGCCTGTCCGTTTCCGGCCCGATTTTCGCCCCCGCTGTCGCCGCCACCCTGCTGGCCTCGGTCGCGCTGGTCTCGGGAGCCATGGCGCCGGCCGCTTGGGCCGCCGGGCCTGACGCCAAGCCGGCCCCCACCGCCGCGGCCGCCACCCCTGCGGCTCCGGCTGGCGCCGCCTCGGCCGACGCCGCCGCAACCCCGGCCCCGGCCGCTGCGGGCGATGCCGCCGCCGCCGATCCGGTGGTGGCGCGCGTCGGCAATGAAGTGATCCATCGCAGCGCGGTGACGGCGGCGATCGACACGCTGCCCGATAATCTGCGCGCCATGCCGCCGCAGGTGCTCTATCCCTCGATCCTGGAGCAGCTGGTCGATGGCCGGGCTTTGGTGATCCAGGCGAAGAAGACCGGCCTCGACAAGGATCCGGAGGTCCAGCAGGCGGTCCATGACGCCGCCGAGCGGGCGCTGGAAAGCGCCATCCTGTCCAAGGAAGTCGCCCCGATGGTGACCGAGGCGAAGGTCAAGGCGGAATACGACAAGACCATCGCCGGCAAGCCGGGACCGGAGGAGGTGCATGCGCGCCACATCCTGGTGCCGACCGAGGCGGAGGCGAAGTCGATCATCGAGCAGCTCAACAAGGGGGCCGATTTCGCCACGCTGGCGAAAAAATACAGCAAGGACCCGGGCGGCGCGCAGGGTGGCGATCTCGGCTTCTTCAAGAAGGACGAGATGGTCGCCCCCTTCGCCGATGCCGCCTTCGCCCTGAAGCCTGGCACCTATACCAAGACCCCGGTCCATACCCAGTTCGGCTGGCATGTGATCCAGGTGCTGGGCGTGCGCCACGCGCCGCCGCCGAGCTTCGCCGAAGCAGCGCCCAAGCTGCGCCAGGAGATGATCCAGAAGGCGGTGCAGGAAGTGATCGCCAAGGCGCGCAAGGGGCTGAAGATCGAGACCTTCAACCCGGATGGTTCGCCGATCAAGGCAACCGACGGCGCCAGCCCGCCCAAGGCCCAGTAATCCCAGACGCCCAGCCCCGGACGCCCAGTCGAGGAACTGCCATGCCTGCCATCTCGCCGCTTGCCGTCCCCTTGCCCGCCCTGCCGGTCGTCAAAGGGGTGCGTCTCGGCGCGGTGGAGGCGGGCATCCGCTATCGCAACCGCACCGATCTGGTGATGGTGGATCTGCCCGCCGGCACCACGGCGGCCGGCGTCTTCACCCGCAATCGCTGCCCCGGCGCACCGGTCGACTGGTGCCGCGAGGCGCTGGCCGGCGGCAAGGCGCGGGCGGTGGTGATCAATGCCGGCAATGCCAATGTGTTTACCGGCAAGGCCGGGCGCACCGCCTGCAAGGAAAGCGCGGCGGCGGCGGCCAAATTGCTGGGCTGCACCGTCAAACAGGTCTTCCTGGCCTCGACCGGGGTGATCGGCGAAGTATTGCCGCATGATCGCCTGATCGCCGCCCTGCCCAAGCTGCACGCATCCCTTTCCGAAACCGGCTGGGAAGCGGCGGCGCGCGGCATCATGACCACCGATACCTTCCCCAAGGGCGCCACCCGCATGGTGGAGATCGGCGGCGTGCCGGTCACCATCAGCGGCATCGCCAAGGGCAGCGGCATGATCGCCCCCGATATGGCAACCATGCTGTGCTTCGTCTTCACCGATGCGAAACTGCCAGCCGATGTTCTGCAGGCGGCGCTGTCGCGCGGCGTCGCCGGCAGCTTCAATGCCACCACGGTGGATAGCGACACCTCCACCTCCGACACCGTGCTGCTGTTCGCCACCGGCCAGGCCCGCACCCCGCGCCTGCCCGAAGGCGGGGTGGCGCGGGCGCGGATGCTGCGCGACTTCACCGCCGCCCTGCATGCGGTGCTGCACGATCTGGCGCTGCAGGTGGTACGCGACGGCGAGGGCGCGCAGAAACTGGTGCGAATCGACGTGACCGGCGCGGTGTCCGCCCGTTCCGCCCATCGCGTGGCGATGGCGGTGGCCAATTCGCCTTTGGTCAAGACCGCGATCGCCGGCGAGGACGCGAATTGGGGCCGCATCGTCATGGCGGTCGGCAAGGCGGGCGAACCGGCGGAGCGCGATCTGCTGTCGATCGCCGTCGGCGGTGTCTGGATGGCGCGCGAAGGCACGGTGGTGGCGGGCTATGACGAAGCGCCGGTGGTGGCGCATATGAAGGGGCGCGAAATCGAAATCGCCATCGATCTCGGCCTGGGACGCGGCAAGGCCACCGCCTGGACCTGCGATCTGACGCACGGCTATATCGACATCAACGGCAGTTATCGTTCGTAACGCTGCCGGAACCGGAGGTCCATCATGCGCGATTATCACCTGCCCGGCCGCAGCCCGGTTTATGCGACGCACGGCATGGCCGCGACCTCGATGCCGGCGGCGACGCTGACCGCGCTCGATGTGCTGCGCGCCGGGGGCAATGCGCTGGATGCCGCCGTCGCCGCCTGCGCCGTGCTGGCGGTGATCGAGCCGCAATCGACCGGCATCGGCGGCGATTGCTTCTGCCTCTACGCGCCTGCCGGCACCGGCAAGGTCATCGCGCTGAACGGTTCCGGTCGGGCGCCCGCGGCGGCCAGCATCGACTGGTTCGAGCAGCAGGGCATCACCGCCTACGAAAACACCTCGGCACATGCCGTCACCGTGCCCGGCGCGATCTCGGCATGGGAGACGCTGCTGGCCGCGCATGGCACCAAGGGGCTCGATGAATTGCTGCGTCCGGCGATCGGCTTTGCCGCCGAGGGCTGGCCGGTGCACCCGAAACTGGCCTGGGACTGGCAAAGGCTGGAGGAGAAGCTGCGCAAGGGCGGCTCCACCCCGTTCCTGCCGGGCGGCAAGGCGCCGGCGCCGGGGGATCGCTTCATCCAGCGGCAACTGGCCGAGACGCTGCGCGCCATCGCCCGCGACGGTGCCCGCGCCTTCTATGAAGGCCCGATCGCGGCGGACATGGTGGCGACGCTGCGCGCGCGCGGCGGGCTGCATACCGAGGCCGATTTCGCCGCCGGGCTGAAGGGCGCGGAATTCGTCACGCCGATCCACAAATCCTGGCGTGGCTACGAGGTGTTCCAGTGCCCGCCCAATGGCCAGGGCCTGCTGGTGCTGATGATGCTCGGCATGCTGGAAGGCATGCCCGCCCCGGAAGGCGGCGTCGCCGGCGCGATCCGCTATCATCGCATGATCGAGGCGGCGCGGCTTGCCTTCCGCGACCGCGATGCCTTCGTCGCCGATCCCTCCCAGGCCGATGTGCCGGTCGCCAAGCTGCTCGATCCGGCCTATCTCGCCGCGTTGCGCGGCCTGATTTCGGATGAGCGGGCGATCCCCGAATTGCCCCAGGCCGGCAGCGCCGTCCTGCCGCCGCACAAGGATACGGTCTATCTCTGCGTCGTCGATCGCGACGGCAATGCCTGCTCCTTCATCAACTCGCTGTTCGAGGGATTCGGCTCCGGCATTCTTGCCCATGGCAGTGGCGTGATGCTGCAGAATCGCGGCTTCGGCTTCCGCGTGCAGCGCGGCCATCCCAACTGCATTGCGCCGAACAAGCGCCCGATGCACACGATCATCCCTGGCATGGTGATGCAGCAGGGCCCGTCCGGGCTGATGCCGGTCATGCCCTATGGCGTGATGGGCGGGCATTACCAGCCGATGGGCCATACCCAGTTCCTGACCAATTTCCTGGAATTCGGCCTGGATATCCAGCAATCCATCGATCTGCCGCGGGTCTTCCCGCTGAAGGGCAAGGTGGAAGTGGAACGCGGCATTTCGCCGGCGCTGCTCGACCGCTTCTCCCGCCTCGGCCATGTGCCGGAACTGATCGAGCGGCCGCATGGCGGCGGTCAGGCGATCTGGATCGACCATGCGCGCGGCTGCCTCGTGGGCGGTTCCGATCCGCGCAAGGACGGCATGGCACTGGGGTATTAGGCGCATGGAACCCTGCGATCTCTCCGCCATCGAAGCTCGCCGGCTGATCGGCACGAAGCAGCTTTCCGCCGTCGACCTTCTGGAAAGCTGCATCGCGCGGATCGAGGCGGTGGACCATGCCGTCAATGCCATGGTGGCGCGCGATTTCACCCGCGCCCGTGCCGCCGCGCAGGCGGCGGATCGTGCCGTGGCGGCGGGCGGGAAACTGGGACCGCTGCACGGCCTGCCGGTCGGCATCAAGGATCTGGAGGATGTCGGCGGGCTGCGCACCACCTATGGCAGCCCGCTGTTTCGCGATCATGTGCCGGCCAAGGATGAGCGGATCGTGGCCGCCATCCGCGCCGCCGGCGGCATCGTGATCGGCAAGACCAACACGCCGGAATGGGGGGCGGGGGCCAATACCCGCAATGCCGTCTATGGCGTGACCGGCAATCCGTTCGATCCGACACGCTCCGCCGCTGGTTCCTCCGGCGGTTCGGCGGTGGCGCTGGCGACCGGCATGGCGCCGCTCTGCACCGGGTCCGATACGGGCGGATCGCTGCGCAACCCGGCATCCTTCTGCGGCATTGTCGGCTTCCGCCCGACGCCGGGGCTGGTGCCGTCGGATCGGCGCGGCCTCGGCTGGTCGGGCCTGCCGGTGCTGGGACCGATGGCGCGTACCGTGGCCGATCTGGCGCTGATGCTGAGCGTGATTGCCGGCGATGATGGCTGCGACCCGCTGGCCACCACGGTGCATGGCGCCGCGATCCGCAGACCTGCGGATTTCTATCCGCTGGCGCCGATCGATCTCGCGGGGCTGCGCGTCGCGCTGACGCCCGATCTGGGCTTTGCCCCGACCGAGCGCCATATCGCCGAAATATTCGCCGAAAAAACCGCCGGGCTGCGCGGCGCCTTCGCCACGGCGCGCGACGACACACCCGATTGCAGCGGCGCCGATCGGGCGTTCGAGGTCCTGCGCGCGGTGAATTTCGTCGCCGCCCATGCCAAGCGCGTTGCCGAAACGCCGGACATGGTCGGCCCCAATGTGCGCGCCAATGTCGCCGAAGGGCTGGGCTATACGGTGGCCGACGTGGCCGAGGCGGAGCTGCTGCAAACCGCGCTGTATCGTCGCTGGCAGGATTTCTTCCGCGACACCGACATCGTGCTGGCGCCGTCCATCACGATCAGCCCGCGCCCCTGGCGGGAATTATATCCGGCCGAGATCGACGGCAGGAAAACCCGCACCTATTTCCACTGGCTGGCGCTGGCCTATGCGCCGACGCTGGCCGGGCATCCGGCGTTGTCGCTGCCGGTCGGGCGTGATCGCGCCGGCATGCCGTTCGGCCTGCAGATCATCGGCCCGCGCGGCGGCGATGCGCTGGTGCTGCGGGTGGCCGCGGCGCTGGAGGCGCGTCTGGCCGCCGATCCGACCACGGCCCGTCCGGTGCCCGATCTGGCGGCCTTGCGCGCCGCCGCGCCGATCGCCGAGGCCGAGGGATTTCTCGGCTTCGATTAGCGCCGCGCCGGTCGCCGGCGCCGGATTCGTGGTATGGGCTGCACCGGGCGCCGCAGGCGCGGCGAGCGGGAGACGATGGGCGTGGATGATCAGACCGCAGGGCAGGGGGAAGGCGCGGATCTGCGTGCCGGACAGCTGCCCTCCTACCTCGCCGAGCATCGCCGCCTGGGCCCGGCCAGCCGCTACACCGCTGTGGTGGTCGGCAATATCCTGTCTGGCTGGGTACGCTTCGAGAGCGTGCTCGATCTCGGTTGCGGCAATGGCGCCTGGCTGCGCGGGCTTGCCGATGGCGGGCGGCGCAGCGTTCTGGGGATCGAGCCCGAGGCGCAGGATCCGGCCGATCTGCAGATCGATGCGGAACACATCCTGCAAGCCGATCTGTCCCGCCCGCTCGACCTGCATCGCCGGTTCGATCTGGTGCTGTGCCTGGAAGTGGCCGAGCATATCGACGCATCCGCCGCCGATACGGTGGTTGAGACTTGTGTGCGCCATGGCGATCTGGTGCTGTTCTCGGCGGCGATCCCCGGTCAGGGCGGCGTGCACCATGTGAACGAGCAGCCGCCCGAATACTGGGCCGAAAAATTCGCCGCCCATGGCTATGCGGTGCGCGACCTGATCCGTCCGCTGATCTGGAACGACCAGCAGATCCCGGTCTGGTATCGTCAGAATCTGCTGTTGTTTCTACGCCAGGATGCGCCCCATCTGGCCGGGCTTGCGGCGCGTAACGCGGCGGCGGAAACGCCCTTGGCGCGCGTCCATCCCGATCTGCTGGGCTGGCTGGGCCGGCACAGCGAGACGCTGCGCCAGGAGGCGGCGTCCTTGCAGGCGGAGATTGCCGCGACCAGTCGCGCCCTGCACGAGGCGCAGGCGGCCGCCGCGCGCGCCGAAGCCGCGTTTCATGCCGCCGA
>JAGWRU010000198.1 GCA_028869595.1 Rhodospirillales bacterium
GAACAGCATGATGGCGGGGCGCATCGCCAAAGCGCGGGCAATCGCCACGCGCTGCTGCTGCCCGCCCGACAAGGCACGCGGCCAGGCGCGCGCCTTGTCGCGGAGCCCGACGCGATCGAGCAGCGCGAGCGCCCGCGCCTCGGCCTCCGCGCGCCCCTCGCCGCGCACTTTCATCGGTGCCAGCACGAGATTATCCAGCACGCAAAGATGCGGAAACAGGTTGAAGCGCTGGAAGACCATGCCGACATCGCGGCGCTGGCGGGAGATATTCACCTCATTGTCGCGCACCAGACGGTCCGACTCGCCCTCGCGATAGCCGATCAGATGGCCATTCACCACGATCCGCCCGGCATCGATCGTCTCCAGATGGTTGATGCAGCGCAGAAACGTGGTCTTGCCGGAGCCCGAAGGGCCGATCAGCACCACCACCTCGCCCCGTCGCACGATCAGCGATACGCCGTGCAGGATCCGCGTCCCGTCGAAAAATTTCTCGACATCGCGCGCCTCGACCAGGATGGGCGGCTTCATCCGATCGCCTCCGATACCGGCATCGCCGGCATCGCATCGCTGGGCGGCCGCGCCTCGCTTCGCGACATGCGCCGTTCCAGCAGCGCCATCACCCCGCCCCAGGCCGTGGTCAGAATGAGAAAATACAGTGCCACCACCGAGAAAAGCTCGAATGTCCGGAAGGTCGCGGAATTGATCGTCTCGGTGACCAGCAGCATTTCCGAGACGCCGATCACGCTGACCAGCGTGGTGTTCTTCAGCATCAGATTGAACTGATTGCCGATCGGCAGCAGCACGATGCGCAGCGCCTGCGGCAGCACGACATAGCGCAGCACCAGAAACGGGCGCATCCCCAGCGATTTCGCCGCTTCGGTCTGCCCGCTCTCCACCGCATCGATGCCGGCGCGGAAAATCTCGGCCATATAGGCCGCCTCGTTCAGGCCCAGCGCCAGGATGCCGGCCTGGACATTGCCCGGAATGGTCAGGGCGCCGATGGAAATATCTGAAAGCGCAGGATATTGGCGGCCGCGAGGCCGGTATAGATGAAGACGATCTGCACCAGCAGCGGCGTGCCGCGCATCAGATGGATGTAAAGCCGTGCCGGCCAGGACAGGCTGCGCGCGCGCGATCGCCGGGCCAGCGCCAGCGGCAGGCCGAGCGCCATGCCGATCGCCTGGCCCGCCACGGCGAGGGAGAAGGTCAGCCATAGCCCGTGCAGAAAGGCGCTGCTCGGGCGCAGCAATTGCTGCCAGAAATAGGGCCAGTCGAAATTCACCCGGCCGCTCCCGCGCCGATCACTGACCCGGGTTGGGCACCATGTCGATGGCGAGATCCCATTTCTTCATGATCGCGGCGTACTCGCCGGATGCATGCAGCGTCATCAGCGCCTTGCGGATCGCGCCGTTCAGCGCGGTTTCGTCCTTGCGCAGGCCGATCCCGGTTTCGACCCGGAAATAGGGCTGCCCGCCCAGCTGAAAGCTCTGCGGCGCCTTGTTCACGTAATAGCGGGCGGTTTCATAGGCGACGCCATAGGCCGCGACCTGGCCGAACTCGACCTGCTGCAGGGCCTGGGTATTCTCGGGAAACATCACGATATCGATCGGCTTTTTGCCGGCTGCCTGCAGCGCGGCGGATTCCTTCTGCAGCAGAATGGTCGCGGTGGTGCCGGTCACCGTCGCCGCCTTCATGCCCGACAGATCGGCCAGGCCGCTGATCGGCGGCGCGCCCTTCTTCATCAGCACGGCTTCGTGCGAGACCATGTACAGCACTTCATCGATGACTTTCAGCCGGTCGGGCTTGATGAAAAGCTGCGACATGATCGCGTCGCAATGGCCCGCCAGCAGCGCCGGGATCAGGCCGGCGAACGGCATGTTCACCCAGACGGTTTTCAGGCCGAGCTGCTTGCCGATGGCATCGCCCAGATCGATATCGACGCCGGCGGGTTGGGTATCGGCGCCGAGAAACTCCATGGGCGGCAGATTGATCGCGCTGCACACATGCAGCGTGCCCTTGCGGGTCAGCGTGCCGTCAAACGCGGCATGGGCCGCTGGCGGGCGCATGCATGCCAGCACCGCCAGCACGCCCGCCATTGTCCAGCCCAGACCCGATCGCGCGCCCGAAACCCCATGCCGCCATGCCATGCCCGCGCCCCTTTCTGTTGCTTGCCGTGGCCCGCCTGGAACCAGGCAGCGACGGATGGAGCCTGTGCATAAGGGGCGGCATGCAGGGCGTGCAAGCCGGGAATTGCTTAATTTTTATCGCAATCCGTCGATCTGCCTGCAAATATTACAATGATTGGATTGAATTTTAGGCATATTGCCTAATAAATACGCTATTCTCCCGACAATTCGCGGCGGCGGCGATCCAGCTCCTCGCTGTAGCGCCGCAGCGCGTATTGCTCGGTCAGCAGCCCGATCACCCGCCGCTCCGCCGGATCGTCGACCACCACCAGCGCGTCGCTTTCCGCCTGCTCGAACATCGCGATCGCTTCCTTGATCGTCATTTGCGGCAGCAGCACCGTGTCGGGATGGTGCATCACGTCGTACAGATGATGCGCGGCGTCGGGGTCGGCATGCGCCTCGGCCGGCAGCACGATGCCGGCATAGGAATCGTCATCGCCCAGCGCCACCACGCGCTGCACGGCACCCAGCGGGAAATCGCGGCGAAAGCTCGACAAGGTGGTATCGGCGCGCACCGTGCGCACCTCGCGGCGCATCATCCGCCCGACCGTCAGATTGCGCATCCAGCCGATATCGACGGCGCTGCGGATCGCCTCGCCGCGCAGATGGAAGCGCCAGGTCGCGAAGGAGTAGCCGAAGGTCCGCCGCACGGTCAGCGAGGAGATCACGCAGGCGGCCAGCACCGCGATGGTCAGCGGCAGGCTGCCGGTGCTTTCCAGCGCCAGGAACCCCATGGTCAGCGGCCCGCCGATGATCGCCACCGCCATCGCGCTCATGGCGACCAGGGAACAGACCACCACCGGCACGGCATGCGCGGTGGTCACCGCGGCCAGCACCCCGCCATAGAATTTGCCCAGCAGGGCGCCCAGGAACAGCGAGGCGAAGAACAACCCGCCGCGAAAGCCCGAGCCGATGGAAATCGCCGAGCCGGTGGCCTTCAGCACCACCAGCATGCCGACATGCGCCACCGTCCAGGGCGCTTCCACCACCACCCCCAGCGCGCCATGGCCGGAGGACAGCACCTGCGGCGAGACCAGCCCCATCAGCCCGACCGCCAGCCCGCCGATCGCCGGACGCAGCCAGACCGGCACGCCGGAGCGGCGGAACAGGCTTTCGGTCAGGGTCACGCCGCGCATGATGGCGATCCCGACCAGCGCGCACAGCATGCCGAGCGCCAGCAGCGGGATGTAATCGATCGCCTCGATATGGGTGGGCACGGTGACGTTGAGGTCGAAGGGCGAGCGCCCGATCGCATGCACCACCGCCACCGCCGCGATCGAGGACAGCGCGACCGGGGCGAAGGTCGCCAGCGTATAGGTGCCGATCACCAGCTCGAACGCATAGAACGCCCCGGTCAGCGGCGCGTTGAAGGCGGCGGCGATGGCGCCGGCGGCGCCGCAGCCGACGATCAGGCGCATATCGCTGCGCCGCAGGCGGAAGCTGCGCCCGAAGCGCGAGGCGATCGCAGCACCGATCTGGGTATAGCCCGCCTCCAACCCGATCGAGGCGCCGGCGCCGTTGGAGATGATGGTCTGAGCCACCACGATCAGGCTGTCATTCAGCGACATCCGCCCGCCGAACAGCGCATTCGCCTCGATCGGATCGACCGCATGGCGCGGATGCAGCCATTTCAGCAGCAGCCCGACGCCGCCCATCACCAGCCCGCCGGCAATCGGCACGACGATGGTGTTGAAGGCCGGCAGGCTGGTCATGGCCGAGAGTTTTTCCTCGGCGGTGATGCCGAAGGCGAGCTGGTGGATGATCTGCGTCGCCGCCGTCATCGCCCAGACCATCGCCCCGGCGAAGATGCCGACCACGCCGGCCAGGGCGGCCAGCCAGATCTCGTCGGCGCGGACCAGGGCGCGCAGCACTTCCGGCGCGTGCAGCACGACATTGCCCAGCGGGCGGCGATGGCGGCCCATGCGCGGCTTGGTCTTCTTGGCGAGATCGCTGTCCGCAGCGGGAGCAGACATAGGCAGCCGTCCAGACAAGCCGGCGAGGGGGAACGGGGAACGGCACAGCCGGCCCCGGCACGCCCGGACTGTTCCGCATTCATGAAGCGCTCGCGCCGCCCGATCAACCGCCCAGCCGAGGGAAAGCCGCGAATCAACGATAAATCCGCTGCAATCATCGGCCGGGGCGATCCGTCGGCCATCGGCCGGGGCGATCCGTCGGCCATCGGCCGGGGCAAAGCGTCGGCCATCGGCCGGGGCGAACTACCGGCAGCCCGTTTGGCGCGCCATCCCGGCGGAATTGCGGCGGCGTCTGTTAGGTCTTGCCCCGCTCCGCGCGGGTCGCGTCCAGGTCATCGGCGATGAATGCCTCGACCACCGCCTCCAGCGTCTCGTGCGGGGAGAAGCCGAGCGCCAGCGCCCGTTCCGGCGCGAAGGCGGCCGGCCAGCCGCCGACGATGGCAGCGATCCCGGGATCCTCGACCGGGCGCACCAGGGCGGCGGCACCGGGGCGCACCGCCTCCAGCGCGGCGAGCATCTGATCGACCCGCGCGCTGATGCCGGGCGGATTGATCGAGCGATCGAGCCCGAGCCGGGCGCCATCCAGCGCCGCCGCATGCACCAGCCACTCCACCGCCCGGCGCGGGCTTGCCACCCAGGCGGCGAAATCGGCCGGCACCGGCAGGCCGGTGGGCAGGCCCAGCAGCGGCTCGCGCAGGATCGCCGAAAGGAAGGAACTGGCCGCCTTGTTGGGCCGGCCCGGCCGCACGACGATGGTGGGCAGGCGGATCGACACGGCATCGAGGAAGCCGCGCCGCGTCGCATCCGCCAGGATCAGCTCGGCCGCGGCTTTCTGCGCGCCATAGGAATTGGCCGGGATCTGGCGCGCATCGTCGCCCAGCACCGCCCCCTGCCCGCCGCTGAAACTCGCGACACTGCTGGTGAAGACCACGCGCGGCGGGCTGGCCAGGCGGCGGGCGGCATCGACCACGGCATCGGTGCCGCGCAGATTGACCCGCCGGCCGAGATCGTAATCGGCCTCGGCCGCGGCGCTGACCACGGCGGCGAGGTGAAAGATCACCCCGGTATCGTCGGGCACCGCCTCGGCCGGCAGTTCCGCGATATCGCCGGCCAGCGCGGTGATCGGAAAACCGGCCGCCGGCACCGGCGGCGAGGTCAGGTCGAACAGCGTCATGGCGGTGATCGGCCGGCCGCCGATATGCCCCTCCGCCCCCAGTTTCGCCGCGACCTTGCGGCCCAGAAACCCGCCCGCGCCCAGGATTACGACCTGCATCGACCCCTCCGTGTTGCGCCGGCACCATCCTTCATTCCCGCCCATCCCGCCAGCCCGTCCCGCCAGCTTGCCGGCGGACGGGCGGGCCGGCAGCATGCGCCGATGTTCCCCGCCCTGCCCTTTCGCCTGTTCGTCAACCCGACCCCCGGCCTGCCCGGCCTGGTGGTGCTGCCCGAGGCCGGGTTCCGCCGCGCCCGCGCCACGATTACCGCCTGGCCGGGCTACGCGCCGAGCCCGCTGCGCGCGCTGGACGCGGCGGCGGCGGCGGCCGGCATCGCGGTGCTGGCGGTGAAGGATGAAACCGCCCGGCTGGGACTGGCCAGTTTCAAGGCGCTGGGCGGCGCCTATGCGGTGGGCGAAGCGCTGGCCGATGCGCGCGCCCGCGATCCGGCCGGGCGCTTCACCGTGACGGCGGCGACCGATGGCAATCACGGCCGCGCCGTCGCCTGGGGCGCGCGGCTTGCCGGCGCCGCCTGCGTGATCTTCCTGCACGCGGCGGTCAGCCCCGAGCGCGCCCGCGCCATCGCCGCCGAGGGCGCGGTGCTGCGCATCGTCGCCGGCAGCTATGACGACGCCGTGCGCGCCGCCGCCGATGCCGCCGCGCAGGAAGGCTTTCTGCTGATCTCCGACACGTCCTGGCAGGGCTATACGGAAACGCCGCGCCGGGTGATGCAGGGCTATCGCGTGCTGGCCGAGGAGGCGCTGACGCAATTCGCCGCCGCCCATGGCGGCCCGCCCAGCCATGTCTTCGTCCAGGCCGGGGTGGGCGGGCTGGCGGCTTCGATGTCGGTGCAGTGCCGCGCCCAATGCCGGCCGGCGCCGGCGCTGATCGTCTGCGAGCCGGAGGGGGCGGCCTGCCTGCTGGCCAGCGCCGAGGCCGGGGAATGGCGCGCGCTTCCCGCTGCCCCGGATACGCTGATGGCGGGTCTTGCCTGCGGCGAGCCGAGCCTGCTCGCTTTCCAGGAACTGGGCCGCGCCGCGCATGGCTTCATGGCGATACCCGATGCGGTGATCGGCCCGGCCCTGCGGCTGCTGGCCGGCGCCGGCATCGTCGCCGGCGACAGCGCGGTGGCCGGGCTTGCCGCCTGCCTGCTGGCCGCCGCCGATCCCGCCGCGCGCGCCGCGCTGGGCCTGAGCGAGGCGGCGCGCGTGCTGGTGATCGCAACCGAGGGTGCGACCGATCCGGCACGCTACGAAGCGCTTGCCGGATTTGCGCCGGGCGGGTTGCCGCCCGATGGCCGGATGTAAGCGCCGATCGAGAGGCCGTAAGACGCCGATCGAAGCGCCTGACAGCCTCTGGTTTTTTCTTGGGTCGCGCGATTCACGCCAAGGGCTCGTCCGCCTTCGCCGATCACATGCTAGGCCGGCGCCGTCGGGTCGGCTTCCAGGCGGATCAAGCCGCTGGCATCCAGCCGGGCGCTCCAGCCGGCCGGCACCAGGGCGGTTGCGTCATATTCCTGCACGATCAGCGGTCCGCGCAGCCCGCGCGCGCTGAGATCGGCGCGGCGATACACCGCCACGTCCCGCCAGCCGCCATCGGCGAACCAGGCGCGGCGGGTGGCGGCGGGGGCGGCGATCGCCGGCGCGCGCGGCAGGACCGGTGCGGCGCTCGCGCGCGGTCCGGCGCGCAGCGTGATGCCGATCATCTCCACCGGCTCGCCATCGGGCGCGCCAAACCCGTAGGTGCGGATATGTTCGGCGGCGAACAGGCCGGGCAGTGCGGAGATCAGCGCGCCCGCCGGATCGGCCGGATCGAGATCGGGCAGCGCCACCGCGATCTCGCTCGACTGCCCGCCATAGCGCGCCGCCGCGCTGTAGCGATAGGCGCGCGCGGCCGGGTCGATGCCCTCCTCGGTCAGCGCGGCATCGGCTTCGCGGCGCAGTTCGGCCAGCGCCGCGCGCAGCGCCGTGGCATCGGCCGGCGCGCCGGCC
>JAGWRU010000199.1 GCA_028869595.1 Rhodospirillales bacterium
GAGCCCGCGGCGGAAGCCCGCCCCGCGGCCAATCCGCAGCCCGGCGTCAACCCGCCGCCGCCGCCCTCCGGCCCGGTCGCCCGCAGCGGCCACGCGCCGATGCCCGCCGCGCAAAAGATGATGACCGAGCAGAAGATCGATGCCGCCCGGGTCGCTGGCACCGGCAAGGATGGCCGCATCACCAAGGGCGACGTGCTCGCCTTCATCGAGACGCCGGCCGCCGCCCCGGCGCCCGCAGCGCCCAAGGCCCAGCGCGCCGCCGATGCCCGCGAGGAACGGGTGAAGATGACCCGCCTGCGCAAGACCATCGCCGCCCGGCTGAAGGAAGCGCAGAACACCGCCGCCATGCTCACCACCTTCAACGAGGTGGACATGGGCCCGGTGATGGCGCTGCGCTCCGAATACAAGGACGTGTTCGAGAAGAAGCACAAGGGCGTCCGCCTCGGCTTCATGTCCTTCTTCGTGCGCGCCGCGATCGCCGCGCTGCGCGAATTTCCCGCCGCCAATGCCGAGATCGACGGCGACGAGATCGTCTATCGCAACTTCGTCAATATGGGCATCGCGGTCGGCGGGGCGAACGGCCTCGTGGTGCCGGTACTGCGCGATGCCGATCGCATGGGTTTTGCCGAGATCGAAGCGGCCATCGCCGATTTCGGTCGGCGCGCCCGCGACGGCGCGCTGAAGCTCGATGAGCTGGCCGGCGGCACGTTCAGCATCACCAATGGCGGCGTCTATGGCTCGCTGATGTCGACGCCGATCCTCAACCCGCCGCAATCGGCGATTCTCGGCATGCACAAGATCCAGGACCGCCCGATCGCGGTGGCCGGCAAGGTCGAGATCCGGCCGATGATGTATCTGGCGCTGTCCTACGATCACCGCATCGTCGATGGGCGCGAGGCCGTCTCCTTCCTGGTGCGCATCAAGGAAGGCGTCGAGGATCCGCGCCGCCTTCTGCTGGATCTGTGACGGGCACCGCATCATGAGCGAGAATTTCGACGTCATCGTCATCGGTGCGGGCCCGGGCGGCTATGTCTGCGCCATCCGCGCAGCCCAGCTCGGCATGAAGGTCGCCTGCGTCGAATCCCGCGAGACGCTGGGCGGCACCTGCCTGAATATCGGCTGCATCCCGTCCAAGGCGATGCTGCAATCCTCGGAGAATTTTGCCGAGGCCGGGCACGGCTTTGCCGATCACGGCATCGTCGTGGAAGGCGTGAAGCTCGATCTGGCGCGCATGCAGGCGCGCAAGGGCGAAGTGGTAACGGCCAACGTCAAGGGCGTCGAATTCCTGTTCCGCAAGAACAAGGTGACCTGGCTGAAGGGCATGGGGCGGATCGCCGCCCCTGGCCAGGTAGCGGTGGGCGATCAGACCTATGGCGCCAAGCACATCGTCATCGCCACCGGCAGCGAAAGCATGCCGCTGGCCGGCGTGGCGGTGGATGAAAAACGGATCGTCACTTCCACCGGCGCGCTGGAGCTCGACGCGGTGCCCGGCCATCTGGTGGTAATCGGCGGCGGGGTGATCGGGCTGGAATTGGGCAGCGTCTGGCGCCGCCTGGGCGCCGAGGTCACGGTGATCGAATTCCTCGACCGGCTGGTGCCGAGCATGGATGGCGAAACCGCCACCCAGTTCCAGCGCATCCTGGCCAAGCAGGGCATGAAATTCCGCCTGGGGTCGAAAGTGACCGCCGCCAGCGCGAC
>JAGWRU010000200.1 GCA_028869595.1 Rhodospirillales bacterium
ATGGCGGGGTGAAGTTCCGCCCGATGGTGCTGCCCGACCGGTTCATCGACCATGACAGCCAGGCGAAGCAGCTGATCGAGGCAGGGCTGACCGCGCAGGATATCGTCGAGGTCGCGGTCCAGGCCGTGGGGAAGGGGGCTGGCGTGGAGCACGCCAAGGCCGGCTGACCGAGGCTGGGGCGCGCGCATGATCGGGGTGGCATTGGCCGCGCTGGCGGTGGCGATTTCCGCGCTGGGGGCGGTGGCGGCGCTGGCCGGCTGGGCATTCGCCGCGCGCTTCGCGGCCCAGGCCGCGCAGGAAGCGCAGGAAAAGCCTGTTTCCGCCCTGCCGCCGATCACCGTCCTGAAACCCCTGCACGGCGCCGAGCCGGGGCTGGAGGAGGCGCTGGCGAGCGTCTGCCGTCAGGACTACCCGGAATTTCAGATCATTTTCGGCGTCCAGGACGCCGCCGATCCGGCGCGCGCGGTGGCCGCCGGGCTGGCGGCACGCTTTCCCGCGCTGCCCATCGCCATTGTCGTCGATCCCGCCCAGCACGGGGCCAATCGTAAAATCTCCAATCTGATCAACATGTATCGTCTGGCCCGGCACGAGACGCTGGTGATCGCCGACAGCGACGTGATCGCCGCGCCCGATTATCTGCGCCGCATCGCCGCCGCGCTGGCCCGGCCGGGGGTGGGGCTGGCCACCACGCTTTATGCCGGCCGGCCGCTGGTGGCCGGCCTCGCCGCCCGGCTCGGGGCGATGCAGATCACCTATGGGTTTCTGCCCGGCGCGCTGCTCTCCCGCGCGATGGGGCGGCAGGATTGCCTGGGCGCCACCATGGCGCTGCGGGCGGCGACGCTTGCCCGGGTCGGCGGGCTGCAGGCACTTGCCGATCATCTCGCCGACGATAATGCCCTGGGGCGCAAAGTGGCCGGGCTGGGGCTGGATGTCGCGCTCGCTGGTACGGTGGTGGAAACCGGGGTTCCGGAAGCTACGCTGGGCGCGCTGTTCAGCCATGAATTGCGCTGGGCACGGACCATTCGCGCGCTGGTGCCTGCGGGCTTCGCCGCCTCGGCGCTGCAATATCCGATTCTCTGGGCCGCCATCGCCTTTGCCGCCGCCCCGGCGGAGCGCACGGCGCTGCTGATCGGCCTCGCCTGGCTGGCCCGGGCGGCCGCCGCGCGCGGCATCGGCGCGGTGCTGGGCGTGCCCGGTCCGCAGGCCAAAGGCGGGGTCGGGCTTGCTTTCCCCGCGCCGCTCTGGCTTCTGCCGCTGCGAGAGCTTATGTCGGTGGCGGTGATGATCGCGAGCTATTCCGGACGCGGTGTGGTATGGCGCGGCCATCGTCTGCACGCCGACGGCCCCGCGCCGCTGACCTCTGCCGATCCGATGCCGCCCGTGGCGACCCAGGGGGTACTCCCCGGTATGAACCCTTCAGAGGGACGATAGACGGACATGATGAAGACCCTGTTCCTGCAGCCTCCCTCCTTCGACGGGTTCGATGGCGGCGCCGGCTCGCGCTACCAGGCCAAGCGGGAGATCCGCTCCTTCTGGTACCCGACCTGGCTGGCCCAGCCGGCCGCGCTGGTGCCCGGCAGCAAGCTGATCGACGCCCCGCCGGCCGGCACCACGCTGGAGCAGGTGACCGCGCAGGCGCGCAATTTCGAGCTGACGGTCATCCACACCTCCACCCCCTCCTTCGCCAATGACGTGAAGGTGGCGGAGGCGTTGAAGCAGGCCAATCCGTCGATGAAGATCGGCTTTGTCGGCGCCAAGGTCGCGGTGCAGCCCGATGAAAGTCTCAAGCGTGGCGGGGTGATCGATTTCGTGGCCCGCAACGAGTTCGATTTCTCCATCATGGAAGCCGCCGAAGGCCGCGATTTCTCGGCCATTGACGGGATTTCCTGGCGCGACGCGCATGGTACCATCCAGCACAACCAGGACCGCGCCATTCTGGAGGATATGGACCAGCTTCCCTTCGTCACCGAAGTCTATAAGCGCGACCTGCGGATCGAGGATTACTTCATCGGCTATCTGATGCATCCCTACCTGTCGCTCTATACCGGGCGGGGCTGCAAATCGCGCTGCACCTTCTGCCTGTGGCCGCAGACCGTGGGCGGGCATCGCTATCGGGTGCGCTCGCCGGGCCATGTCGCCGAGGAAATCCGGCTGGCCAAATCCTATTTCCCGCAGGTGCGCGAATTCTTCTTCGACGACGAC
>JAGWRU010000201.1 GCA_028869595.1 Rhodospirillales bacterium
AGCCCGGCCAGCAGGATCGCAAGCGCGATCTCGTTCGGTGTCTTCTGCCGCGATGCCCCCTCCACCAGCGCGATCATGCGGTCGAGGAAGGTATCGCCGGCCGCGCGGGTGATGCGGATGCGCAGGGTATCGGTCAGCACCCTGGTGCCGCCGGTCACGGCGGAGCGGTCGCCGCCCGATTCGCGCACCACCGGCGCGCTTTCCCCGGTGATCGCCGCCTCGTCCACGAAGGCCGCACCCGCGATCACCTCGCCGTCGCCGGGGATGATTTCGCCTGCCGTGACGATCACGCAGTCGCCGACACGCAGCATCGCGGCGGGCACTTCCTCGGCACGCGCGGGGTCGGCATCATCCGCCGGCAGGCGCTGGGCCATCGTCTCGGTGCGCGCCCGGCGCAGCGTCGCGGCCTGTGCCTTGCCCCGCCCTTCGGCCATCGCCTCGGCGAAATTGGCGAACAGCACGGTGGCCCACAGCCAGATCAGGGTCTGCAGCGAAAACCCCAGACTGGCCCCCTGGCGCTGGCCGAGCGCGACCAGCACGGTGCAAAGCAGGCTGACAATGGCGACCACGCAGATCACCGGATTTTTCGCCAGCACGCGCGGATCGAGCTTGGCGAAGGCGCCGCGCATCGCTTCGGCAATCAGCGCCGGATCGGCGATCCGCGCGGCCGCGGCAGCATCAGGGCGAGACATGATGGCGTCCCTTGTTCAGAACAGGTGATGGGCAGACATGGCGAATTGCTCGGCGATCGGGCCGAGTGCCAGGGCGGGAAAGAAGGTCAGGCCGCCGACGATCAGGATCACGCCCACCAGCAGGCCGCCGAACAGCGCGCCATCGGTGGGAAACGTGCCGCCGGAGGGCGGCACGATCGGCTTGGCCGCCAGCGAGCCGGCAATCGCCAGCAGCGGGATCGCGAACAGGAAGCGCCCGGCGATCATCACCAGCGCCAGACCCACGTTATAGAATGGCGTATTGGCCGACAGTCCGGCGAAGGCGCTGCCGTTATTCCCCGCCGCCGAGGCAAAGGCGTAGAAGATCTCGGTAAAGCCATGCGGACCGGGATTGGCGATGCCGGCCAGCCCCGCCTTGATCGAGACGGCAAGCGCGGTGCCCAGCAGGATCACGAAAGGCGCGACCAGCAGCGCGATCATCGCCATCTTCACTTCCCGGGCGGTGATCTTCTTGCCGAGATATTCCGGTGTTCGCCCGACCATCAGCCCGGCGGTGAACACCGCGACCACGGCAAAGGCCAGCATGCCGTAGAGACCCGAGCCGACACCGCCGAAGATCACCTCGCCCAGCAGGATATTGACCAGCGGCACCGCTCCGCCCAGCGGCGTCATGCTGTCGAACATCGTATTCACCGCGCCGCAGGAGGCATCGGTGGTCAGCGTGGTGAACAACGCCGTCTGGGCGCCGCCGAAGCGTATCTCCTTGCCTTCGAGATTGCCGCCCGGGGCGATCCGTGCCGGGGCCGCGGCCAGGGCGGCCACCGGCGGGGCGGTGCTTTCGGCGGCATAATTCACCCCGACGCCGGTCAGCATCAGCGCCAGCATCACGCCATAGATCACCCAGCCCTGACGCGGCTGGCCGACCATGCGACCGAAGACGTTGGTCAATGCCGCGCCGATCGCGATCATCAGCAGCATCTCCAGAAAATTGGAGAAGGCGGTCGGATTCTCGAACGGATGCGCGGAATTGGCGTTGAAGAAGCCGCCGCCATTGGTGCCGAACATCTTGATCGCCTCCTGCGAGGCAACCGGACCGCGCGCGATGACCTGCGCGGCGCCTTGCAGCGTGGTGACATGGGCAGCCGGCGCCAGCGTCTGCGGCACGCCCTGCCAGACCAGCACCAGCGCCGCCAGCACCGAGACGGGCAGCAGCACATACAGCACGCAACGCGTCACATCGGCCCAGAAATTGCCGATATCGCGCGCGCCTTTGCGGGCAAATCCGCGAATCATGGCGATGGCGATGGCGATGCCGACGGCGGCGGACAGGAAGTTATGCACCGCCAGACCGGCCATCTGGACCAGGTTGCCCATGGTCTGTTCCGGCGCGTAGGACTGCCAGTTGGTGTTGGTGTTGAAGCTGATCGCGGTGTCGAAGGAAAGGTCCGGTCCGACGCCCGGCAGATGCGCGGGATTGAGCGGCAGGAACCCTTGCAGCCGCAGCAGCGCATACAGCGTCACGAAGCCGGCCAGGCTGAACCATACCATCGCCAGCGCGTAGCGCTTCCAGTCCTGGCCGCGCTGCGCATCGACCCCCAGAAGGCGATAGATCGCCCCCTCCACCGGCCGCAGCACCGGCGACAGAAAGGTGCGTTCGCCGGCGAAGACGCGGCATAGATAGCCGCCCAGCGGCACGGTGATCAGCGTCAGCACGACGACATAGAGGCCGATACCGGCCCAACCCGAAAAGGTCATGGCACGCTCCTCAGAACCATTCCGGGCGGATCAGCGCGACCACCAGATAGACCAGCACGCCGATCGTCACGGCGCCGGCCAGCAGCAGGGGGATGCTCATCGGCTCAGACCCGCGCGCAGCCATGCACGAAGGCGGCGCAGCCGAGAAAACTCAGCGTGCCGAGCGAGAGCCAGATCAGGTCGAACGCGAATACGGGCATGGCGATGCACTCCTTCGCCCGTGGTTATCGAAATCGCGGCGTATAAAATCGAGAGAGGGCGGCAGGCCCGCGCATATAGGCGGCATATAAAGCCGCGGCGCCTCTGCTTGCCGGGCGCGGGCCGGTGCTTTCATCCGCGCCGCCGCCCGTGCCAGGATGGGCGGATGGAAACGTCCCTGCTGCCGCTCGCGGTGTTCGCGCTGGTCACCAGCATCACGCCCGGGCCGAACAACGTCATGATCGCCACCTCGGCGGCCAATCACGGGCTGCGCGCGACATTGCCGCATATCATGGGCGTGTCGCTCGGCTTCGCGCTGATGCTGGTGATTGTCGGGCTGGGGCTGGCAACGCCGCTGGCCAGCTATCCGGAGGTGCTGAACGTGCTGCACTGGATCGGCGCGGCCTGGCTGTTCTGGCTGGCCATCCAGATCGCCCGCGCCCCGCCGCCCGATGCCGCGAGCACCCGCGCCGCGCGCCGCCCGCCGCTCGGTTTCCTGGGCGGGGCGGCGTTCCAATGGGTCAATCCGAAGGCCTGGCTGCTGGCGCTGAGCGCGGCCAGCGCCTGGCTGTCGCCGACCGAGGCGCTGTTGCCGCAGGTGCTGACCATCGGCGCGGTATTCCTGGTGGTCTGCATCCCCTCCACCCTGTTCTGGGGCGCGCTGGGCCGGGGCACGGGCTGGCTGCTGCGCCATCCCTGGCATGTCCGGGTCTTCAACTGGACGATGGCGGCGCTGCTGGTCGCCTCGCTGGTGCCGATCCTGATGGGCAAGGAATGAACGAGGAGGCGGCGGCGCTGCGCGCCCTGGCCGATTGGCACCGTTTCAAGGCGCCGCCCGGTGCGGCGCATGCGGCGATGGCCGCATCCCTCGATGCTTTGGCCGCTGCGCTGGAGGCGCCTGACCGCCAGCCGGCCTTGGCCGCCGCCCGGGCCGAACTGGGCGGACTGCTGCACTGGCTGGGCGAACAGGATGCGCTGGCGGAATACGAGTCGCTCGCCGATCGTTATCGCCGCAGCCTCGATCCCGCCGCGATGCCCGATGCCGCGGCCTATCTGGCCGGGCTGATCCGCCGCGCCCGGGCGGCGGCCGGGGCGTGAAGCGGGCGCGCGCGCAAGCGGGGCGAGCGCAAGCGGCGCGGCCAAAAGAAAACCCCGGGAGCCATGCCCCCGGGGCTTCCTCGACGGACGGAGCGAACGCCCGTCTAAGGCTTCAGTTGCTGTTGCGGTTGCCCATCAACTGCAGCAGCAGCATGAACAGGTTGATGAAGTTCAGATACAGGCTGAGCGCGTCGTAGACGCTGCGCTTGGCCGCCATGTCCGGCCCGTCGGCATAGGCGAACTGCACATAGGTCGCCTTGATGCGCTGCGTGTCGTAGGCGGTCAGGCCGACGAACACCACCACGCCGATCACGCTGATGGCGAATTGCAGCGCGGTGGAGCCGATGAACATATTCACCAGCCCGGCGATGATGATGCCGATCAGCCCCATCATCAGGAAGCTGCCGAAGCGCGACAGATCGGCGCGCGTCGTATAGCCGTAGATCGACATCGCGGCGAAGGTGGCGGCGGTGATGAAGAACACCCGCACGATCGAGCCCGACGTGTAGATCAGGAAGATATTCGTCAGGCTCGCCCCCATCGCGGCGGCGAATACCCAGAACAAGGCCTGCGCGGCGCTGCGCGACAGCCGGTTGACGCCCATGCTGAGCACCAGCACGAAACCAAGCGGCGCGAAAACCGAGATCATGGCAAGCCCGGTGGGCTGCCAGGCCATGCCGGTGGGCGTCGGCACCTGATGGTAGAAGGCGTTGATCAGGCTGGTATTGGCGATGGCATAGGCCACCACACCGGTCAGCAGCAGGCCCGAGGTCATCCAGTTATAGACCCGCAGCATGTAGGCCCGCAGCCCGGCGTCGAGTGCGGCCGATGCCGCCGTCGTGCCGGTTGCGCCGGGATAGGCCCGATAGTCGGGACTGAAAGCCATGGGTTCCTGTTCCTCTCAGGCGTTGATGCCGCTCGTGCCAAAGGGCACGGGTGACAGACAGCATTTTGGGCATCGGGCGGGGCGGTTCAAGCCAAATCGACGGCGCCGGGGCGGCAGACCGCCATTCTTACGCCGATTTCATTCCCGTTTTGTTTGCCGCGTCCCGCCTTACGTGCCACGACGCAGCCATGGGCCCGCTTTCTCGCGCAGCGCCATGGCGGTGCCAAGATAGCCCAGAATCAGCATCCCCGCCAGCGCCCCGGCCAGCACCAGCGCCATCGGCCCGGGCAGGAAATGCCAGCTCAGGCCCAGCACGCGGCGCAGGATCACCGCGCTCGCCGCGGTTCCCACCGCCACCCCCACCAGCCCGGCGATCACCCCCAGCACCGCGAATTCCACCGCCCAGGCCGCCCGGATCGTCCCTGCCGAGGCCCCCAGCGTCTTGAGGATCACCGCCTCGCGCACACGCAGGCGCCGTTCCGCCGCCAGGGCGCCGAACAGCACCAGCATGCCCGAGGCAAGCGTCAGCCCGCCCGCTGCCGACAGCACCAGCGCCAATTGCCCGACCATGCCGGCGACGCTCGCCATCACCGCGGCAACCCCGATCGCGGTGACATTGGGCAGCGCCGTGCCCAGCGCCGCCAGCAGCGAGGCGGCGCGATCGGGCGGCACGATGGCGGTGGCGATCGCCCCGTGCGGCGCACCCGACAGCAATCCGGGGCTGGCGATCATCGCAAAATTCAGCCCGATCCGCCGCCAGGCGATGGCCCGCAGATTGGCGATGCGGAAATCGATGGTGCGGCCGAGAATATTCAGCCGCACCGTATCGCCCACCCCCACCCCCCAGCCGCGCGCCAGATTGGCATCGAGCGAGAGCAAGGGCGGGCCGCGATAGCTCGGCGCCCACCACGCCCCCGCCGTCAGACGGGTGCCGGCAGGCGGGCTGGCGGCATAGGTCAGGCCGCGATCGCCGCGCAGCGCCCAGCGGCTATCCGGCGCGGCATGCAGCTTGTCCACCGCCACCCCGCGCACCGCGACGATGCGCGCGCGCAGGCTGGGCACCACGCGGATGTCGCGCGCGCCATGATCGGCGGCCAGGGCACGAAACCGCGCCACCTGATCGGGTTGCAGATCGATGAAGAAATGGCTCGGCGCGTCGCGCGGCAGGGTGACGGCCAGTTCGCGCTGCAACCCGGCCTCGGTCAGCGCGACGGTGGCCAGCGCCGACAGGCCGAGGCCCAGCGCCGCCAGCGTCAGCATGGCGGTGCCGCCGCCCGGGCGATGCAGCGCCGCCAGCCCCAGGCGGAGGAAGGCCGCGCGCGGCCGCGCCAGGCGGGCGGCGCCGCGCTGCACCAGATATCCCAGCCCGGCCAGCAGGCCGAGCAGTCCTGCAGCCCCCAGCAACACCCCCAGCGCCAGCCCCGGCGCCGCCGCATCGCGCACCACCAGCGTGCCCAGCAGCAGCACCAGCACCAGGATCGCGGCGAGGATCCAGCCCGGCGGGCGCGCCGCCATGGGCAGGCCGGCATCGCGAAACAGTGCCGCGCCGCTGATGCGCATCGCCCGGCCCACCGGCCATAACCCGCCGGCCAGCGCGGCCAGCAACCCGTACAGCCCGGCCTGGCCCAGCGGCGCCAGCGCCCCGGCCAGGCCGATCGCGACCACCCCGGGGCCGAACACCGAAGCCAGCGCGGCGGCGGCGATGCGGGCCAGGGCCAGGCCGCCGGCCAGGCCCAGCGCGATGCCGGCAAAGGCGATCCCCAGGATCTGGATCAGACACAGCGCCAGCACCGTCGCGCTGCCCGCCCCCAGGCAGCGCAGCACCGCCAG
The DNA here is from genome assembly GCA_028869595.1 of Rhodospirillales bacterium. Lineage (GTDB taxonomy): Bacteria > Pseudomonadota > Alphaproteobacteria > Acetobacterales > Acetobacteraceae > JAGWRU01. The sequence continues at coordinate 6,439 of JAGWRU010000201.1, forward strand.
GCCGCGCGCGCGCGCCGCCAGATAGGCATGCACCCCCAGCACCACGCCGATCCCGCCCACCAGCAGCGCCGACAGGGCGGCAAGCTGCAGAAACCGCCCGACCCGGCGGATCAGCCGCGACAGGGCGGGCGAGGCTTGCTGCGGCGTGCGGATGGCCAGCCCGGCATCGGGGAAGCGCGCCTGCAGCGCCGCCGCCAGCCTGCCCGCCTGGCCGGGTGGCGCGAGGAGGCGCAGCGCGCCATGCAGGATCGAACCGGGCAGGATCAGCCCGCTCGCCGCCAGCGCGTCGGTGCTGATCAGCACGCGCGGGCCGAACAAGGCGGGATTGGCCAGCGCATCCGGCTCGCTCACCAGCGCCGCGCGCAGCGTCAGCGGGGCATGGCCCAGGCGCAGCTTCGCCCCGACGGCAAGGCCCATCCGCGCGATCAGCGCCGGATCGGCGATCAGGCCGTAGCGCCCGTGCCGTGGCGCCAGCAGCGCCGCCACGCCGGCCGCATCGAGCGCGCGTGTCACCCCGCCGATCCGCACCTGCACCTGCCCGAGCAGCGGCCAGGTCGCGCCGACCGCCTTCGCCGCCACCAAGTGCCGGCCCGGCCCGTCCAGCATGGCGCCCATCAGCACCAGCGGCGCGGCGCGCGCACCCTGGCGGATCGCGAAATCGGTGACGTCCCGCGGGATCGGCGCGGTGCTCTCCACCGACAGATCGCCACCCAGCAGGCTGCGCCCCTGCACCGCCAGCCCCTGGTCGATGGCCGCGCGCAGCACCAGGATCGCGGCGATCCCGCCGACGCCCAGCGCCAGCGCGGCCAGCATCAGCCCGGCGCCGCCGGCGCCGGCCAGCCCGTGGCCGCCGCCGCGCCGGGCGAGGCGCAGGATCAGACGCAGGCGGGCGATCATGCGGGCAGGACTTCCCGCAGCGTTCCCTCCGCCATCCGCACCTGGCGCGCGCAGCGTGCCGCCAGCGCCGGATCATGGGTGATCAGCAGCAGCGCCGCGCCGCTGTCGCGCTGGCGGGCGAACAGCGTGTCCATCACCGCCGCGCCGGTTTCCTGATCGAGATTGCCGGTCGGTTCATCGGCCAGCAGCAAGGCCGGGCGCGGGGCCATCGCCCGCGCGATGGCGACGCGCTGCTGCTCGCCGCCGGAAAGCTGGCCCGGCAGATGGGTCAGGCGGTGCGACAGCCCGACCGCCGCCAGCGCCGCGCGCGCGGTGGCGCTGGCATCGGCATGGCCGGCAAGCGCCAGCGGCAGGGCGACATTCTCCAGCGCATCGAGCGCCGGCATCAGATGGAAGGACTGAAACACGATGCCGATCCGGCGCAGGCGCAGCGCCGCCAATACCGGCTCCGGCGCCGCCGCGATCTCCTGCCCGGCCAGGGCGATACTGCCGGCGCTGGCGCGTTCCAGCCCGGCGATCAGCATCATCAGGCTGGTCTTGCCCGAGCCGGAGGGGCCGAGGATGGCAAGGCTCTCCCCCGCCCCCACATCCAGATCGACGCCGCGCAGGATGTTGACCGCCCCGGCCGGCGAAGGCACGGTCAGGCGCAGGTCCCGGACACGCAGCAGCGGCACCGGGCGCTCGGCCTGGGTTGGAGAGAAGGGTTCGACCATGGCTTGGGCATATAGGCTGGCGCGGGGAATGCGAAACCTCGCGTTTGCGTTTCTGGGCGGGGCGGCGGCGCTTCTCCTTCCCGTCCTGCTTCCCGACGCGGCGCATGCGATGGCGCAGCCGGCCGCGCCGCGCCTGCTGGTGCTGGGCGATTCGCTCTCGGCCGGCTATGGCCTGCCCGCCGATCAGGGGTTCGAGGCGCAGTTGGGCGCCGCCCTCGCGGCGGCCCATCACCCGGTGCGGATCGTCGATGGCGCGGTTTCCGGCGATACCTCGGCCGGCGGGCTGGCCCGACTCGACTGGGTGCTGACCGGCGGGGTCGATGCGGCGATCGTCGAACTCGGCGCCAATGACGGGCTGCGCGGCCTGCCGACCGCCGATCTGGAGAAGAATCTCGGCGCCATTCTCGACCGGCTGGCCGCGCATCACATTCCGGTGCTGCTGGCCGGCATGCTCGCCCCGCCCAATCTCGGGGCCGAGTACGGCGCGGCGTTTCGCGCGGTCTATGCAAAACTCGGTCAGCGCCCGGGGGTGATCTTCTACCCGTTCTTCATGGACGGGGCGGCCGGCCATCCCGATCTGATCCAGGCCGACGGGCTGCACCCGAACGCGGCCGGCGTGCGGATCGAGGTGGCGCGCATCCTGCCCGATGTGCTGCGCCTGCTGGCGGCGATCCCGGCACGGAGGGGATCATGAGATTATTCATCGCCCTCGATCTACCATGGGAATTGCGCGAGGCGCTGCTGCGCCTGAGTGGCGCGGGAATCCCCGGCGCGCGCTGGGTGGCGGCGGAGAATCTGCATCTGACGCTGCGCTTCATCGGCGAGGCGGCGGGGCATGTCGCGGAGGATATCGATCTCGCCCTGTCCGCGCTGCGCGGGCGCGGCTTCAGCCTGACGCTGGCCGGGCTGGGCACGTTCAGCAAAGGCGGGCGCAGCACCGCGCTGTGGGTGGGGGTGGAGCGGAATGCCGCGCTCGATCACCTGCAGGGCAAGATCGAGACGGCGCTGCAACGCGCCGGCCTGCCGGCGGAAAAGCGCCGCTTCACCCCGCATGTGACGCTGGCGCGGCTGGATACTGTGGTGGCCGAGGCGAAGCTCGCCGCCTTCGTGCAGGCGCATAATCTGTTCCGCGCCGAACCCGTGCGGGTGGAGCATTTCACCCTGTTCAGCTCTCGCCTGGGCAAGGAACAATCGGTCTATACGGCCGAGGCGGAGTATCCGCTCGGCTAACCCTCAATACATATGCTGCCCGCCATTGATCGACAGCGTCGAGCCGGTGACGAAATCCGCCTCGTCCGCCGTCAGGAAGGCGACGCCGCGCGCGATATCCTCCGCGTGACCCAGCCTGCCCATCGGAATCCGGGCGATGATCTTCTGCAGCACATCGGCCGGCACCGCGCGCACCATGTCGGTATCGACATAGCCCGGCGCGATCGCGTTCACCGTAATGCCGAACCGCGCGCCTTCCTGAGCGAGCGCCTTGGTGAAGCCGTGCATGCCGGATTTGGCGGCGGCGTAGTTCACCTGGCCGTACTGGCCGGCCTGGCCGTTGATGCTGCCGATATTGACGATGCGGCCGAATTTCGCCGCCCGCATCCCCTCGAACGTCAGCTTGCACATGTTGTAGCAACTGCCGAGATTGGTATCGATCACCGCATCCCACATGTCGCGGCTCATGCGCGCCAGCGTGCCGTCGCGGGTGATGCCGGCATTGTTCACCAGAACTTCGACCGGGCCGATCTCGGCGGCGATGCCGGCCACCGCCTTTTCGCAGGCGGCGAAATCGCTGGCATCGAACTGCACGACATGAATGCCGGTCTCGCTCTTGAAGGCTTCCGCGGCAGCGGCATTGCCGGCATAGGTCGCGACCACCGTGCGGCCCTGGCGCTGCAATTCCCGACTGATCGCCGCCCCGATGCCACGGGTTCCGCCAGTCACCACTGCCACGCGCGCCATGCCGCACCTCCCTGAAGCGCCGGACCGATCCGGCGGTTTCAGGGAAGGCTAAAGCATTCATCCGGCGTTTGGAAACGAAAGAGACGGCGCGGCGGCGTATTGATTCACGCAGAAATTATCTGGCGTTTCATGCTGCACCGCATCAGACGGCCATGTCACCCAGGCCGATCGGCCGGGTCCAAAAGAAAGGCGGCGCCTGAGGGTACAGGCGCCGCCCCGATCCTGCCGACGACGCGGAGCTTACCGCTCCACCGCCATCGCAACCCCCATGCCGCCGCCGATGCACAGCGTGGCGAGGCCCTTCTTCGCATCGCGCCGGGCCATTTCGTGCAGCAGCGTCACCAGCACCCGCGCGCCGGAAGCGCCGATCGGATGGCCGATGGCGATCGCCCCGCCATTGACGTTGACCTTCGCCGGGTCCCAACCGAGATCCTTGTTCACCGCCAGCGCCTGGGCGGCGAAAGCCTCGTTCGCCTCGATCAGATCGAGATCCTCGATCTTCCAGCCGGCCCGCTTCAGCGCCTTGCGGCTGGCCGGGATCGGCCCGGTGCCCATCACCGCCGGATCGACGCCGGCCGTGGCGAAGGCGGCGATCCGCGCCAGCGGGGTGATGCCGCGACGCTTGGCTTCCTCGCCGCTCATCAGCATCAGCACGGCGGCGGCGTCGTTGATGCCGCTCGCATTGCCGGCGGTCACCGTGCCGTCCTTGGTGAAGGCCGGACGCAGCTTGGCCATCGTCTCCGGGCTGGCATCGTGACGGATATATTCGTCATCGCCGACCACCACATCGCCCTTGCGGGTCTTCACCGTGACCGGGGCGATCTCGTCCTTGAAGCGGCCGGCCTTCTGCGCGGCGCTGGCCTTGTGCTGGCTGGACAGCGCGAAGACATCCTGCTCCTCGCGGGTGATCTGATAGGCGCGGGCGACATTTTCCGCCGTGATGCCCATGTGATAGCCGTGGAACGCGTCCCACAGCCCGTCCTTCAGCATGGTGTCGACGAATTCCACCCCGCCCATCTTGGCCCCGGCACGCAGATAGGCGGCGTGCGGCGCCTGGCTCATGCTTTCCATGCCGCCGGCGGCGACCACCGCACTTTCGCCGGTGCGGATCTGCTGCGCGCCGAGCGCGACCGCGCGCAAGCCGGAACCGCAAAGCTGGTTGATGCCGAAGGCGGTCTTTTCATCCGGGATGCCGGCGGCGCGGGCGGCCTGGCGGGCCGGGTTCTGCCCCTCGGCGGCGGCCAGGATCTGGCCCATGATCACTTCGTCCACATCGGCGGCGGCAAGCCCGGCGCGGGCAATCGCCGCCTCGATCGCGACCGTGCCCAGCGCATGGGCCGACAGGGCGCCGAACGCGCCATTGAAACTCCCGACCGGGGTGCGGGCAGCGGCAACGATGACGACATCATCCATTGGCTTCTCTCCGTTGGGCATGTCTCTGCCCGGTTGATCCGGTCTTACGCTTCCGCCGGGGGAAGCGAAAGGCGGCGCTGCCCGCGATATGGGGCGCCCGCGGCCGCTGCACCATACCCGCCGGTAGCAGCGCCGTCACGGCGCGCGGCTAGCGGGTGCGGCGGGGTTTCGCCTCTGCCCCGCCATCCTCGGACGGCACCTTGATCGGCGAGCGGGTGATCGACTTCACCGCGCCGCGCGACGGCCTGCCGGAGGCGGCGGCGATGTCGCGATCCTGCGCTTCGACCAGACCCCGGGCCGGAGCATCGCCGTCGAAGCCGGTCAATGCGCTGGCCGGGACACGGCGGTTGGAGCTGCGTGTGCCATCCTCGTACACCACGTCGAACATGACGACGCTGCTGGCGGCACGACTTTTCATGGCCATGGCAGGCTACTCCTGCGGCTCGGATGCGGGGCCGGCGGCCGGCTGGGTGCCGGTTTCGCCCGCCTCCGCTCCCTGCTCGTCGGCCTTGCGGGCGGCGGCCTGTTCCTTGCGCGCGGTCAGCTTGGCCTCCTTGGCCGCCTTCTTGGCGCGATCGCGTTCGATCCGCTGGAAGTTGTAATTGGGCTTGAAGGGCATGGGGGCGCTTTCCGAATTTCCCGGCTATATGCCAGCAATGGCGCGCCGTGGCGATGGTTTTGGCCGACCCGGCGATCGCGGATCGCGATGGCAGCCGGCCTAACCGAGCAGCCGATCGAAACCGGCCAGCCGCGCCGCCCAGCCATGATCGGCCAGCACCCGCGCCCGCGCCGCCGCCCCGATCGCCGCCGCGCGTCCCGGATCGGCGGCCAGCCCGGCACAGGCCGCGCCATATTCCGCAGCGCCGGAGGCCACCAGCAGCTCGGTCCCCGGCCTGGCGGCGATCCCCTCCAGCGCTTCCGGCGAGGCGATCACCGGCACCGCCATCGCCATCCCCTCCAGCACCTTGTTCTGAATGCCGCGCGCGATGCGCAGCGGTGCCACGGCGGCGGTGGCATAGCGCAGATACGGGCGCACATCCTCCACCTTGCCGGTCACGGTGATGCCCTCCGACGTGGCCAATCGCCGCACCGCCTCGGTCGGGGAATGGCCGACGATCCAGAACCGCGCCCCGGGCAGGCGGGCGCGCAGCCCCGGCAGCACAGCATCGGCGAACCACGTCACCGCATCGACATTGGGCGGATAATCCATCGTGCCGGTGAAGACGAAATCCGGCCCGCCCGGCAGATAGGGATCGGCCAGCGGGATCGCCGGATCGTAGTAGACATGATCGACGCCATTGGCGATCGCCAGGATGCGCGCGGCATGTTCCGGCACCTGGCGGGCGAGCAGCGCCGCCTCCGGCGCGGAAACCAGCGTCGCCGCGTCGAATTTGCCGCAGGCCTCGCGCTCCAGCGCGGCGATGCGCCGCCCTTCCCGCCCGTAGATCAACCGCCCGGCCAAGCCGGCCTCCGCCGCATAGGCGCGCCATTTCTCGCTGTCGACATCGACCAGATCGAGCACCCGGCGCTGCCCCGGCGGCGGCTGCGCATCCATCACATAGGGCGCCATGTTGGAGGAAAATACGAACACCGCAGGCGGTTTGTCGGCCAGCACGCCATCGACCCAGCGTGCCAGCGTCGGGTGGCGGAAATAGGCGACGCTGAGCGCCTCTCCGGTCAGCAGGCCGCGCAGGCACCACAGCTTCGCCCGCCGCCGGTCGAGCGGCACCAGACAGACCGAGGCGCAGAGATCATCGAGCACGCCGCGATGCGCGAAATCGGCGGGATCATCGACCAGCGCGCCGAGATGGACGCGAAACCGCGTGGCGAAATGGCGCAGGATCTGCCAGGCGCGCAGCTTCTCGCCCTTGTTCGGCGGATAGGGCACGCGCTGGGTCAGGAACAGAAGATCAGCCACGCCGCGCCCCCGCTGCCTTGCCCCGCCGCCCCCGCCTGCCCGGCCCGGCCTGGGTCGCAAGCCAGGCGGTCAGCGGCTGCCACAGCGCCGCCGGGGCGTTGCTGCCGGCCACCATGCCGATATGGCCTGCGGCAGGTTCGTGCAGCACCGCCCCGGCAATGAGGCGCGCCAGCGGCCTTGCCGATGCCGGCGGCACGATGCGATCGCGCAGCGGCGCGGCGACGAAGCACGGCATGGCGAGTGCCGTGGGATCGACCGGCAATCCGGCGATGCGCCAGCTTCCGCCGGCCGGGCTGTTCGCGCCGTACCAGCCGCCCAACGCCTCGCGCGCCACCGGGGCGGCGAGCGGCACGCCATCGTTCAGCCAATCCTCCAGCGCGACGAACAGCGCGGCGCGCGCGCCGGCCGGATCGAGGGCGGCGAAGGCGCGATATTTCTCCCCCACGCCGAACGGATCGAGCAGGGTGAACAGCATCTGCAGCAGATCGACCGGCAGGGTTTCGGCGAAAGCCAGCGCCGGTTCCATCAGCGGCAGCATGGCGGCAAGCTGGGCGGCGCGTTCGGGGCTGTCGGCATGGAAATCCCACGGCGCGGCCAGCAGCACCAGGGCGCGCACCAGATCGGGGGCGAGCCCGGCCGCGGCCACCGCCAGCGTGCCGCCCATGCAATATCCCGCCAGCACCAGCGGACCGCCCATCGCCGCCGCCGCCGCGCGCAGGGCACGGGCCAGCCGGCCGGCGACGTAATCGGTCAGGGTGAAGCCGCGCTCCACCGCGCCCGGCCAGCCCCAGTCGAGCAGCAGCGGGCGATATCCCGCCGCCGTCAGATGGCGCAGCAGCGAGCGTTCGGCATTCAGATCGAGGATATAGGCGCGGTTGATCAGGCTGGGCACGAAGAACAGCGGCAGGCCCCGCCCGCCCGGCGCGTAATCGCGCAGCACCGTACCGCCCTCCTGCCAGAGCACCGGCGGATCGGCCAGCACGCGGCGATAGGGATGGCGGCGATAGGCGGCGATGCCGGCGATCAGCGCGGCATCCTGGGCGAATAATTCGGTCCCCAGCGCGGCGGCGAAGGCCGCCGGATCAGCCTCGGCCGCTGCCGGGCCGGCGCCGCCCCCGGCCAGTCCCGCTGCCAGGGCGCGGAAGATCGCTTCCGGCGCCGAGGGCGGCGAGGCGTTCTTCCAATGCGGCAATCCGCCGAGAGAGGCGCTCGATCTCAACATCGCGAGGCTCAGATGCAGCGCCAGCGGCCGCGGCCCCCGGCGGAGCATCGGGCCTGGCTGGCCCGTGCTGCTGTGGTCCATGCCCGGCGGGCCCGTGCTGTTGTGGTCCGGGCCCGGCTGGCCTGTTTCCGGCGGCGGCGTATCCGGGGCCGGGATCATGCGGCCCGGTGGGCGCGCGCGGCGCGGCGCGCAACATGGCACCGGCGGCGCCGGCCCAAAGCGACAGCACGATCTGGAACGCCTCCTGCGCTTCGCGGTCGCAGGACAGCGCCGCCAGCTCGCTCTGGCACAGCGCGATCCAGTCCTGCGCCAGCCTGTGCAGGTCGGCAGGCTCCGTCATCCGCCATCCATCCTCCTGCCGGCCCTTTCAGGGCGTGCCGCACCGCGCGGCAAACCCCGCCCCAGCTGCCAACCCGTCTGGCGCACCCGTCCGCCCCGGCGCGGCGGACCATACAGGCGGGCGCGCGGGCGGGAAAAGGCGAAACCGTGGGGCCGAAGCGATTCACCTCTTTCGCGGATGCACCATCGCGGTCATGCTACGCTGCAACAAGTCCGAGAACAGGGGGATCCATGGCCGAACCCATCCGTACCGAGGCGGACCCGAAGCCGGTCGAACCGCCCGTGGTGGTGAAGAAATACGCCAATCGCCGCCTCTACAACACCGAAAGCTCCAGCTACATCACGCTGGACAACCTGGCCGAAATGGTCCGCCAGGGCCGCGATTTCGTGGTCTATGACGCCAAAAGCGGCGAGGACATCACCCGCTCCGTCCTCACCCAGATCATCGTCGAGGAAGAGGGCAAGGGCTCGGCCATGCTGCCGACCGCCTTCCTGCGCCAGTTGATCGGTTTCTATGGCGACAGCATGCAGGGCCTGGTGCCGCGCTATCTGGAACAGGCCATGAGCGCCTTCGCCGAGCAGCAGGAAACCCTGCGCGCCACCATGCAAAAAACCGTCGGGAATTTCTTCCCCTTCGGCAATATGGAGGAGATGGGCCGGCAGAACATGGCGATGATGGAGCGCGCCATGAACCTGTTCACCCCCTTCTATCGCAGCCCGGAAGGCGGCGGCGCGCCGCCCGGCCCGGGCTCGACCGAGCTCGCCTTGCTGCGCGCCGAGGTCGAACGCCTGCGTCGCGAACTTGCTGCCGCCAAGGGGCAGAAAAACTAGGCGGCCTTTGCCGCGGCGATGAAGGCGCGGATACGGGCCGGGTCCTTGCGCCCCGGCGCCGCCTCGACCCCGGATGACACATCGACGCCGGCGGCGCCGGTGACGGCGATCGCCTCGGCGACATTGTCGGGCGTCAGGCCGCCCGCCAGCAGCCAGGGTGCCGGCGCCGTCCAGCCGCGCAGCAGCCGCCAATCGAACATCGCGCCATTGCCGCCGGGACGGGTCGCCTGCTTCGGGGCCTTGGTCTCGATCAGCAGCGCCGCGGCGCTGCCCGCGTCGCGCGGCAGGTCGTCCCGCCCGCTCACCCCGGTCGGATGCCAGAAGGGAAGGCCGAAGCTTGCCGCCAGCGCGGCGGCGCGGGCCAGCGGCGCGTAGATTTGAAGAATATCCAGCTTCACCTCGGCCAGGGTGGCGGCGATCATCGCGGCGTCGGGATCGACGAACAGGCCGGCGCGCAGCGGCCCGCCTGCTTGCGGGCCGGGCGCGCGCGCCGACAGCGCCGCCGCCTGGGCCGGCAGGATGGCGCGGGGCGAGGCCGGAAAGAAGACGAAGCCCAGCCAATCCGCCCCGGCGGCGACCGCCGCATCGAAGCCGGCCGGATCGTTCAGCCCGCAGATTTTGACCTTGGCCATCGGCTCAGCCGCCACGCTCCACCGCGCCGCCATCGACGCCGCCCTGTGGCCCCATGGCGGAGATCGGCAAAGCCGATTGCATGCGCGATTGCAGCGCCAGAATCTCGGCCTGGGCGGCGCGCAGCGCCTGTTCGGCATGGCGGGCGCGGCGGCGCTGGCCGAGTTCGGCCACCCACACCACCGCCCCGCCCAGCAGGAAGGCGATGGCCATGCCGCCCAGCACGGCCAGCGACAGCGGCACGGCGATGGCGATACCGGTGGGCCACAGCCCCAGCGTGACGGCCTGGGTATTCGACAGCGCGAACAGCACGAGCAGCAGCAGGACCGGCAGCAGGATCAACAGACGGAACACGCGCTCAGCCCGTCACGCGCTCGGCCGCCGGGCGGCGCGCACCGCCGAGATTGACCCGTTCGCGCAATTCCTTGCCGGCCTTGAAGAAGGGCACGGCTTTTTCGTCGACCGCGACCGATTCCCCGGTGCGCGGATTGCGCCCGGTGCGCGCGTCGCGGCGCTTGACGGTGAAGGCACCGAAGCCGCGCAGCTCCACCCGCTCGCCGCGCGCCAGGGCCTCGGAGATTTCATCGAAGATGGTGGCGACGATCAGTTCCACGTCGGCGCCGCGCAGATGCGGATTGGCCGTGGCCAGTTCGGCAATCAGTTCCGATTTGGTCATCCGGTCTTGCCGGGCCTTCTTGCGCCCGCCCCCTGCCCGCACCTGCACCTGTGCCGTGATCCCCCAACCTGCCAGAGCGGACCCGGAACGTCAAGAATAAGCCTTTGTCCACAATAGGTTTTGTGGCTGTACGCGAAACAGGCAGCCCGTTGCGGGGCTGCCTGTCCGAAGCCTCGTTACGAAAGCGCGAGGATCAGCTATCGCTGCTCGATTGCTGGTTGCGGCGACGGATCGCCGCACCCAGGATATCGCCCAGCGAGGCACCGCTGTCGGAGGAGCCGAATTCGGCCATCGCCTGCTTCTCCTCCTCCATCTCCTTGCCCTTGATGGTCAGCGACAGCTTGCGGGCAGCGCGATCGACGGCGGTGATCTTGGCGTCCACCTTCTCGCCCACCGCGAAGCGGTCCGGGCGCTGGTCGGATTTGTCGCGCGCCAGCTCGGCCCGGCGGATGAAGCCGGTCAGCATGTCGTTGACCTTCACCTCGATCCCGTTGGCCTGCACCGCCGTCACGATGCAGGTGACGACGTCCCCCTTATGCACCGCATCCAGCACGCCGGCCGCCGGATCGTCGCGCAGCTGCTTGATGCCGAGCGAAATCCGCTCCTTCTCGACATCGACGTCCAGCACCTTGGCCTTGACGATCTGGCCCTTCTCGTACTTGGCCATCGCCGCCTCGCCGGCCTCGTCCCAGGACAGGTCGGACATGTGCACCATGCCGTCGACATCGGCGGAGATGCCGATGAACAGGCCGAATTCCGTGATGTTGCGGATTTC
>JAGWRU010000202.1 GCA_028869595.1 Rhodospirillales bacterium
ACATGCCCTTCACGTCCTGGTTGCCCAGGTAATAGGCGCGGATCTTGGACAGCGCGACATTCACCGTGGGATCGGTCGCGATCATCGTCGCCTGGATCTTGGCGCCGGATTTCTTGATCGCATCCATCGCTCCGTCGACGCGCGGCTGGAGATTGAGCTGGCCGGGCGTGGCGATGAACAGCGCCACCTTGCCGGCACCGACTTCCTTGACGATACGCTCGCCCATCATCTGTCCGGACAGGAACAGATCCTGGCCGATATAGGCCAGACGCTTATTGTCGCTGCCATGCGGGGCATCGGCATTGTAGCTGAATACCGGAATGCCGGCCGCCAAAGCGCGGTCAGTCGGCTTGTTGAAGCCGCGCGGATCGACGATCGGGATGGCGATGGCATCGGCCTTGGCGGCGATCGCCGCATTCATCGCATTGACCATCTGCCCGACATCGGAGGTTTCCGAGCCGGTCCACTGATAATCGCAGCCGAGCAGGGCGCAGGCATCATGGATGCCGTACTGGCAGGGCACAAAGAACGGATTGGTCGTCACGTGGTTGACGAAGACGAATTTCCAGCGCGGATGGGCAGGGAAGGGGCCGGCTTCGGCGGCGCGGGCGCGGCCGGTCATGGCGAGCAGCCCGGCGGCGGTGGCGGCGGTGACGCCGTTCATCACGGCCCGGCGGGGCAGCCTTTCGGCGACCACGGCAATGCTTTCCGGGCTCGCGGATTCGGATCGTTTCATGATTTCCTCCCTCGTTACGTCAATTCCTAGCCTAGGTGCCGGGCTGTGGCCAAGCGGGAAAGCGCGGGGCGGGCGATGCGGAAGGAACGACCCTCGCGCCTGCCGTACAGGCGGAAATGCTCGGCGCCGCTGGCCACCTCACCTGCTGCCACGGCGGCGGCGACGTCCCGATGGGCGGCGAGATAATACGCCTCGTCGAAGGCGGGCGACGGATGCGCCGCGCCCTGCGCCACCTGGCGCAGAAAGGCGGCGCAGCGCAGCGCGACCCGATCCCATTCCTGTCCCGGCAGGTGGAATTCGTGATCGCAGGGCAGCAACTCCACCGCGATGGCGTCCGACAGCGCGTAATCGGCGGTGATATCGGCGCCGCCATAGGGATCATTCTCTCCCTGAAACAATAGCGTCGGCACGGCGAGTCCGGCGAGATGGGCGAAGCGCGCCGGCTCGATACAGTGATGCGGAACGCGGAACGGGTAGCCGAAGCAGATCGCCGCCATCGCGCCATACCGTGCGGCAAAGCAGGTTGCCACGCGCGCGCCGGAGGAACGGCCGAACAGCACCGCGGCAGAGCGCTCACGCCGGGTCGGCAGCCAGGGGCGAAGCGCCGCGACACGCGGGTCGATCGCGCGATCCATGGCGGATGCGCCGCTCCGATCGAGCAGGGCCTGCTGGCCGGTCCAGCGGATGAAATGGTGGCGCAGCCGGGCCTGCAGCGCCGCTTCGACATGCCCCTGCGCGGGATAGGAATCACCGGCCAGATAGAAGGCGACCTTCGCGCCGGAGGATGCTGGCGCAACGGGCATGGCAGCCGCCGTCTATCCCAGTTTACCGTGGCAGTGCTTGTATTTCTTGCCCGAGCCGCACGGACAGGGCGCGTTGCGCGGCGTTGCCGCCCAGGTCGCGGGATCGTCGGGATCGACCGCTTCGGCGCGGATCGGCTGGGCCAGGCTGATCGTCTCGCCCCCGCCATCGCCGGGCAGCGCGGCGGGTGCCGTGCCATAGGCGCTATCCGGCTCGGGGTGGAGTTCGGCATAGCTGTAGACCTGCGGCTCCGGCACCGGCTCGGCCGGATCGTCGGCAAGCTGGACGCGGGCGAGCTTGGCGGTGACGCGCTCCTTCAACTCGTCCAGCATGGCGTTGAACATCGCGAAAGCCTCGGCCTTATACTCGTTCAGCGGATCGCGCTGGCCATAGGCGCGCAGCCCGATGCCCTGGCGCAGATGATCGAGCGCGTGCAGATGCTCCTTCCAGGCGCCGTCGAGTTCCTGGATCAGCAGCGATTTCTCGATGAAGCGCATCAGCTCGGGGCCCATATTGGCCGCCTTGCTGGCCATATGCGCATCGACGGCGCGCAGGATGCGTTCGCGGATGCCGCTTTCGTCGATGCCTTCCTCGGCGCCCCATTCGCTCACCGGCAGGTCGAAGCCCAGCAGGTTGCGGCAATCCTCGGTGAGTTCGGCCAGCTCCCACTGCTCGGCGAAGGCTTTTTCCGGCACCCGCCGCGCCACCATGGCGTTGACGATCTCGGTGCGCATCTCGGCGATGATTTCCGACACGTCGGAGACGCGCATGAACTCCTTGCGCTGGGCGTAGACCTCCTTGCGCTGGTCGTTCATCACGTCGTCATATTTCAGCACGTTCTTGCGCATGTCGAAATTGCGCGCTTCGACTTTCTTCTGCGCCTTCTCCAGCGCCTTGTTGATCCAGGGATGGACGATCGCCTCGCCATCCTTGAGGCCGAGCTTCTGCAGCATGCCGCCCATCCGCTCGGAGCCGAAGATGCGCATCAGATCGTCTTCCAGCGAAAGGAAGAAGCGCGAGGCGCCGGGGTCGCCCTG
>JAGWRU010000203.1 GCA_028869595.1 Rhodospirillales bacterium
CGCCTCCTGGCCGGCCGTGCTGCACGGGCTGGGCTTTCGCATCCGCCCGGCGATGGCGCTGCCGGCCAATATGGCGGGCCCGCCCGCGCCGCCGCTGCTGCTGGCGCGACGGCGCCCGCCGCAGGCCACGCCGCCCCTCGGATCGGGCGACGAAGGGGGGCGCGACGCAAGCGGACGCGGCGCAAGCGGACGCGGCGAAGGAGCGGGCGCGCCGCCTGGCGGTCCCTTCGCCGTCCTCGCCGGGCTACGCCTGCACGCGGCGGCCTCGCCGCCCCGCCCGCCGAACGCGGCGCCTGGGCGGGGCAAGCGCGGCCCGCATCGCCACGCCGCCAACCTGGCCAAAACCCCGCCATGAGCCGCGTGCCCGAGGAGACGGGCGGGTTCCAGCGGCTGGATTTATGGCTGTGGTGCGCGCGTATCCGGCGCGGGCGGGCCGATTGCGCGGCGCTGGTCGCCGGCGGGGCGGTGCGGCTGAACCGCCAGCCGACGGAAAAGCCGCATGCCCGGCTGCGCGTCGGCGATGTGCTGACGCTGGCGCTGGGCAGCGGGCCGGGCGGCGCGGTGCGGGTGCTGCGGGTGCGGGCCCTGGCCAGCCGACGCGGCCCGGCGGCCGAGGCCGCTTCGCTGTACGAGGAGATCGACGCCTAGGCGGGGCAAACCCGGCGGATGGCAATTTCTCCACCGCCGCCACCTTGCGCACCCCGCCAAAGCCCGGCATATCCGGGTCGTTCGCGCGCCATCTGGCGCCGCATGCCGGGGGTCCGCCATGACCTATGTGGTCACCGAAAACTGCATTCGCTGCAAATACATGGACTGTGTGGAAGTCTGTCCGGTGGACTGCTTCTATGTCGGCGAGAACATGCTGGTCATCCATCCCGACGAATGCATCGATTGCGGCGTCTGCGAACCCGAATGCCCGGCCGAGGCGATTCTGCCCGACAGCGACGACCGGGCTGCGGCCTGGGCGGAAAAGAACCGTCAATTCGCCAGCGAATGGCCGAATATCACCCGCAAGGGCGAAGCACCGGCCGATGCCGATGCCTGGAAGGACAAGCCGGGCAAGGCGGCGCTGTTTTCCGAGAAGCCCGGCACACCCTGAGGTTGCGGCGCGACGCGCTGTCCCCCCGCGCGCTTTTCCCGACCGCGATGGCAGCACTGCGCCCACCCCCCTGACGCAGGGGGGTTTTTGTGCTATATCCATGACGGTTCGGCGGCAGGGCGCGCATGGGTGCTCTGCCGCCGGATTTTTCCGGGGATATCGGCTGCCCGCGCATCAAGGCGGTCGCGGAAAGCCCTGGTTGTCTGGAACGGGGGGGCGCCGCTTGGGCGATGCCTCTGGCGGTCCGGGTCCGTCTCTGGTGCTGACCGCCCCTCGGTGCCGGGCCTTTCCGGGTGTCGCGAGGCGGTCCGTGGCGAGCATAAAGGATCAAACGTGTCGCACATGAAGGCATCTGCCGTGCAGGCCAAGGCGCCTGCCAAGCACCCCACGCCGAACAAGCCGGCCACCGGCGCGATCAAACCGGCGGCGGCCAAGGCCGCGCCCGTCAAGACGACGGCCGGCACGACGACTGGCGGGAAAGCCGCGCCTGGCAAAGCCGCGCCGGGGAAAGCGGGCATCGCCGCATCGGCGCCGACCAGGTCCGTGACTGCCAAGCCCCTCACCGCCAAGCCCCTCACCGCCAAGCCAGCCGCCGGCAAACCCGCCGCCGGGAAGGTCGCTGCGGAGAAACCTGTCGCGGCGACGAAACCTGTTGCGGCGACGCCTGGCGCCGGCAAGACCGCCCCTGCAAAGACCGTCTCGGCGAAGCCCGGTGCCGTCAAATCCATCGCGACCGCGCCGGTCGCCGACAAAGGCGCCGCCGCGAAAGCCGCCAGCGTGAAACCTGCCGACACGAAACCCAGCGCCAAACCGGCCGCCGGGAAAGCAGGCCCTGACGCGCTTCGGCCTGGCAAAGCGCCCGCCGGCAAAAGCGCGGCGGGTCACGCCACCCCGGGCAAAGCCGCTGCCCCAGCTACGCCCAAGACGCCTGCGCCCAAGACAGCCGCGCCCAAGACAGCCGTGCCCATGACCGCCAAGTCGGACAAGGCCGCTGCCGGCACACCCGTCGCCAGCAAAACCGGCACGGGCCGGCCCGCCGGCGCACCGGCGGCAGGGGCAACGTCCGCGCCGCCGATGGCCGGTAAAGCCACCGCCGTGAAACCTGCCTCCGCCCCTGTTGCCCAACCCGTTTCCGTGAAAGCCGCCGCACCCGTGCCTGTCAAAACCAGCCAGACCGCCGCCCCGCC
>JAGWRU010000204.1 GCA_028869595.1 Rhodospirillales bacterium
CGCCAGCCCGGCCAGCGCGAAGCCGAGAATCCGGTCATCCTCCGGCGTGAAGCGCGCCGCCTCGAACGCCGTATCGGTGGCAAGCGTGACGCGCAGGCGCGTCCGCCCGGCGATCGCCGCTTCCGGCAGTGTCCATTCCTGCCAGCCATCGCCTGCGATCCGCCTTTCCCCCAGCGCCACGCCATTGACCGTCACGCGCAGCCCGAATGCCCCATCGGGGCGGGCGCGCAGATCAAGCCGCAGCATTCGTCCCGCGACCGGCCGGTCCAGCAGCAGATCGAGGCTCGCTTCCGCCCCGTCGCTCCAGCGCCCCCAGGTCTCGCCGTCATGCCACAGGCCAAGCCCGATCCCCTCGGCCGGCGCCCCGGCGGCAAGGCTGATCCCGACCCGCAGCGCGGCCGCCGGAAGGAAGCCGGGCGGGCCGGGCACGGCCGGGGCGGTCAGCGCGTCGAAGGCGGCCTGTCTCGTGGCGATGCGGGCGGCATCGGGGGGCGGCACCTGGGCCAGGCAATCGGCATAGCCGGGGCCGCTGCGCAAATGCCGGGAAGCTTCGGCCACCGCCGCGCGCCGTGCCGCCAAAGCGTCCTCGTCGGCCAGCACGCCCAGCAGGTCGGCGGCGAAGCCGTCGGCATCGACGGCGCCCGGCAGCAGCCGCGTGACCGCATCGGGCAGGCCGCGCAGGGCGGCGGCGGTGGCGACCAGCGGCTGGCCGGCCGCCAGCGCGCCGAGCACTTTCACCGCGACCCCCGAACCGTCCTGTTCCGGCGCCAGCATGACGCGGCTTTCCGCCCGCACCGCCTCCAGATCCGCGACGAAGCCGAGCACGGCGATGCCGGCATCCTCCAGCGCGGCACGGCGCGCCAGCCCGGCCCGCCCGGCGACCGCCAGACGCAGCGCGGCAATCCCCGGGCGCGGGCGGATCTGCGTCAGGAACCAGTCGATCCCGGCCAGATTGAAGGGATGCGCATCGCCCACCAGCAGCCCGTCCCAGCGTTGCGCGGCGGTGGGCGGGCGGACGGCGATATAGGGGCGCGGCAGGATCAGCGCGAAGCGGGGGGCATGGGCGGCGACGTGGCGGCCTTCCTCGGCGTTGACATGGGTGCAGATATCCGCCGTGGCCCAAAGCGCCTGCTGCACTGACTCGGTTTCGGCTGTCTTTCGCGCGATTTCCTCCGGCGCGGTGCCTTGGTCGGCCAGAAAAGCAGCCTCTGACCTGGCGCGGTCGTCATGTACGTCAAGCAGCAGGCGCGCCCCCGGGCTTACCCGCAGGGCCAGGCCCATCGGTTCCAGATGATTGACCACCGCGCGGTCGGCGCGCAGCAGGGCGGCGCGCGCTTCCGCATCGCCGATCGGGGTGGCGGCGGCCGCCGTTAGATAGGCGGGCCAGGGCAGATCGGCACAATCGACATGCCCGGGCGCGGCGGCGGCCAGCAGGTTCAGGTGCGCGCTGATCTGGATGGTGTTTTCCGGGATCCAGCGCGCCGCCAGCGCGGCAAGAGTCGGTCCCGGTCGGTGATGCGGGGCATGAAACACGCGCAGGGTGAAATGCCCGGCGCTCAGCAAATCCTCGATCTGATTTTCGAACGCGGTGGTGCTGCCGCAGCGCGGCCAGAGGATCTGAATTTGCGCGGCGATCTTTTGGCCGGGCTGCGCGGCACTTCGCAGCGGGTTGGGCAGGGGATCTTCCAGCGCCGCCACGGCGACCCCGAGCGCTTCGGCATACCCCGCCGCCGCAGCTGCCGGGGCCGCGAATATCGCGCGGCGGAACGGCCAGCCGCTGCGAAACCGCGCCGCGAACCCGCCCGCGCAGGTGGCAGGCCCGTGCAGCAGCAACACCGACAATGCCTCGCAGGGCGGCGCGTTCAGCAGGATCTGGGCAAGGCGCAGACGGAAGAAATCATCGAGCCCCGCCGGGCTGACCCCGGCGCAGAGCAGCCAGGGCGCGCAACGCACGGCGCGCAACGCGGCAAACCCGCCTCCGGGGGCGGGCGGCGCGATGGTGCGGGGCGGACCATGCGCGGCGGTCAGTGCCTCATGCCACGCGCGCGGCAAAGCAGGGGGGATGGGAGCCATGGGGCCAGCATGCCCCGGTCAGGCGAACGACGAAACCGCCGAACGGAAACGCCGCGAACGCGGCGCCGCGCCTTAATCCAGCGCCAGATGTCCGAACAGGATGCCGAAGGGCAGCGAGGCCGCGATCCACACCGCCAACACGCCCAACAGCGCATGCTGCGAACCGCCACCCAGCCGGGCCAGTCCCGCCATCGCCGTCGCCAGCAGAGCCGAAGCGATCAGCGCCTTCATCCGGGCGCCCGAGAACCCGATCCGCATGCTGCTCAGCCTCCATCCCGAAGGAAAGCGGCCTACGGACACCTCCGCTGCCGCCCCATTGGGCAAGGCCGATGCACCTACCGTGCCATGTCGCAATAAATTAACTTCATCAACGCGATATCAGGATTGCGGCATGCCCCGGAACGTGTCTGCGTCAAGTTCCCCGACACATCAGGATACCGCATCACCCATGCCCGAACCAGCCGCCATGGCCATGCTCGTGCCCGTGATCGCCACCGCCGGAGCCGCCGCCCAGGAAGTTCGACGCACTCAGCGAGGTGACGCCGGAGAAGGTCACCTTGGTATGGTCGCCCAGCGTGATCGTCACCGAGCCGTCCTTCAGCGTCTGGCTTGCCAGCGCCTGGGCGACGGCATGGGGGCCGTAGCCGGACAGGTCGATCTTGTCGCCGGCCGTGAAGTTCATCACCAGATCATGCCCGCCGGCCTCGCCCTTGGTGAACAGGAACACCTCGTGGCCGATGCCGCCAACCATGGTGGCGTTGCCGCTGCCGGCGGCCAGCGTGTCGTTGCCGCTGGACAGCGCGGCATTCAGCGTCTCGTTGCCGGCGCCGGCCACCAGTTCCTGGCCATGGCTGCCGGAGGCGAAAAGCTGGTCGCCCTTGCCCGCGCCGTAGAGTGTTGCAGCCCCGGTGCCGGCGATCAGCAGGTTGGCGCCGTCCGATCCGCCATGCACCACCGCGTTGCCGCTGCCGCCAAGGAAGGTCACCGCGCCGTCGCCGCCCAGGATGGTGGCATTGCCGGCGCCGGCGACGAATAGCAGCGCGCCGTTGCCGCCCTGCACCAGATCGCCTCGCGCGGCGCTGGCATCGATGGTGGCGGCGCCGTTGCCCATGGCGATGGCGTCCTGGCCGGTGGAGACCACCACATCCTTGCCGGCGCCCAATGCGATTTGATTCTCGCCGCCGCCTGCGGCAATCGTGTCATTGCCGCTGCCCAGGGCGAAGACCGCGTCATTGCCGCCGCCGAGCGCGATGTTCCAGGCGCCATGATCGCCCGCGCCGATCAGGATACGGTCGGTTCCGCCGCCCCCGGCGATGGTGCCGGAGCCGGCGGCGGCGATGAAGGTCAGATCGCCGCTGCCCACCAGGATGGATTCGCCGGCCGCGCCCGAGCCGAAAACCAGCGCCTGCTGGGCGGCATCGACATAGGCGGTGTAGCCGGGCGGAAGAAAGGTCGGCCCGTTCTGGGTCTGGACGAATTCGCCGCTCTTGCCGGCGGGAACGCTGGGCGGCGGGCCATCCGTATCGACCGCAGGCAGCAGCGTGCCGGCGGTGACCCCGGCATTGATCGCCTGGGCGAGATGCGCGGCGATGGCAGCGGTGGCGGCAGTATCGTAGCTGAGGCTGACACTCTGCCCGTGGGCGCCCAGAACGGTGACGGTCGGCATCGGCCTACTCCCTTGCCTGCGCGGCGATTTTCCGCGTGTCGAAGGGCATAGCCGGGCGTGCGTCGGCAAACATGAACAGGGCGTTAATAAATAACCAAATCATTTTGCAGCGCAGCAGAGTAACGGAATTGTATTCGTCGGAAGAGCCGCCGTCATATTGGCGTTATTTTTGGCGCCAGGATCCGATCCGGAGAATTCTTCATTTCCGCGCCTGGACTGACGCCACGCTGACGCGAACCCCTTGGCGGGGCGCGATCGGCGCCGCACGATGGCGGCGGATCAACGCCATGATCACGATGGAAGCAAGGGGCGCCGATGGAATTGGGAATCGCGGGCCGCACGGCCCTGATCTGTGGCGCGAGCCGGGGCATGGGCCGGGCGATCGCGCGGCAGCTCGCACGCGAAGGTGTGATCGTGACGATGCTGGCGCGCCGCGTCGGGCCGCTTGGCGAAGCCGCCGCGGCGATCAGTGCCGAAACCGGCACCACGCCGCGCATCGTCGCCGCCGATATCACGACCGAGGCCGGGCGCCGCGCCGCGCTGGCGGCTTGCCCCACCCCCGATATTCTGGTGACCAATGCCGACGGCCCGCCACCCGGCGATTTCCGCGCCTATAGCCGCGCCGACTGGATCGCCGCCCTGGACGCGCTGATGCTGGCGCCGATCGCCCTGATGCAGGCCAGCGTCGATGCCATGGCGGCGCGCGGCTTCGGGCGGGTGGTGAACATCGTCTCGCGCAGCGTGAAGATCGCCCAGGCCGAACTGGCGCTGTCGAATGGCGCGCGGTCCGGCCTGGTCGGGTTCACGGCCGGGCTGGCGCGGGAAATGGTCCGATTCAACGTCACCATCAACAATCTGCTGCCCGGTCCCTTCGATACCGATGCCCAGCGCCGCCATGTGGAAGGGCTGGCCGAACGCACCGGCCGGCCCTACCAGACCCTGTGGGAGGAGCGGCGCGCCGCCAACCCCGCCGGACGTTTCGGCATGCCGGAGGAAATCGGCGCCTATTGCGCCTTTCTCTGCTCCGCCCAGGCCGGCTTCATCACCGGGCAGAATTTGCTGGTCGATGGCGGGGCCTATCCGGGAACCTATTGACCGCCGCCCGGTCAGGTCGCTTGCCGTTGATCTCGCGCGGCCGATCACGCATGGCGCTGCCGGCCAGACCCGTCAGCGGCGCGTCACGCTGGCGGCGGATAGTTGGACGGGAACAGCGCCCGCCTGGTTTCCTCGTCATTGATTTTCTTGAACGCGTGCTCCTGGCCGACCGCGCGGGCGCGGGCGATGGCGGGACGCGCATCGACGGTTGCGAGCAGGCGTTTGAGCTCGGGATAGGCGGCCAGCGGATCGGCTTCACCCTTGCGCACGCGCGCGGCGCGGTCGAGCCATCCCCAGGCCGACATATCGGCGATGGTGTAGCGGTCGCCGACGATGTAGTCGCGCCCGACCAGATGATCGTTCAGAACCTGATAGTGCCGCTCCGCCTCGCGGCGATAGCGATTGACGGCGTAGTCCAGGCCCGCGGGCGCGGCAAATTGGAAATGCACCGCCTGGCCGGAAAACGGACCCAGGCCGGAGGCGATGAACAGCAGCCAGGACTGCAATTCCGGCCGGTCCTCGGGCGCGCCGAGAAACTTCCCGGTCTTTTCGGCAAGATAAAGCAGGATCGCGCTGGAATCGAAGACGCGCGCCGGTTTGCCGCCCGGCCCTTCGGTATCGACGATCGCCGGCACCTTGCCGTTGGGATTGATGGCGCGGAAGGCCGGCGAATGCTGTTCGCCCTTGCTGGTATCGACCGGGATCGCCTCGAAATCCAGCCCCGCTTCCACCAGAAACAGCGCGATTTTCGCAGGATTCGGTGTCGGGTGAAAATAGAAGCGGATCATGGCGGTTCCTTCGCATCGTGGGGCGGCGTGGTCGGCACGACAGGCGGCGTCCGCCTCAGGCGGAACGCAGCCTTTGCAGGGCGGTCAGGATGGCCTGGGGGTTCAGACGGTTCCGGTAATCAACATCGATGGCGGCCAGCGCCACCCGGCGATCCCGGGCGATGACGTAGACCGCGGGGACCGGCAACTCCCAGCTGCTATCGCCATTGATCTCGGGCAAGGCCTTGTTGTTCGCGCGCAACGCCGCGCGCAGTTCTTCGGGCAAGGCGTAGACAAGGCCGAAACGCCGCGCGACGGCATTGCCGACATCGCTCAGTACATCGAAGCGCAGCTGATTGGCCTCCGCCGTCGATAGCGACGCATCGGGAAGCTGCGGCGAGATCGCGACGAGCCGCGCCCCGAGCGCTGCGATCTCCGGCAGAACGGCCTGGTAGGCGCGAAGCTGGAGGTTGCAGTACGGGCACCAGCCGCCGCGATAGAAGACCACGACCACCGGGCCTGATTCGAGGAGGCGCTGCAGCGACAACGCTTTGCCCGCCGCGTCGGGAAGGGTGAAATCCGGCGCCTCGGCACCGACGCCGATGGCTGCTTCCATGGCGAAGCTGGCGCGCAATTCCTCGATCTTGGCCTCGTAGAGCGCCACCCTGCCGGAGGGTGCGGTGCGCGCGAATTCCGCTTTGAAGGCGGCGAGCTGCTGTTCGAGTTCCATGCGCTCCTCCTGTCCCATCCGCCCCAGCCCCGCTGCGACGCGGCGGGGGCATCCCGCCATGTGTTTTAGTATCACCGTTCTAGAATGCGCCACGATGGCGGCTATGGCAGGATGCCGCTGTCAGGGGCAATGGTCGGGGACAGCATGGCGAGACCGCGGGAGTTCGACGAAGCCGCCGTGCTGGATGCGGCGGTTCTGTGCTTCTGGCAGCAAGGGTTCGAGGCCACCTCCGTCCGCGATCTGGTGGAGAAGACCGGCATCACCGCCGCCAGCCTGTACAACGCATTCGGCGATAAGCGGGCACTCTACGAGAAAGCCCTGGATTGCTATGTCGAAGGCAGCGTCGCCGCCCGTCTGCGCCATTGCGAGGCCTTGCCGCCGCGCGCCGCGATCGGCGCGTTTTTCGACGATATTCTGGCCCGCTCGCTCGGGGATCGCGAACGCAAAGGCTGCATGCTGGTCAATGCGGCGCTCGATGTCGCGCCGCACGATGCGGGTTTTCGGAAGATCGTCGCCGGCGTTCTGGCGGAGATCGAGACGTTCTTCCTCACCTGCGTAACGGCCGGGCAGGCCGATGGCACGATCAGCCGCGCGCTGGCGGCGGAGACGCTTGCGCGCCACCTGCTCGGCGTTCTGATGGGTCTGCGCGTGCTGGCGCGGGTGCGGCCGGAACCGGCATTGCTGGAGGGGGTGATCACGCCCGCCCTTGCTTTGCTCGATCTACCGTAAGGCCGAAGCGTCGCGCGATAGGCGGGCGGACGCCGATCCTTATTCGCCCGGTCGTCCGGCTATCCCCGCAGGATCCCCAGCACCCCGGCCTCGGTCAGAATCTGCGGCAGCTTCACCGCCGCGCCGCCGCCCTTGGGGTAGAACAGATAGAGCGGCACGCCATCCTGGCCATGCGCGCGCAGGAAGCGGGTGATCGTCGGGTCCTGGCGTGTCCAATCGCCGCGCAGCAAGGTGATCCCGCCCTGGTGCAGCGCTGCCTGCACGGCCGGGCGGTCCAACGCCACATGCTCGTTCACCAGACAGCTGACGCACCAGGCGGCGCTGATATCGACCAGCACCGGCTTGCCGGCGGCGCGCAGGGCGGCCAGCCTGGCCGGGCTGAACCCGTCCGCAGTCTGCGCCGTGGCCGGCGCCGGCGTGGGGCGGAGCGCGCTGAGAATGCCCGCCGCCGCCAGCAATGTCGCCGCCAGCATGGCCTGCGTGCCCCGGCGCAGGCGCCGCTGTCCCGGATGGTGCTGCATCAGCCCGAGCAGCCAGGCGGCAAACCCTACCAGTACCAGGCCGGAAGCAACGCTGAGCACGCCGGAGGAGCCACTTTCCTCGCTGGCCACCCAAAGCAGCCAGACGGTCGCGCCATACATCGGAAATGCCAGCATTTGCCGCAGATAGTCCATCCATGCCCCGGGGCGCGGCAGGATACGCGCCAGCCCAGGCAGGCAGGCGAGCAGCGCGTAGGGCGCGGCCAGACCCAGCCCGAGCGCGACAAACACCCCCAGCAATACTGCGGCCGGGGCGGCCAGCGCGCCAGCGATCGCCACCCCCATGAAGGGCGCGGTGCAGGGCGTGGCCACCAGCACGGCCAGCAGCCCGGTGAAGAAGCTGCCGACATGTCCGCCCCGCCCAGCAAGCCCCTGGCCCAGCCCCGCCATACGCAGGCCGAGCGCGCCTTCGCCCATCGCGAACACGCCCGATAGATTGAGGCCGACGGCAAAAATCACCCAGGCCATGGCAGCGACGAAGGCCGGCGACTGGAACTGGAAGCCCCAGCCCAGCGCCCCGCCGCCGGCCCGCGCGGCCAGCAGCACCAGGGCCAGGGCGAGGAAGGCGGCCAGCACGCCGAGCGTATAACTCGCCGCCTGGGCCCGACGCTGGCGTGCATCCTTGCCCGAGAGCAGGCCCATCGCCTTCATCGCCAGCACGGGAAACACGCAGGGCATCAGATTGAGGATCAGCCCGCCGAGAAAGGCGAGACCCAGCAGCCGCAACGCCCCCGGCGCGTCTGCTCCCGGCGCGTTTGCCGCCGACCCGTCGCCCGCCGCCGCGTTGCTCCAGGCGAAAGCGCCCGGCGTGGCACGGATCGCCGCCGCGGTTTCGCCGCCGCCGCGGTCGGTCACCACCAGAATGCCCGACAGATCGCCCCCGGCATGCAGCCCGCCGCCCGGCTTCAGTGCGAGCGCGATCCCCTGCGGCGCAAGCCGCAGCGGCTGGGGCGCGTCATTGACGATGCTGTTCGGCGCATCGGGGATGAACCATGCGGCCTTCACCGTCTGCGCGCCCAGTCCCGGCCCGGTGACCGCCAGCACGCCATGGGGGTCGATCCGCGCCTGCCAGGGCAGGTCGCGATGCGGCAGCGCGGCGCCGGCGGCGGCGAAAAGCGGCGCCTGGGCCGAGGGCGCGGGCGTGCCGGCCTGCAGAGTCAGGGTGAAATCGCCGCTTTCCGGAACGCAGATATCCTTGCAGACCAGCCAATCCGCATGCGCGGCGACGGTCATGCCTTGGCCGGCCGCACCCGGGGTGATCCGCTGCATCAGCAGTGGCGCGCCGATATAGGCGTAGGTCATCACCGGCCCCTCGGCGATGCGCGCGGGTGTCGGCCAGGCGATCGGGCCGGCCTTGGCACCGGGGGGCAGGGTCAGCTTGATGTCGGCAGCGACCCCTGCATCGCCGGGATTGCGCCAATAAGTGTGCCAGCCCGGCGCCAGGTGAAAGTGCAGCCCGATATGGAACGGCACGCCCGGGGCGACATGATCGGTGTCGGAGATCAGGGAAACCCGGTCGCGGGCACTGGCGACGATATTGCTTTCCGCCGCCCGCGCCAGGTTGGGCAGCAGGGCGGGCGGTAAGAGCAGGAACAGACAAAGCGGAAGAATACGGCGCATGGGAAGCGATATGGCCCTGTCGGCGCGGTTCTGCCAATGGGGGGCACGCCGCGCCGTGCCGGCGGCTCACCCGGCGGCGGCCATCATCCCGCGCGGACTTGGCTTTGCAAGCACTTGGTAATCCCGATCCAGGTAGAAATCGGTCGAGGACCGAATGACCAAGATCGCCCCTTCGCGCGCGCGCTATTACGCCTACATCGATGCCCTGCGGGGTTATGCGGTGCTGCTGGTCATCACCAGCCACTACGCCTCCTTGTTTCCCGCGCTGCCCCATCTGATCCGTCGGGTCGCGGAGATGGGCTATTACGGGGTGCAGCTGTTTTTTATTACCAGTTGCCTGACATTGCTGATGTCCTGGCATCAGGAACAGGACCGCAGTGGTCGGGTGGATGTTTCGGCGTTCTTCCTGCGCCGGTTTTTTCGCGTGGCGCCTGCCTATTATGCCGCAGGGTTGCTGTATTTTCTGGCGCTGCCGCCGGTGCACGGGTTCGACCTGCTACAGGCGCTGGCCTCCATGGCGTTCGTCAACGCCTGGCATCCGCTGCTTATGCCGACTGTCGCGGGGCGATGGAGTGTGGTGCCGGGCGGCTGGAGCATCGGGGTGGAATGGAGTTTCTACCTTCTCTTTCCATTCTTCGTTCGAGCCATCCGTACTCTGACCGGTGTCGTCGCATTGCTGGTGATCACCGTCCTGCTGGCGATCATGGCGAATCGGGGCGTAGTTCTTGCCTTTGGCGGGATGTACTCCGATGCCGCGTTGCGTGGGTTCCTCTATTTCTGGTTTCCCAATCAGGCCTGCGTGTTCGTATGTGGCGCGCTGGTTTATTTGCTGATTCTGCGTCTGGACGCGGGCGCTCGCTGGATGGCCCATCCGAAGACCGCCGCCAGTTTGACCCTGTGCGGCTTTTTTGCCCTGACCTTCGTGCCGCTGGGGCTGATTCTGGGGGGATGGCCGCCTGATCCGCGCACCCTCGTTATCTGCCTGCCGCTTTCGATGTTTGTCCTGGCGTTATCGCGCATGCGCAGCGGGGTGTTCGTGCATGCCTGGGTCGTGAATATCGGCAAAATCAGCTTCAGCGGTTATCTCCTGCATTTCTTGATCTTGCGCGCGATGGAGGCGGCTCTACCGCAAGCTTGGCTACATGCCTCGGGATTTCGCGCCGCCGCAGTCTTCCTGCTGCTCTGGCCGATGGCGGTGGCGCTCAGCCTGGCCGCTGCATGGTGCTTCTATCGCGCGGTGGAACAGCCGGGCATTCTCTGCGGCAAGGCGCTGATCCGCCATCTGCGGAGCAGCCCTGCGATTGCCTGAGCAGCCTCACGTCAGCCGGCCCGCATCCCCACTGCCGCAAACCCCGCGCCCTGCGGATCGCTGGCCTGGATGATCCACGCCCCGCCCGGCACCTCATGCGGGCCGGCCAGCACCGTGCCCCCGGCGGCGGCGATGCGCGCGGCGGTCGTGTCGATATCTTCGACGAAGACATAGTACATCCAATGTGCCGGCATGCCGGGCTGGGGCAGACCCATCATGCCGCCCAGGGCCTGCGCCTCCGCCCCGGCGGCGAAAAGCTGGTACGATCCGGCCATCTCGATCTCGTGCACCGGGCCGGCCTGCCAGCCGAACAGCGCGCCATAGAAACCAAGCGCCTTGCCCCCCGCCGGACTGCGCAATTCGGCCCAGGCGAAATGCCCAGCCTGGCCCATGGCGGGGGCAGGCGTGTCCTCGCATGCGGCGGCGGGGCATGCGGCGGCGGGCTGAAACAGCGCGAAGGGCGCGCCTTCGGGGTCTTGCAGCGTGGCGATGCGGCCTATGCCGGGGATCTCCATCTCTGGCATGCAAAATCGGGCTCCCAGGGCAAGCGCGGCGGCCAGGGTTTCGGCCAGCGATGCAACGCCGATATAGGCCCCCCAATGGGCGGGCGCCCCGGCGGCGCGGGCGGCTTCGGGCAGCGCCATCACCCCGGCAACCGGCGGATTGGTCGGGCTCGCCGGATGCAGCATGCGGGTATAGCCAGGAACCGCCTCACTCGCTTCCGCCTGCCAGCCGAAGACCTGCGCATAGAATGCCTGTGCGGCTGCTGGCGCGGCATTTCGACAAGGCTTTGGCGCCGTCGGGCCTGACCTCCGGGCAGTTTTCCCTGCTGATGACGCTGAACCGCCCCGATCCGCCGCGTCCTGGCGCAGTGGCCGCCCTGCTGGCAATGGATCGCACCACGCTGACCGCCAATCTCAAGCCGCTGACCCGGCGCGGCCTGGCCGAAATCGCCGCCGACCCCGAAGACCGCCGCGCCCGCCGCTTGCTGCTGACGCAAGCCGGCCAGGCCGCGCTGATCGCCGCTTTGCCGGCCTGGCGGGACGCGCAACGCGACCTGACCCAGGTGCTGGGCGGGGCCGCGGCAGTGGCCGCGATGCGGAGCCAGCTTGCAGCGCTGGCCCAGCCATGAAAACCGGGGCGCACCCCCTGCTTTGGCGCGGCCGGGCTGTGATAGAATGCGGAGATGTTGAAGCTCTCCTGTCTCTGCGGCCAAGTCCGCCTCGAAATCCCCCAGCGGCCGGATTTCATCAATGCATGCAACTGCACGCTTTGCAGCAAGTCGGGCGCGCGCTGGGCCTATTTCCATCCTGCGGCTGTGGGTGTTGCGGGAACCACCAAGGGCTATAGTCGTGACGACAAGGAAGACCCGGCTGCGGAAATCCATTTCTGCCCGGCCTGCGGGTCGACGACGCATTTCGTTTTGACGGCGAGCGCCATCGCGAAATTCGGCAACGTCCAGATGGGCGTCAACATGCGCCTGGCGGAGGAGAAGGATCTTCTCGGCACGGAACTGCGCTACCCGGACGGGCGAAACTGGCCGGGTACGGGCGAATTCGGCTACGTCCGGGAAGCCCGGATCATCGGTCGGTGATTGCTCCCGCCTGCCCGCTTCCGTCCCGGGCATAGCGGGCTTAGCCAAACCGCTCTATCCACCCCGCATGCTCCTGCCCGACCTGCCTGTTTCCGAGGCGCTGCCCGCCCTGCAATCGACCCTTGCCGCCGGGCGCAACGCGCTGCTGATCGCCCCGCCCGGCGCCGGCAAGACCACGCTCGCCCCGCTCGCGCTGCTCGATGCGCCGTGGCTCGCGGGTCAGCGCATCGTCATGCTCGAACCGCGCCGCCTCGCCACCCGCGCCGCCGCAACCCGCATGGCGAGCCTGCTGGGCGAGGCTGTGGGCGGCACGGTCGGCTTTCGCACCCGCGTCGATCGCGCCGTCTCCGCCGCGACGCGGATCGAGGTGATCACCGAAGGCTTGTTGATCCGACGTCTGATCGCCGATCCCGGGCTTGCCGGCATCGGCCTGGTGATCCTGGACGAGGTACATGAGCGGTCGCTGGAAGCCGATCTGGCCCTGGCGCTGACGCGCGACCTGCAACGCCAGCTCCGTCCCGAGCTGCGCATCCTGGCCATGTCGGCCACCGCCGATGTCGAACGTCTGGCAGTGCTGCTGGAAGCGGTACGCATCGAAAGCGCCGGACGCATGCATCCGGTCACGATGCACCACGCCGCCCGCGACATTGCCACGGTGCGCGACCTGCCGGCCGCGATGGCGGGTGCGATCCGCACCGCGCTTGCCGCGCAGGAGGGCGACATCCTGGCCTTTCTGCCGGGCATGGGCGACATCCGCCGCACGGCCGCCCTGCTTGCCGACAGCAAAGCACGCATCCTGGCCCTGCATGGTGAGCTGGCCCCGGCGGAGCAGGATCGCGCTCTCGCCCCCGATCCCGGCGGTGCGCGCCGCGTGGTGCTGGCCAGCGCCATCGCCGAAACCTCGCTGACCGTGCCCGGCATCCGGATCGTCATCGATGGCGGGTTCCGCCGCGCCCCGCGCCTTGATCCATCCACCGGTCTGGCGCGCCTCACGACGCTGCGTATCAGCCGCGCCGCCGCCGCCCAGCGCGCCGGACGGGCCGGGCGCGAAGCCCCGGGCGTTGCCATCCGGCTATGGAGCGAGGCGCTGCATCGCGGCCTGCCCGCCCAGGATCGTCCGGAAATCCTGGAAAGCGAGCTATCGGGCCTGCTGCTCGACTGCCTCGCCTGGGGCACCGCGCCCGCCGATCTGCCCTTCGCCGATCCGCCGCCGGCGGGCGCGCTGGCTGCCGCCACCGCTCTGCTCGATGCGCTGGGGGCGACGCGGGACGGGACGCTGACGCCGCGCGGCGCGGCGATGGCCGAACTCGGCGCGCATCCCCGCCTTGCCGCGCTGATGCTCGCCGCCGGGCAGGATGGGCCGGCACGCGCGCTGGCCGCCAGCATCGCCGCGCTGCTGGAGGAGCGGGACGTGCTGCGCCCACCGCCGGGAATGCGCAGCGACGCGCTGCCCGCCGATCTCGGCCTGCGCCTGGCCGCGCTGGAAGGCGCCGTCCCGCCGGGCACCGAGATCGACCGCGCCGCCGCCGCCCGCATCCGCCGCGGCGCGGATCAGTATCGCCGACGCATGGCTGTCGGCGCCGCGATTTCGCCAGCCGGCGATCCGGCGCCGCTGCTGGCTGCCGCCTTTCCCGATCGCATCGCCCAGCCGCGCGGCGAAAAAGGCAGTTTCCGCTTCTCCGGCGGTGGCGGCGGCAAGCTGGCCCGCAACGATGCCCTGGCCGAGGCGAAGCTACTGGTCGTTGCCGCCCTGTCGGCGGAAGCCGGCGCGCGCATCCGCCTGGCCGCGCCGCTGGACCCCGCCTCTCTGCCGAGCGTGCTGACCGAGGCGATCACCGAGACGACCGAGACCACGCTCGACCCCGCCACCGGCGCGGTGATCACCCGCCGCCGCCGCCGGCTGGGCGCGCTGATCCTGAGCGATCGCACCCAGAGCGCCGACCGCGCCGAGGCGGGCGCCACGCTGCTGGATGCGCTGCGTGCGGATGGCTTGCGGGCTTTGTCCTGGACGCCGGCGGCGCGCAACCTGCAGGCCCGCGTCGCCCTGATGCGCGCCATCGAGCCGGCGGCCGGCTGGCCCGACCTGTCCGACGCGGCGCTCGTCGCGCATGCCGAAACGTGGCTCGCCCCGCATCTGGCCGGCATCACCCGCCTGGCCGATTGCGCCGGGATCGACCTGGCCGCGGCGTTGCGCGGCATGCTGGACTGGCTGCTGCAAGCCGCGCTGGATCGGGCGTTGCCCAGCCATGTCGCGCTGCCGGGCGGGCAGGCGGCGATCGATTATACTCAGCCCGTGCCGCTGCTTTCCGCCCGCGCCCAGCATTTCTACGGGCTGCGCCAGACGCCGCGCCTGGCCGATGGGCGGGTGCCGCTCCGCCTGGCGCTGCTGTCCCCGGCCGGCCGGCCGATCGCCATCACCGCCGATCTCGCCGGGTTCTGGGCCAGCGCCTGGGCGGATGCGCGGCGCGACATGCGCGGGCGGTATCCGCGCCATGACTGGCCCGAGGATGGCGCCGCCGCCACACCACGCACCCGCCGGTAGCGCGGCCGCGCCTTCGGGGTTGCCGGCCTGCCCCTTGCATGCCATTCCCGACACACAAGGCCGCCACGACCGGAAAGCGCCGCGCCATGCCGTTTCTCGCCTTGCGCCGTCACGCCAGCCTGCTTGCCGCCGGCCTTGCCGTACTGGCTCTGTCCGGCTGCGCCGGCGCGTCTGCGGTTCCCGGCGCCGCGCCCACGCTTGCCGGTCTGCCCAGTTTCGCGCCGCTGGTCCGCCGCGTGCTGCCTTCGGTGGTCAATATCGCAGTTACCGAAACCGTCCCCCGGGAAAGCGCCGAAGTGCCGCTGCCGCCCGATCTGCGCGATACGCCGTTGGGCCGCGAATTCCAGCGCCGCTTCAAGCATGATGACGAGCAGGTGACCGGCGCCGGTTCCGGCTACATCATCGACCCCTCGGGCGTCATCGTGACGAATGATCATGTGGTCGGCCATGCCAGCCGCATCGTGGTGTCGCTGTCCGACGGCACCGAACTGCCCGCCCACCTGATCGGCAGCGACGCGCTGACCGATATCGCGGTGATCAAGGTCGATGCCGGCCATCCGCTGCCCGCCGTCACCTGGGGCGACAGCCGCGCCATGGCGGTGGGGGACTGGGTGATCGCGGCGGGCAATCCGTTCGGCCTGGGCGGCACCGTCACCGCCGGCATCGTCTCGGCCGAGGGGCGCGATATCGGCGCCGGCCCGTTCGATAATTTCCTGCAACTCGACGCGCCGATCAATCCGGGCAATTCCGGCGGGCCGGTTTTCGACATGGCGGGTCAGGTGGTCGGCATGACCACGGCCATCGTCTCGCCCACCGGCGGCTCGGTCGGCATCGGCTTCGCCATCCCGAGCGACGCGGTGCGCGGCATCGTCGCCGCCCTGCGCGCGCATGGGCATATCGATCGCGGCTGGCTGGGCGTGTCGGTGCAATCCGTGCCGGCCGCGCCCGATCATCCGGCCGGGGTGCAGATCGGCGGGGTGGAGCCGGGCGGCCCGGCGGCCAAGGCGGGATTGCGGGCCGGCGACGTGGTGCAGGCGGTCAATGGCCGGCGGGTGACCACGGCGCAGTTGTTGATCCGCGCCATCGCCGCCGTCGCCCCGGGCGGGGTGGCGAAACTGGATGTCGCGCGCGCCGGCACGGTGCTGCATGTCGCGGTGACGGTCGGGTTACGCCCGGCCAACGAGTAATCCCCGCACCGCATCTGTTGGCCAGCCTACCGCGGGGTTTCAAATCGGCAATCTGGCCGCGAAATGCCGGCTGGACGGCGCGCGCCCCTGGCAAGTGCGGCGCCTGGACGCCATAGTTTCGTCACGGCGGCGTAAGGGCCATGGCTTCGCCATGACGACGTAAGGGCCATGGCCTCGCCCGGCAGGCTCAAGGGAAGGAGTGCCGATGCGCATCCTGGTGGTCGAGGACGATAAGGACGTCGCGGGGTTCGTGGTGCGCGGCCTGCGTGAGGCCGGGCATGTCGTCGAACATGCCGATAACGGCCGCGACGGATTATTCCTGGCGGCGAGCGAGGCGTTCGACGCGGTGATCCTGGATCGCATGCTGCCCGGCGGCATTGACGGGCTGCGGCTGCTGGAAACATTGCGCGGGCAGAAGAACACGATCCCGGTGCTGATCCTGTCGGCACTGGCCGAAGTGGATGAGCGCGTGCGCGGCCTAAAATCCGGCGGCGATGACTACCTGACCAAACCCTTCGCCTTCGCCGAGCTGCTCGCCCGGGTGGAGGCGCTGGCGCGACGCGGCAAGGGCGAAGGCCCGGTCACCAAGCTGACGGTGGCCGACCTGGAGCTCGATCTGCTGTCGCGCCTCGTGCGCCGGGCGGGGCAGAAGATCGACCTGCAGCCGCGCGAATTTCGCTTGCTGGAATATCTGATGCGCCATGCCGGCCAGGTGGTGACGCGCACCATGCTGCTGGAAGGCGTGTGGGATTATCATTTCGACCCGCAGACCAACGTGATCGACGTGCACGTCTCGCGCCTGCGCCAGAAGGTGGATAAGCCCTATCCGGTGCCGCTGATCCATACCGTGCGCAATGCCGGCTATATGCTGCGCCCCGAAAGTGCCTGACACTCCCGCGCCGGCGCGGATGCGGCGCGGCCTGCTGCATTCGGCCAGTTTCCGCTTCGCGATGATCTACGCCATCCTGCTGGCCATCAGTGCCGGCGCGCTGGCGCTGTTTCTGTGGTGGGCCACCGCCGGGCTGCTCGACCGCCAGACGGAGGCGGCGATCCGTTCCGATGCGCAGAATCTGGCGGAGCGTTGGCAGGAAGGCGGCCTGCCGGCGCTGATCATCACGATCGATGACCGGCTGACCCAGGATGTGGAGGATGACAGCCTTTATCTTCTGGTCGATCCGCGGATGCGCCGCATCGCCGGCAATCTGGCGCGCTGGCCCTCCGGCGTGCAGGAGGCGCGGGTCTGGTACGAGCTGCCGATCCTGCGCGCCGGCGTCCGCTCCCTGGCCCGGGTGCAGCGCTTCGACCTGCCGGGCGGGTTCCATCTGCTGATCGGGCGCGACGTGCAGGTGCGTGCCGAGCTGCGCACCTTGCTGACCGACGCGCTGGGTTGGGGGTTGTTGATCCTGCTGGGGATGGCGGCACTCGGCGCGGTGCTGGTGCGCAGCCTGTTCCGCCGCGCCATTGCCGAGGTGTCGGCCACCGCCACCGCCATTGCCGGCGGCGATCTGGCCCGGCGGGTGCGCCTGTCCGGGCGCGGCGACGAATTCGATCAACTGGCTGAAACCATCAACGAGATGCTGGATCGGATCGGGCGGCTGATGGATGGGGTGCGCCAGGTCTCCAACGCCATCGCCCATGATCTGCGCACGCCGATCACCCGCGCGCGCACGCGGCTGGAGGATGCCGCCCTGCACGCCGATACCGAAGAAGGTCTGCGCGCCGCCATCGAACGCGGCACCGCCGATCTCGACGGCATCGTCGCGGTGTTTCAGGCGCTGCTGCGGATCGCCGAGATCGAGGCGGGTTCGCGTCGATCGGCCTTTGCCGCCTTCGATGCGGTGCCGCTGCTGGATGCCATCGCCGAGTTGTACGACGTCGTGGCCGAGGAGCGCGCGGTCAGCCTGGCGGTGGAGGCGCCGCCCAGCCTGGCCTGCTATGGCGATGCCGATCTGATCCAGTTGGCGCTGGCCAATCTGGTCGATAACGCGGTG
This sequence comes from Rhodospirillales bacterium, assembly GCA_028869595.1. Taxonomy (GTDB): domain Bacteria; phylum Pseudomonadota; class Alphaproteobacteria; order Acetobacterales; family Acetobacteraceae; genus JAGWRU01. Next base: position 17,843 of record JAGWRU010000204.1, read on the forward strand.
AAATTCTCTCCCGAAGGCGGGGCGGTGCGGATCGTCGCGCGCGCCCAGCCGGGCGGGGCGGGCGGCGGCGGGGTCGAGATCGCGGTTTGGGATCAGGGACCGGGCATTCCGGAGAGTGATCGCGCCCGCGCCACGGAACGCTTCTTTCGCGCCGAAAGCGCGCGCAGCACGCCAGGATCGGGGCTGGGTCTGGCGCTGGTGCAGGCGGTGGCGCAGCTGCATGGTGGCGTGCTGCGGCTGGAGGATGCCGGTCCCGGGCTGCGCGCGGTGCTGGTATTGAGCGCCGCCGCCCCGAATCCCGCATGAGGCGCGGACCGGCGGCATCTGACATTTTTGTCATCTTCGCCCCACGGCGGCGTTACGGGCGCTGCCGCAAGATCGGGGTATGAAGGTTTCGGCACGCATGTCCGGCGTTGCGGGGGTTGTCATCGCAACCGGCTTCGCCGGTGCGCTGATGATGTCCTGGGTCGGGCCGGTCAACGGCCAGTCCCCGGCGGTGGTCACCACCGATACGCCGGAATATTGCCTGCGTCTGCTCGATCACGTCAGCGAACTGGTGCGCGCCGCGCCGCCGCCGCCGCCGGCCGAGGCGGTGATGCTGTCGGCCGAGGGGCAGCGCATGTGCAATCAGGGTCAGACGCGCGGCGGCATCATGCGTCTGCGCCGGGCGCTGATGATCCTTCAGCCGCCGGCTTCGCTGGCCCACTGAGCGGCGCCGCGCGGCGCAGCGCGATCTCCTGGCTGGACGGGTTGTACAGGCTGATCCCTTCCTGCTGGAAGCGCAGCTTCATGCGCCGGTTGAACTCGCGCTGCACCGCCCAGCGCCCGCTATCGGTACAGGGGATCTGGCCGAGGATCGTCACCGAGGCGCCGTCCACCTTGTCGACACCCCAGATCGCCAGATCGCCCAGGATGCGCAGGCTGAACGCCTCGTCCTTGCGCATCTCGGCGCCGATCTCGCGCAGCACGTCGCAGGCGCGATCCGTGTCGGCGGCATAATCCAGCACCGCCGAGACGGCGGCATTGCCCAGCCCGCGATTGGTGTTGGTGACGCTGGTCACCGAGCTGAACGGAATGATGTGGACCGATCCGTCGGAGGCGCGCAGGCGGATGGTGCGCACCGAGAGCGCCTCCACCGTGCCGCCCAGGCCGGAGACGGTGACGTAATCGCCGACCTGCATGGCGTTTTCCAGCAGCAGGAAGATGCCGGTGATCAGGTCCTGCACCAGCTTCTGCGAGCCGAAGCCGATGGCCACGCCGATGATGCCGGCACCGGCCAGCAGCGGGGCGATGTTCAACCCGATCTCACTCAGCACGATCAGCCCAGCCACCACCACGATGCAGACCATCAGCCCGGTGCGCAGCAGCGGCAGAAGCGTGCGCAGCCGTGCCGACCGCGCCGCCTGGGCCTCGCGGGTCAGCCGCGCCAGATGGCGCTGGGCGGCGATATTGGCCACTTCCCACACCGCCAGCGCGATCAGGATGGTCAGCCCCAGCGACACCACCCCCGAAAGCAGGCGCAGCCCCAGCGAGCTGGCCACGAACCAGTCCAACGCGCCCAGCCCCCAGGCCTGCAGCAGCACCACGATGGCGATCGCCACCACCACGAAGCGCAGCACCGCTTGCAGCAATGGCTGGTACAGCGCGACGCGGGTATCGAGGCCAGGATGCTGGGCCAGCAGCGCCGGATCCAGGCGCAGGCTGCGATCCAGCGCCCCGCTCAAGGCGATCTGCGCCAGCCGGGCCAGCAGCAGCACCGCGCAGGTGACAACGAAGAAGCGCAGCATCGCGGTATAGCCGTGCTGGATCTCCACCGCCCAGACCAGCCACAGCGCGATCAGGTAGAACAGCGCGATCCAGTGCCAGATCGCCCCCAGCCGGCGGCGCAGCGTGTTCCACAGGCTGGGCTTGTCGGAATGACCGCGAATCCAGTTGCGCACGGTCCGGCGCTTCTGCAGCACGATGATCGCCAGCGAGACGTGGTCGAACAGCGCCACCGCCTTCATCACCGCCACATGCGCCGCATCCGACATGCCGAACAGCAGCCCGACCTCGGCGGCGGCGTAGCCGACCACGCTGACCACCACCATGCGGCGCAGCCAGCGCATGATATAGGCGGCCTGACTGCTGGACAGATACACCAGGCGCAGCCGGGGCGTATCCGGCGAGACCATCATCCGCGCCACGGCCAGGATCACCGAGGACAGCACATAGGCGTCGATCCCGGCCAGAATCACCAGCTGCGTCTGCGGGTCACCGCCCAGCGGGCTGGCCGCGAAGGCATGCCCGATGGCGCCCAGTGCCAGTACCGGCAGCAGATCGAGCCCCAGCCGGCCGAGCACCAGCGGCACCCGGCGCAGCAGTATCCACGGCGTCGGGCGCCGACGCGGCCGCGGCGGCGGTTCGGTCTCGCCATGTTCGGCACGTGCCTCGGCGGTGGCCGGCGGCGGGTCGGGATCGTCGGCATGGTGAAGCCTGGCGAGGCGCGGCGCGCGCGCCTCCAACGCCTCGAACGTGCGGCGCAGCGCCCGGCGCAGCAGCCACTCCACCGCCATGCCCAGCCCCAGCGCGAGGGCCAGCCGCCAGGCGGAGGCGATCAGCATGGTCTGCGCCCAGGGATCGGTCGCCATCACCACCACCCAGCCCCAGAGCAGCGGCACGGAATGCACGGTGCGCAGCATCGCCAGCGCCCGTTCCGATTGCCGGTCGAGAAAGGAGGAGGCGCCGACCAGCACCTCGGCCCCCAGGCTGTTCGGGGCGAGCGGCAAAGGCGGCTTGCCGGCGGCGGCCTTGGCCTTGGCGTCGGCTGCGCTATCGGCGGGGGCGGTGCTTCCAGCGGCGCCTCCGGGGGCGGTCGCGGCGGCGGTTCCGGCGGCGCTATGGCCCTCGGCCGGCGGCTTGTCCCGCGCCAGCGCCTCCAGCAAGGCGGCGAATTCGGCCCGCTTGTGCGGATCGTTCAGTACGTCCAGCGCCTGGCGCGCTTGTTCGGGCGTCAACGTCGCCGTGGGCGGCGCGGCGGCGGCGGTGCTGCGCGCCGGAGATGCGGCCAGCGCCAGGCCCGGCATCAGGCCGAACAGCAGCGCGCAGGCCAGCCAGCGCGGCGAGAGGAAGCGAAGGAGAGCGTTCATTGCGTTCCAACAGCCCGGAATCCGGGCAACAGCATGGCAGAGGCCGGGAAAATTGCGTACCCCCGATAAACTTTCCGCCGCGGCAGGTGCAATTCGCGGCGAAATGTCCTTTTATCCATCCATGCGCCTGTTTCTGGTCATCGCGATCGGGGTTCTCATGCTGGCCACGCTGGGCGTGCTGCTGGCCGGCATGCTGGGCATGGCGCGCGGCGGCGACCCGCGCCGGTCGAATGCGCTGATGCGCTGGCGGATCATTCTGCAGGGCTCGGCCTTGCTGCTCTTTGCCATCCTGATGCTTCTCGGCCGCTGACGCACCGCACAATCGTTTGATAAATTTGGAAAAACATCCCGTGGCAAGGAATTGCTACCGGTCAGTTTGACATGCTTCGCGGCGCTTGCTTAACGTCCGGCGCATTCTCGCATGTGCGAAGGATGCCGCCCGCCCGGTTTCCGGTTGGCCCGATTGCTCACTCGATAACGGCAAGGTTTTCCTCATGAAGATTCTCGTCCCCGTGAAGCGGGTGGTCGATTACAACGTGAAGGTCCGGGTGAAAGCGGACGGCACCGGGGTGGAAACCGCCGGCGTCAAGATGTCGATGAACCCGTTCGACGAGATCGCCGTCGAAGAAGCCGTCCGCCTGAAGGAAAAAGGCATCGCGACCGAGATCGTGGCGATTTCCGCCGGCGTCGCGCAATGCGCCGAGACGATCCGCACCGCACTCGCCATGGGCGCCGATCGCGGCATCCTGATCGAGACGGATGCCGCGCTGGAGCCGATCGCGGTGGCCAAGATGCTGGCCGCCATCGCCGCCAAGGAGCAGCCCGGCCTGATCATCCTGGGCAAGCAGGCGATCGATGACGACATGAGCGCGACCGGGCAGATGCTGGCCGCCCTGCTGGGCTGGCCGCAGGGCACCTTCGCCAGCAAGGTCGAGATCGCCGATGGCCGCATCGCCGTGACCCGCGAAATTGATGGCGGGCTGGAGACGGTGTCGCTGTCCCTGCCGGCCATCGTCACCACCGATCTGCGTCTGAACGAGCCGCGCTATGCCTCCCTGCCGAACATCATGAAGGCGCGCAAGAAGCCGATCGAAACCATCAAGCCGGCCGATCTGGGCGTCGATCCCACGCCGCGCCTGACGGTGCTGAAGGTGGTGGAGCCGGCCAAGCGCGTGGCCGGGCAGAAAGTCGGCTCGGTGGCCGAGCTGGTGATGAAGCTGAAGACCGAAGCGAAGGTGATCTGAGCGATGACGTCCCTGGTTCTCGTCGAAGCCGACGCCGCCGGCGTCAAGCAGCCCAGCCGCAGCGCCATCGCCGCCGCCGCCAAGTTGGGAGAGGTGCATGCCCTGGTGCTGGGCGATGCCGCCGCCGCCGCGGCAGCGGCGAAACTGCCGGGCATCGCCAAGGTGATCCATTCCGCCGACGATGCCCTGGCGCATGCCCTGGCCGAGCCCGCCGCCGCCCTGCTGGTGGCGCTGGCACCGGCCTATTCGCATCTTCTGGCCGCCACCACGGCGGTCGGCAAGAACGTGATGCCGCGCGCCGCCGCCCTGCTGGATGTGCAGCCGATCAGCGACATCGCCGGGGTGGTGGACACCGATACGTTCGTGCGGCCAATCTACGCCGGGAATGGGATGGCGACGGTGAAGTCGTCAGATGCGAAGCTGGTAATAACCGTGCGGGCCGCGAGCTTCGATCCGGTAGCGGCCGAGGGCGGTAACGCGGCGATCGAGACGGTGAGTATTCCTGACCTGCCCTCGGTATCGAAGTTCATCTCGGC
>JAGWRU010000205.1 GCA_028869595.1 Rhodospirillales bacterium
TCGCCATTTTTTCCGGCATCATCGTGCGGGTCATGATCACGCTCGGCGTGCCGGACCGGCCAGACGCCCGCAAGGCCCACACCCAAACCACGCCCAAATCCGGCGGGGTGGGGATTGTTTGCGCGTTTCTGTTAGGGGTGCTGCTGCTGTACCGCTACGGCCAGGTGTCGCGCCTCGCGGAGCCTTATTTCATCGGCGTCATCGCCGCATCCTTGCTCATCGCGCTGGTTTCCATGCTGGACGATCTGCTGGACATGTCCTTCGCCGTGAAGCTTGGCACGCAGCTCATCGCGGCGCTGGCCGTCATCCTCTCCGGCCTCTGGGTGCACAATGTGGCGCTGCCGTTTCTGGGCTATGTAAATCTGGGCTGGGCCGGCGTGCCGCTCACGGTTTTTTTCCTGCTCTTTGTCACCAACGCGATGAATTTCATCGACGGGCTGAACGGGCTGGCCGGCGGCGTGGCGCTGATCGCCAGCCTGTTCCTGGCTGGCATCGCCGCCGCCTATGGCGGCTGGTTCACCTATTTCGCGGCCCTGCTGCTGGGCGCCGGCATTCTCGGCTTCCTGCCATTCAATTTTCCCCGCGCGCGGATTTTCATGGGCGATGTCGGCAGCCAGTTCTGCGGCTTCGTGCTGGCCGTGCTGGGAATCGCGGCCAGCCGGTTCGAAGGCGCGGAGCTGTCCTTCCTGCTGGTGCCGATGCTGCTCTCCGGCGTGTTGTTCGACGTCGCCTTCACCCTGATCCGCCGGAGCCTCGCCGGGGAGCGGATCACCAGCCCGCATCGCGGCCATCTTTATCAGCTGGCCGCCCGCAGCGGGGTGACGCCGGTCGCGGTGGCGCTGATCCATTGGGGTTTCGCCGCCCTGGGCGGGATCGTCTGCCTGATCTTCCTGGCCGCCCCCAGCCCGGCCAAGCCCTATGTGCCGCTGCTGCTGCTGGCGGTGCAGATCGTCTGGGCGGCCTGGGTGATCGCGCGGGCGCGACGGGCGGATATCGGCCGCTGGTAGAGTGGGATCGGCGAAGCCGGATGCGCCGTCGACGAGAACCACACGACAAAACAAAAAGCGAGAATCTGTCAGGCGCTTTTATCGGCGTCCGACCGACGCTCGCGCCTCAGCCGGGCGGGCAGGACGCCATCGCCGTGGCATAGATCGCCGCGAAGCCTGCCAGCGGCGCCAGGAAGATGGTCTTGCCGTTGCGCAGCACGCGCAGGTCGTGGCCGGTTTTCATCGCCGCCAGCAGGGCCGCGTCATCCGCGCCGGCCAGGATACGAAAGCGCCGGTCCGGTCCGGCCGAGGGCGCATCGATCGCCACCCGGGCGGGAAACATCGCCCCGTCCACCGCGAAGCCGGCCGTATCGCCGGGCCGCAGCACGCCCACGCCTTCGGCCGCGAATTCGGCGAAGATCACCTGCCCTGCCCCCTGCATGCCGGGGCGGCGCTGCACCCGCAGCGCGTCGCTGCCATCGGCGCCGCTGCGCACGGCGCATTGCACCCGCCCGCCCGCATCCGTGGCTGGCAGGGCGATCCAGGACGGCGCGCCACGCGGATCGCCGGCAGCGCGGCGCAGCCCGTCACGTCGCGCCTGGGTCAGATCGTCGATACAGGAAGCAAGCGCGGCCTGGCTGGGCGGATGGCCACGCTCCGGCGCGGCGCAGGCAGCGCGCAGGGCGAGAAAGCGCTGCTGGCTCGCCCGCCAGGCACGGGCCTGGCGCGGATCGCGGTGCAGCACGGCGGCGAAGGCAGCGGCCATCTGCCGGTCGAGATCGGCGCTGGCGGCATTGGCGCAGATCGCCTTTTCCACCACGCTGGCCGCGCGGGCGCAGTCGAAGCCGGCGCGGATCATCGGTGCCGGTTCGAACCAGTAGGGCGAATCGCAGATCTGGCGGCTGGCCTGGGCCGGCAGGCGCGGCGCATCGCCGGTATAGAAGGCGACATACAGATCCTGCGGCGCACCGGGCCGCACCGCCGGGGTATAGAGCCCGATATAGGCCGCCCGGCACAGCGCATTGCCGTGCAGCAGGATCAGCGGCCGCGGATCGCGGACACGAAAAAGCCGCGCGGCATCGGCCCGCGGCGGCGCCAGCCCATCCGTGCCGGGCGCGCTCCCCGCAGGTTCCAGGTGCAGCGTGATGCCATTGGCGAAGGTCAGGCTGTCGGGCGTCAGCGTGATATCGCCGGTGATCGCCATCGCCGTCCGGCTCACCGCCGCCCAATGCCGCACGAGAGGCGCCGCATGCGCTGCCCCGCCCAACGCCATCAGCACCGCCAGAACCGTCCCGCTCCGCCACCGCATCGCCATCTCCGCCACGGATTGCATGCCGCCACGGCGGCGCCCGGCACGGGCCCTTTTCAGCGCAGGCCCGCCGGCAGGCGCAGCCGGCCCAGCAGCCAGGCTCCCGATCCCAGCAATATCAGGATCACGACCATGCCGGCACGCTGGCTGCCGGTGACCGCCGTCACCGCGCCGAGGGCCGCCGGGCCAAGAAATCCCGTCACCCGCCCCGACAGGGCGAACAGGCCGAAATGCGCATTGCGCCCCTCTGCCGGGGCAAGATGCGCCATCAGGCTGCGGCTGGCCGATTGCGCCGGGCCGATGAACACACCCAGCGCCAGCGCCAGCACCACGAACCACGCGACCGAAGCCACCGCCAGCACCGCGACCCCCAGGCCGAGCAGCGACAGCAGCGCAATCATCACCGCCCGGCGCGCGCCGATCCGATCCTCGATGAAGGCAAAGCCGAAGGCGCCGATGCCGGCGGTGACGTTGAGCCCGATCCCCAGCATCAGCACCGCCTTGGTGCCCATCGCGAAACTGCCGGCGGCAAAGATCGCGCCGAAGGCGAACAGCGTCGTCAGCCCGTCCGTATAGAGCATGCGCGCCAGCAGGAAGCGGCCCAGTACCGGATCGGCGAAAGCGCGGCGAAATCCGGCGGCGAGCTCGGCAAGCCCGACACGCAGCGCCGTCCCTGCCGCCATGCCGGCATCGCCCTGGCCGAGCAGCAGCACCGGCCAGGAGAACAAGGCGATCCAGCCAGCGGCAAAGATCGCCGTGGCGCGCACCGGCTCCGCCTGATGCGGATCGAGGCCGAACCAGGGCGGATGCGGGTTGATCAGCAGCACCAGGCAGGCGCCCAGGCAGATCAGCCCGCCGACATAGCCCGCCCCCCAGCCGAGGCCGGACACGCGGCCCATCCGCGCCGGGCCGGCAAGCCCGGGCAGCATGGCGTTGTAGAATACTGCGGCAATCTCGAAGGCGATGGTGGCGATGCCGACCAGGATCAGGGCGCGGCTGGCAAAGCCATGCTCCGGGCGGATCGTCCATAGCAGCGCCACCGCCGCCACCAGCACCAGGGTGAAGCCGGCCAGCATCGCGCGCCGCCGTCCCGCGCGGTCGGCCAGCACGCCCAGCGGCGCGGCGGTCAGCGCGATCACCAGCCCCGCCGCCGCCTGCGTCCAGGCCCAGTCCGCCGTGCCGGTGGCGATGTCGGGCGCCACGGCGCGCACGTAATAGGTGGCAAAGACGAAGGTGGTGACGATGGTATTGAAGGCCGCCCCGGCCCAGTCGTACAGGCACCAGGCGAAGATCGCGCGGGCCGGGGCGGGTTTCAGCGCAGCACCGCGCCGGTCGCCTTGGCCACGGCGGCAACCACTTTGGCGGATGCCGCTTCGATCTCGGCCTCGGTCAGCGTCGCCGCGACCGGTTGGAACGTCACCTCGATGCCGAGCGAGACTTTGCCCGCCCCGAGCGCACCGCCGGCGAACCGGTCGAACAGCACGACGCCCGCGATCAGCGTGCGTTCCGCCCCGCGCGCGGCGCGCAGCAGCGCCTCGGCCGGCACCGTCGCATCGACGACGAAGGCGAAATCGCGCCGTACCGGCTGGAAGGCCGACAGCACCGGGGCGGCGCGGCGGCGCTTCTTCGGCAAGGCCACCGCATCGAGGAAGAGTTCGAATCCGGCCGCAGGCCCGGCCATACCCAGCGCGGCCAGCACCGACGGGTGCAATTCGCCGAACACGCCCAACACCGCTTTCGGCCCCTGGCGCACCACCCCCGATCGCCCGGGGTGAAAACAGGAAGGCGCATCGGCGGTGACGCTCAGCGCCTCCATCGGCACGCCCAGCACGGCCAGGGCGGCGAACAGATCGGCTTTCGCATCGAACATCCCGACCGGGCGCGCAGGCGCGTTCCAGGCGCGCGGCGTGGCGCCGCTGCGCAGACCTGCCGCGATGGCGCGCTGGCTCGCCTCCGGCGCCGCGACGAAACCCGGTCCGATCTCGAACAGCGCCGCATCGGCGTAGCCGCGCGCGCCATTGCGCGATGCCGCCAGCGCCAGCGTGGCAAGCGGGCCGGGACGCAACTGATCGAGATCGGCGGCGATCGGATTGAGCAGGGTCAACGCCGCGGGCGTTTCGCCGAAATAGGCCGCCCGGGTGCGATCCATGAAGCTGAACGTCACGCATTCGACCAGCCCCTGCGCGGCCAGCACGCGGCGCACCCGCGCCGTGCGGCTTTGCGCCTCCGTCAGACTGGCCGGTGGCACCGGCGCCAGAACCGGCAGGGAGACGGGCGGGATGGCGTCCAGCCCGGCGATGCGCAACACCTCCTCCACCAGATCGCATTCCGCCTCGATCGCCGCACATCCCTCGGCGGCGGCGACGGCGCGGGCGGGGTCGAGGCCGGGCGCCTGATCCAGGGCGATCGGCGCGGCCACGTCATTGCGCCAGGACGGCACCGCGACGGTGACACTGTCGGCATCGCGCGCGACCTGGGAAAATCCCAGCGCCGCGAGGCTCGCCACGGCCGTATCGGGCGCGATCGCCGCCCCGCCCAGTTCGGCCAGCCGCGAGAAGCGCAGCCGCGCATCACGCGCGCGCGCCGGCATCGCCCCGGCCGCCGCCACCGCGCTCGCTTCCCCGCCGCAGAGTTCCAGGATCATCGCGGTGGCCGCTTCCAGCGCATCGGGCATCAGCGCCGCATCGATGCCGCGCTCGAAGCGCTGGCGGGCATCGGAGGTGATCTGGTGGCGCCGGCCGCTCAGCGCGACGCGCACCGGATCGAACAGCGCGCATTCGACGAACACCTCCGTCGTATCCGCCGTGCAGCCGCTCGCCTCGCCACCCATCACGCCGGCCAGGGATTGCACCCCGGCGGCATCGGCGATGACGCAATCCTCCGCCCCCAGTACATAGTCGCGCCCGTTCAGCGCGCGCATGGTCTCGTTCGCGCCGGGTCGCAGCGTCAGAGTCGGGCCGGAGAGTTTCGCCACGTCGAAAACATGCAGCGGCCGACCGAGATCGAAGGTGAAGTAGTTGGTGATGTCGACCAGCGCGTTGATTGGACGCAGCCCGATCGCGGTCAGCCGCTCGCGCAGCCAGCGCGGGCTTTCGCCATTCTTCAGCCCGCGCACCGCGCGGCCGAGCACGAAGGGACAGGCCTCGGGGGCGGCGATCTTCCAGGTGATCGGGCTGGGATAGGCAGGGGCGACCGGCGCCGGCGCGAACGGCTTCAGCCGGCCGATCCCGGCGGCGGCCAGGTCGCGGGCGATGCCGCGCACGCCCAGCGCGTCGCCGCGATTGGGGGTGACGGAAATTTCGATCACCGCATCATCTAGCCCGGCCCAAGCGGCATAGGAGGCGCCGAGCGGTGCGTCCTCGGGCAGATCGACAATGCCGGAATGATCCTCGCCCAGCCCCATCTCGCGCGCCGAAAGCAGCATGCCGGCGCTTTCCACGCCACGGATGCGCCCGGTCTTGAGCGTGATGCCGGTGCCGGGAATGAAACTGCCCGGCGGGGCGAACACCGCCATCATGCCGGTGCGCGCATTGGGCGCGCCGCAGACGACGGAGACCGGCACGCCATCGCCGGCATCGACCATGCAGGCGCGCAACCGGTCGGCATCAGGATGCGGCACGGCGCTGATCACGCGCGCGATGCGGAACGGGGCGAGTGCTGCGGCGCGGTCCTCGATCCCTTCCAGTTCCAGGCCGATCCGCGTCAGCGTTTCGGCGATAGTGGTCAGGTCGGCATCGGTATCGAGATGCGCGGCAAGCCAGGAGCGGGTGAATTTCATCGTCTCACACGCCTTCGTGCAGCATGGCCGGGGCCAGCGGGCTGCTGCCGTAATGGCGCAGCCAGCGCAGATCCCCCTCGAAAAACGGGCGGAGATCGGCGATGCCGTGCTTCAGCATGGTCACTCGCTCGATCCCCATGCCGAAGGCGAAGCCTTGCCACACGCGCGGATCGAGGCCGCAATTGGCCAGCACCCGCGGATGCACCATGCCGCTGCCCAGAATCTCCAGCCAGTCGCCGCCCGCGCCCAATTCGCCGGTGCGCCGGTTCCAGCCGATATCGACCTCCATCGAAGGTTCGGTGAACGGGAAATAGGAGGAGCGGAAGCGCACCGGCAGGCTGGCAATACCGAAGAAAGCGCGCAGGAAATCAATCAGGCAGCCTTTCAGATGGCCGAGCGTGATGGCGCGGTCGATCACCAGCCCCTCGCATTGATGAAACATCGGCGAATGGGTGGCATCGTGATCGGCGCGATAGGTGCGCCCCGGCGCGATCACGCGCAAAGGCGGCTCCTGGTTCAGCATCGAGATGATCTGCACATCCGAGGTCTGGGTGCGCAGCAGCAGCGGGCGCCCGTCGCGCGTGCCGGGCAGATAGAACGTGTCGTGATCGGCGCGCGCCGGATGATGGGCGGGGATATTGAGCGCGCTGAAATTGAACCAGTCGGTCTCGACATCGAGGCCTTCGCCCACGGTGAAGCCCATGGCGCCGAAGATCGCCGCCATCTCCTCGATCGTGCGGCTGATCGGGTGGATCAACCCGGCCGGGCCGGGCGCCGGCGGCAGGGAGGGGTCGAGGCGTTCGGCGCTGAGCCGGGCATCCAGGGCGGCGGCTTCCAGCGCGGCGCGGCGCGCCTCGATGGCCGCCGTGATGGCATCCTTGGCGAGGTTCAGCGCCGCCCCCCGGGCCCGGCGCTCCTCCGGCGCGGCCGCACCCAGTGCCTTGAGCAGGGCGGTAAGGCGGCCCGATTTGCCCAGTACCGCGACGCGCACCGCCTCCAGCGCGCGCAGATCTGCGGCATCGGCGAGGGCGGTTTCGGTTTCGGCCTGAAGAACAGCGAGATCGTCAGTCATAAGGACAGGATTCCGATGCGGCGGAGGAGACGCCGGATGCACAAAGGGCCGCCCGAGGATCAGGCGGCCCTTTGCATCGGCAGGATCCGGCGGCGCACCGCCGGGCAAGCCGGTCAGGCCCGCCGGTTCAGGCGAGAGCGGCCTGGGCCTTCTTGACGATTTCGGCAAAGCTCGCCGCATCGTCGAAGGCGATGGCGGCCAGCACCTTGCGGTCCATCTCGATGCCGGCACGCTTCAACCCGTCGATGAAGCGGCTGTAGGTCATGCCGTGCTCACGCACGGCGGCGTTGATGCGCTGGATCCACAGGCCGCGGAATTCACGCTTCTTGTTGCGCCGGTCGCGATAGGCGTACTGGAGGGATTTCTCCAGCCGCTCCAGCGCGATGCGGTAATTGGTGGAGGAGCGTCCGACGAAGCCTTTCGACTGCTTCAGGACTTTCTTGTGCCGGGCGTGGGTGGTGACGCCCCGTTTGACGCGTGCCATATGCCTGTTTCCTTACAGCCCGTAGGGCGCCCATTGCTTGACCGTGCGTGCATCGGCATCGGTCAGCGTCTGGTGACGGCGGTTGGTACGCTTCATTTTCTGCGGACGGTTGATCAGGCCGTGGCGCTTATTGCCCGGCCCGGCCAGAACCTTGCCGGTCGCAGTGATCTTGAACCGCTTCTTGACCGACGATTTGGTCTTCATCTTGGGCATTTGGCACTCCTCATGGCTGGCCCGCGGCACGGCGGAAGCGCCGGCGCAGGCGTCGCGGCCGGGCATGCCCATTCCAGGCCCGGACGCGCGAACAGGGCGGCGGTATAGCGACGCCAGACAGCCAAGACAAGTCTAGGCGGGCAAGACAAGTCCGGGCGGGCAAGACAAGTCAGGCAGGCGGCGCGGGGCGCTACCGGGTCGGCACCCACCCCGTTCCGCCCCGGCTTTCACGATCGCGAAAGCTGAACGTTGCGAAAATATCACAGCGTTGCACAAAATCCAGGATTCTCGCCGCACCGCGCCAGGCGCATCGCACCACTGCGTGAGCGACTCCCATCGATAGGAGGATTTTCCGGCTTTTTAACTTTATCCACAGGGGTTGATGGCAAAGTGCCATGCGAAACCCGAAAGCGAAGGCATGTCGGGTTGCCATGGACGCAACCCTGCTGCTACCTCCGCTCGGGTCTGGCGGAACGAGAGGATAGAGTCACGATGCAGGATCAGGGGAGCCTCGGCTGGTTGTCGTTTCTTCAGACGACCTCTTGCATTCTGCCGGCTTCCGTCCTGCCTGCCTTCACTGCCTTGTGTCTCCTGCCGGTCGCGGCCCATGCCAGCGAGACCCGCCATCCCCAGCCCTTGCATCATCCCGCGCCGCGCCGCGCCACCGAGCGCCGCGTCGCGAGCCATGCCAGCGTTGCTCATCACGCGCCGATCCACCGCGTCGCCGAGCGCCATGTCGTCGACCATCGCGTCGCCGAGCACCATGTCGTTGCGCATCGCGCCGTCGAGCATCGCGCCGTGGAACATCGCCCGGTCGTGCACCCCGTGGCGGAGCGGCACGTGACGGAGCATCACGCCCCGATCCATCGCGTCGCGGAGCGCCACGTCGTTGCGCATCACGCGGTCGAACGCCATGCGGTCGAGCACCGGGTCGCCGAACGTCACATCGTCGAGCATCGCGTCATCGAGCATCGCACGGTGGAGCATCGCGCCACGGTGCGCCACGTCGTCTATCATCCGGTGCTGCACCACCCCGTGTGGCACGGCAAGCCGATCATCGGCCATGCCTATTACCGCGGCATGTCCTGCGTGCCCTTCGCGCGCGCCGATAGCGGCATCGATCTGGCCGGCAATGCCTGGCAGTGGTGGGGCCATGCCGCCGGCAAATATGCCCGCGGCAGCGTGCCCCAGCGTGGCGCAGTGCTGAATTTCCGTGCCATCGGGCGGATGCGGCTCGGCCATGTCGCGGTCGTCGCGCGGGTCATCAACCGGCGTGAAATCACCGTCGATCAAGCCAATTGGCCGGGTCCGGGAAGCTGGGGCAACATCACCCGCAACGTGCCGGTCGTCGATGTCTCGCCCAACAATGACTGGACGGCGGTGCGCGTCGGCCTCGGCCGGCCCGGCTCCTTCGGCAGCGTCTACCCGACCTATGGCTTCATCTACGACCATCCCGATCGCGGCGAGCCCATGCTCGCTTCGGCCGAGCCGCCGGCGCCGACGCCGCGGCTGGGTCCGGCACCGCATGATCTGCGCAGCCCGGCAGAGCGCATCGCAGCCAGCCGCGCCCGTTACAACGAAGTGGCCGAGGCGCCAGCCATCGCCGCGCCGGATAACGGCCATGATCTGGCCGTCGGCTCCAGCCTGCGCCTGGACGCGCCGGACCGCAGCCTGCGCTGATCGCGCTTCCCTTCCCGCCTCACACGCCGATGACAATCTCCAGCCAGCCTCGCCCGTCATAGCGGGAGAGGTCGCCGTTGCGCAGCAGGATGGTGGTATCCGCCTGTTCGATGATGGCCGGGCCCGCGATCGCCTGCCCGGCCGCCAGGGCCGCGAAATCGAAGACCGGCACATCCTGCCACGCCCCGTCCAGGAAGCAGCGCCGCGCAGCGAAGGCTGCCGCCGGTATCGCCGCCGCCTCACCGGGGCTCGCCGCCGTGCCCGCCAGCGCGGCCGCCACGGTCAGGCGGGCATGGACCAGCACCACTTCCTGATCCGGCTGGGCATAGGTGTAGCGGGCCTGATGCGCGGCATGGAACGTCTCGGCCAATGCCGCCGCCAGCACCGCATCGGGCTGGGAGAAATCCAGCCCGTCCAGCGCCACCGTCAATTCGAAGACCTGCTCGCCATAGCGTAGATCGGCCGCGCGGCGCAGCGTGACCGGCGCATCGGCAACCGGCAGACGGGCGCGTCCGGCCTGCTCCATCGCCGCGAAGGCGGCGCGCAAGGCGGGAATATCGGCCCCGACGCCGGGGCGCTGCGGCAGGCTTTCCACCAGCTCCACCCGCAACGCGCTGTTCAGCATGCCCCAGGCCGACAGCACCGAGGCGGCGCGCGGCACCGCCACCCGGGCAATGCCCAGCATCGCCGCCACGGCCGAGACATGCAGCCCGGCCGCGCCGCCAAAAGCCAGCAAGGTGTAAAAGCGCGGATCATGCCCGCGCCGGACGGTGGCGATGCGCACGCCATCGGCCATGCGGGCATCGACCAGGCGCTGCACCCCGCTTGCCGCGGCCAGCGCCAGCGCCGTATCCGACGCCGCCGCGCGCAGGCCGAGCGCCACCCCCAGCCGCGCCAGCGCCGCCTCGGCCGCCGCGCGATCGAGCCGCCGCGCCCCGCCCAGAAACCGCGCCGGATCGAGCAGACCCAGCACCAGATCGGCATCGGTCACCGTGGCCGCCAGCCCGCCCTGGCCGTAGCAGGCCGGCCCTGGCTGCGCGCCCGCACTGGCCGGCCCGACCGCCAGCAGCCCGGATTTGTCCCGCACCGCGACCGAGCCGCCGCCGGCGCCCAGCGTCACGATATCGAGCGCCGGCAGCGCGATGCGTGCCGGCCCCACCATCCGCCCATCGGCCAGCTCCGCCTGCCCGTCGCGCAGCAGCGCGATATCGCTGCTGGTGCCGCCCATATCGAAGGTCAGCAGGCCGGCCGGGCCGGACAGCGCGGTCGCCGCCGCCAGCCGCACCGCCTCGGCCGCCGAGGCGACGCCACCATGCGACAGGGTGATGAACAGCGCGCCGGCAAACCCCGCCTCCGTCAGACGCGCGCTCAGCCGGCCGAGATAGGCACCGATCACCGGCCCCACCGCGGCATTGGCGATGGTCGTCGAAAACCGCTCGAATTCCTTGATCTGGCCCAGCACCTCGGCCGAGGCACAAACATAAAGGTCGGGGAAATGCGCGCGCAGCGCGCCGGCCGTCGCCGCCTCATGCGCCGGGTTGGCCCAGGCATGAAGGAAGCAGACCGCGACCGCCCGCACCCCTTCGGCACGCGCCCTGGCGATCGCCTCCAGTGCCTCGGCGATCGCCGCCTCGCCCAGCGGAATGCGCGCCCGCCCATCCGCGCCCATGCGCTCGGCCACCGCGATCCGCCGATGCCGCGCCACCAGCGGCGCCGGCGGGCTCATGCGCAGATGATAGCGTTCCGGCTTCAGCCCCTCGCGCATCTCGATCACGTCGCGATGGCCGGCCGTGGTCAGCATCGCCAGCGGCGCGGTGCGGCCTTCCAGCAGCGCGTTGGTCGCAACCGTGGTGCCGTGCACGATGCGCGTCGCGGCCCCCAGCAGCGCCGTCGGGCTCAACCCGATCCGCGCGGCCGCGGCGGCGATCCCGGCCAGCACCCCGTCACTCTGATCGGCCGGCGTGCTCGCCGCCTTGGCGGTGACGATCCGGCCGTCCTCGCTGGCCAGCACCACATCGGTGAAGGTGCCGCCGACATCGATGCCGAGCGTATAGCTCATGGGACGAGCCCGGCCAGACGGTCCGCCGCCGCCACCGCCGGATCGGCGCGGGCCGGCTCGCCCCAGCCGCCGCCGCCGCCGGAGGCGACGTCGATCACGCTGCCTGGCGGCACCGTCACGCCGGTCTCCTTGCTGGCGAGGTCGCGTGCCGGCGCATCCGGCGCCAGGAGGCGATAGACATGGGTCGCGCCGTCGGCGCCGCCCAGCATGCCGCGCGCGCCATGGCGCAGCCCTTCGCCGGCGAGATTGGCGACGGCGCTCCCCTCGGTCTCCACATGCAGGCGCAGCACCGCCCCGTAGCCGCCGCGATGGGTGCCGGCGCCGGCCGATCCGGGACGGTATTCATGGGTTTCGAAGAACAGGGGAAAGCGCGTCTCCGCCACCTCCACGCTGCCGAATTTAATGCCGCCGGCCGAGTGCCATTCGCCGATCGCCGAATACCCGACTCCGCCGGCATGGCCACCCCCGCCAGGGCGGGCATGGAACATGTGCCAGATGAAGCGCCGGCGGCTGCGCGGATCGGTGCCGGCCAGGGCGATGCGCAGCCGCCGTCCCCAGCCGCCCATGGCCCGCTCCGGGCAGGCCGGGGCCAGGGCGACGATGATCGCCTCGATGATTTCATTGGCGCAGTGGCTGGTGCACATCGTCACCGGCCGGTCGGCGTCGGCGCAGACCACCGTGCCGGGGCGCAGGATCACCGAAAGCGGGCGGAAGGCGCCCTCGTTCTTGGCGAGATCGGGATCGAGCAGAAACGCATAGGCCATCGCCACCGCCGATTGCGCGTTGGCGTGGGACGAATTGACGAAACCCCGCACCTGCGGGTCGGATGCCGACAGATCGACGGTGAGCACATCGCCCTGCTTGGTCACCACCGCGCGGATCGCGATATCGCGGCGATCGAAGCCGTCATCGTCGAGAAATGCCTCGCCGCGATAGACGCCATCGGCCCAGCCGGCGATGATGCCGCGGGCATGGCGCTCCGCGCCATCCAGCATCGCCGCGATCCCAGCCTCCACCGCCGCGATGCCTTGGGCCGCGATCAGCGCCGCAAGCCGTGCCGCGCCTAGCCGCGCGGCGCCGATCTGGGCGGCCAGATCGCCGCGAAAATCACGCGGATGGCGCACATTCAGCGCCAGCATGGCCAGCAGATCCTCGCGCAGCACGCCGCCCTCGGTCAGGCGGATCGGCGGGATGCGCAGGCCTTCCTGCCAGATCTCGGTGGCCGAGGGGTTGTAGGCGCCATGCGTGGCGCCGCCGATATCGGAATGATGCGCCCGCACCACCGCCCAGAATCGGAGCCGGTCTTCGGCAAA
>JAGWRU010000206.1 GCA_028869595.1 Rhodospirillales bacterium
GGGCTGGCGTGATGCGCGTCTATGATATCGCCCATGCCCGGGCCGGGGATAAAGGCAATATCTCGAATATTTCGGTGATCGCCTATGACGAGGCGGGCTGGGCGATCCTGCGCCGCGCCCTGACCGAGCAGCGCGTGCTGGCCGCCTTCGCCCATATCACCGCCGGCCCGGTGCGACGCTATGAATTGCCGAAGCTGCGGGCGTTGAACTTCGTGATCGAGAATGCGCTGGGCGGCGGCGTGACCCGTTCCCTCGCCATCGACCCGCACGGCAAAAGCCTGAGCGCGCTGATGCTGACGATCGCCTTGCCCGAAGCCTGATCAGCTTTCCTCGGCCGCGCGGCGCTTGCGGGCGGCGGCGGCATATTGGCCGCGCGGGCGTTTTTCCTGCACATGCGGACGCACCACCGTATCGTAATACGCGTCCCAATCCTCCGGGCGCAGGCCGGCCAGATCGGCAACAAGCTCGTATTTGTTCAGCAGCTGATCCTCGTACGCGGCGCGCGGGATCGGTTGGACCTGCAGCAGCGGCCAGTCGGCACGAAACTCGATCGGGGTGTTGGTCTTGGTCAGCCGCATATTGGTGATCAGCGGACCGAACCAGTGATCGGTTTCGATCATCCCCTCGAATAATTCGTACGATCCGCTGCGCGGTAGATTGGCCGGCGCGCGCACCAGCAGGCTGGTACCCGGCGCGGTGCGCACGATCAGGCCGGTCCACATCTGCAGCAGCCCCGGTTCCTGCAATTTGCTGAGAAAGGGCGGCGAATATTCGCGGATTTCCGCAGGTGCCACGGCATCGAAGGCCTGGCGGAAGCCGGGAAATTGCGCGCTGGTCAGCGGATACCACTGCCCGTCGGCGCCATCCCAGGTCCAACTGAGGTCGTATCCGTCCCAGGAGACGGAAAAATTCATCGGCGGGAAGACGTAATAGCCGAACGAGGCGGCGGTGACGGCGGGCTCGCAATAGCGGAATGCCCGTGTCGGCAGCGATCCTGCGGCCGAGCGGTCCGCCCGCATCGGAAACCGCGCGCTGGGAATGAAGCGATGGAAGGTGACCAGCGGTGTCGGGCCGCTCTGGTCATCGGTACGGTCGGTCGGGGATGATTGGCTCACGCTTGGAGTGTCTTTCCCGACGCACGAAATCGCAAGAGCCGCTCGGCGGGCGGAGGAACCAGGACCAACCGGTTCCTCCTTCCCGGGAGCCGAGAGAAGGCGATCAGAGAGAGGGAGCGACCCCGCCCAGCCGCACCTTGCCCGCATCCGTCACCGAAGCCGGAGCCAGCGCCGGGGCAACACCGCCCAGTCGCACCTTGCCCGCATCCGTCACCGAGGCCGGAGCCAGCGCGGGAGCAACACCGCCCAGCCGCACCTTGCCCGCATCCGTCACCGAGGCCGGAGCCAGCGCCGGGGCAACACCGCCCAGCCGCACCTTGCCCGCATCCGTCACCGAGGCCGGGGCCAGCGCCGGAGCAACACCGCCCAGCCGCACCTTGCCCGCATCCGTCACCGAGGCCGGGGCCAGCGCCGGGGCAACGCCACCCAGCCGCACCTTACCCGCATCCGTCACCGAAGCCGGGGCCAGCGCCGGGGCAACGCCACCCAGCCGCACCTTACCCGCATCCGTCACCGAGGCCGGGGCCAGCGCCGGGGCGACGCCGCCCAGACGAACCTTGCCCGCATCGGCGATCACGACAGTGTTGATTGCATGATTGGTCATGACTTGGTCCTCTATTTGCTTCCGGGATGCGTGGTTTCGCTTTGAAACCCGCCTTGCGTTACGTCGTTTTCAGTGGTCACATCTTGGCGAATTGAGGAATTATTACCGTTTTTATAACGTCACATAAACGTGAAATCGTTGCTTTCTGCGACGTTTGTCGTGGTTTGTGATTTTCTGTGGAAACAGTGTCAGAAAGGTTTCTCTCTGCGCTTGAGACGAGACGGTATTTTTAGCTGACCGCGACATTTGACTTGCGCAGTAAGACACTCTTTCGTCCCTACTCCGGAATGATCGCGCAAACGCTGAAGCAGCGTTGAAATGCCGGTCGGCGCAGCCCGGCGCGGCGGCGATTCGGCACAAAAAAAGGGGCACGCATGCCCCTTTTTTCCGCTCCGCGATGATGCCGCGCGTCAGGTCGCGGTGCCGCCCACCGTCAGCCCGGCCAGTTTCAGCGTTGGCTGCCCGACCCCGACCGGCACGCCCTGGCCATTCTTGCCGCAGGTACCGATCCCGGGGTCCAGCGCCATGTCGTTGCCGATCATCGTCACCTTGGTCAGCGCATCCGGCCCGTTGCCGATCAGCGTCGCGCCCTTCACCGGCGCACCGATCCGCCCGTCCTCGATCAGATAGGCCTCGCTCGCCGAGAAGACGAACTTGCCGGAGGTGATATCGACCTGCCCGCCGCCGAAATTCACCGCATAAAGTCCCCGCTTGACCGAGCGGATCATCTCCTCCGGCGTATGCGCCCCGCCCAGCATCACCGTATTGGTCATGCGCGGCATCGGCGCATGGGCATAGGATTGCCGCCGCCCGTTGCCGGTGGCGCGCATCTTCATCAGCCGTGCATTCAGACGGTCCTGCATGAAACCGACCAGCACCCCGTCCTCGATCAGCACGGTGCGGCTGGTCGGCGTGCCTTCGTCATCCACCGTCAGGCTGCCGCGCCGATCGGCGATGGTGCCGTCATCGACCACAGTGACGCCCGGCGAAGCGATGCGCTGGCCCAGCAAGCCGGCGAAGGCCGAGGTTTCCTTGCGGTTGAAATCCCCCTCCAGCCCGTGGCCGATCGCCTCGTGCAGCAGGATGCCGGGCCAGCCGGCGCCCAGCACCACCTCCATCTCTCCGGCCGGAGCGGGGCGGCTTTCCAGGTTCAGCAGCGCCTGACGCAACGCCTCGTCCACCGCCGCGCGCCAGACCTCCGGCGTGGTGATGCTGCCATAGCCGTGCCGGCCGCCGCAGCCGTAACTGCCGCTTTCGCGCCGGCCATTCTGCTCGACGATGACCGAGACGTTGAAGCGCACCAGCGGCCGCAGATCGGCCACCCGCGTGCCATCGGCGCGCAGGATCTGCACCGCCTGCCATTCCCCGCCGAGCGAGGCGGAAACCTGCTTCACGCGCGGATCGCGGGCGCGCGCATAGGCGTCGATTTCGCCCAGCAGAGCGGTGCGGGAGGAAAATTCCGCATCACGCAGCGGATTGGCATCGGAATAAAGCCGCGCATTGGTGGCGCGTGGCGGCGCGGCGGCGACGCCGGAATAGCCGGCGGCGATGGCCGCCACGCTGTCGGCGGCACGCGTCAGGGCGGGGGCGGAAATCTCCCCCGCATGGGCATAGCCGGTTGCCTCGCCGGCCACCGCGCGCAGGCCGAACCCCAGCGAGGTATCGAAGCCGGCGCTGCGGATGCGCCCGTCATCCAGCGTCACCTGCTCGCTTTCGCGGTATTCCAGGAACAGTTCGCCATCATCGGCATCGGCCAAAGCGCGCGCGGTCAGACGCTCGGCCGCGTGGCGATCCAGCGCGGCGTCGGCGCGTTCGAAGAACAGCCGATCCGTGGCGGCAAGGGCATCGGTGCTCATGGCGGGGTCTCCTGACGGGCGGGCGGCACGCGGTCGGGTCGCACCAGACGGTCGGCGGAAAGCTGGATGGTCGCGATCGTGCCGCCGCCAGGCGCCGGCTCCAGCGACAGCCGACCGCCATGGCCCTCGACCAGGGCCCGGCAGATATATAGGCCGAGTCCGGCCCCGGGGAAGCGCCGCGACAGGCTGGAATCAAGCTGTGTGAACGGCTCGAACACACGCTCGCGCTCGGATTCGGGAATGCCGATGCCGGTATCCTGCACCCAGATGCGGATCGTCCCGCCCGGCGCCAGCGCCGCGCCCACCGTCACCTGCCCGCCAGGCGGGGTGAATTTCACCGCATTGGCCAGCAACTGGTCCAGCACCTGGGCCAGCCGACGCTCATCGGCACGCAGCGGCGGCAGGCCGGGCGCGACCGCCGCTTCCACGCCGACTTCGGCCGCCGCGGCCGTTGCCGCCGTCTGGCGGATCGCCGCCTGCACCAGCCGCCCGAGATCGACCGTGTCCGAGGCCAGGGTGAACCGCCCCGCCTCGATCCGCGCGACATCCAGAATGATGTTGATCAGCCCCAGCAGATGCTTGCCGGATTCGTTGATCTGCTGGGCGAATTCGGCGATCCGCGCGGCCGCGGGACCGGATGCCTCGCGCAGCAGGGCGTCAGAATAGCCGATCACCGAATGCAACGGGGTGCGCAATTCATGGCTCATCGTCGCCAGAAAGCGCGATTTGGCCTGGTTGGCCTGTTCGGCGGCCAGTTTCGCCGTGCGCAGCGCATGCTCGCTCGCCCGCGATTCGGTCACGTCGGTCAGCGTCACCACGCAGCCGCCATCCGGGGTCGGGTCGGCACGCGCCTCCAGATCGCGTCCGGCGGCGGTGCGCAGCGCGCCGGTCCAGGCTTCGCACGGGGCGCCGGCGGGAAACAGCCCGTCCAGCACCGTGCCATGGTGGCATCCCGGCACCAGAACGCCGGCCGATACGCCCAGCAATTCGGCGGCGATCCGGTTGGCCGCGACCAGCCGCCCGGCCGCATCCCACAGGGTGATGCCGTGGCGGATGGAGGCGAGCATCACCTTCATCGCTTCCGCCCGCCCGGCAAGCGCCGCCTCGGCCTCGGTCAGCGGGGTGATATCCGTCAGCACCGAGATATGCCCGCCATGCGGCAGCGGCGTGGTGCGGATATCGATCATCGTGCCGTTGGGCCGGCGGCGGCGGCGCATCTGCGGGCGGGTGACGTCGAAGGCGAGTTGCTCGGCGATCAGGCGTTCGGGGTCGCCCGGACCGAACTCGCCCCGCGCGACCCGCCGGCGCACCAGCGCCTCCATCGGCTCGCCCACCACCACCTCGGCGCCGGCCATGATCGTATTATAGGCGGCATTGACCAGCGCCACCCGGCGATCCGGATCGAACATGCAGACGCCGTGCGGGATCGCCTCCAGGATGGAGCGCAGCAGGCCGGCGCGGCGGCGCGACTCGTCCTGGGCCTGCACCAGCGGCGTCAGATCGGTCACCGTGATGGTCCAGCCGCCATCGCCCACCGGGTCGGAGGCGATGTCGAGCACCTGGCCGCTGGCCCGGAAATGCCGCGCGCTGGCCGGCCTGGCGCGATCCATGGCCCGCTCGGCGGCGATGAAGCGCTGCCCGTCCGGCCCGACGAACTCCTCGCCCCGCTCCATCATCTCCAGCAGCCTCTCGAAGGCGAGGCCGCGGTGCATCTGCCCGCCGGGCAGGCCGAGCAACATGGCGAAGCGGGGATTATGCAGGATCAGCGTGCGATCGGGGGCGAAACTCGCCAGCCCGATGCGCAGCGAGGACAGCGCCACGCCCAGCCGCGCCAGCGATGATTCCGCCTCGTCGCGGGCGGCCAGCAGGGCGGTGCTGTCGACGGCGCAGACCACGTGGCCGCCATCGGGCAAAGGCTGGTTGTGCAGGTCGAAGACCCGTCCGCCGAAATGGCGCCGGCGCAGCAGCCCGGGACGGGTACGGTCGACGGCCAGCGCCTCGCGCGCCAGCACCTCCGGATCGCCCGGCCCGAGCACGCCGCGCAGGGCGGCGCCGCGCATCATCTCCGCCAGGGTCGTGCCGCGCGGATAGGTATCGGGCGGCAGGCCGAGCGAGGCGTAATAGGCGGGATTGATCAGCCGCGCGCGCTGCCTGGAATCGAATACGGCCACCCCGGTGGGCAGCGTGTTCAGCACCGCCGCCAGCCATGGCGCGTCATCCTGTCCGGTGTCGCTCATGCCCCGGCCGGTCTGGCACGTCCCAGCCCATAGACCAGCACCAGCGCCGCTGTCAGCAACAGGACGGCATTGGCCTGATGCGCCGCCGCCAGCCCTTCCGGCACCACCATCAGCAGGGTCGCCACCCCCAGCGCATATTGCATCGCCGCCGCCAGAGCCAGGGCGTACAGGGCGAAACGGGGCAGGCGCGGCAAGTTCTGCCGCAGCCCGGCGAACAAGGTCATTGCCACACTCAGGACGGTAAGGGTTGCCAACAGCCGGTGGTCGAACTGCACCGCCGGAATGTTTGCAATCAGGTTACGCAGGAAGGGATGCAGCGCGGCGTAATTGGCCGGCACCCAGCGCCCTGCCATCAGCGGAAAAGTATTATAGTCGAATCCCGCGCGTGTTCCGGCGACGAATCCGCCGGCCAGGATGGTCAGCCCGACCAGCACCGCCGACAGGCGCGCCAGCCGGCGCAGCCCGACCGCCCTGCCGGAGGTCACGATGCGCGGGCGCAGCACGCCCAGCCCGGTCCATAGAATCGCGCCATACAGCACCAGCGCCAGGCCGAGATGCACCACCAGCCGCGACGGTGCCACCGCGACGCTGTCGGGCAGAAAGCCGGAGGCAACCATGAACCAGCCCACCGCCCCCTGCAGCCCGCCCAGGGCGAACAACAGAAGCAGGCGCGGGCGCAGGCTCCGCTCGATCCGCCCGGTGGCCCAGAACCAGAGCAGCGGCAGCAGGAAGGCGACGCCCATCAGCCGCCCCCACAGCCGATGCGTCCATTCCAGCCAGAAAATATGCTTGAAGCCGGCCAGACCGAAGCCGTCATTGACCAGCTTGTATTGCGGGATCTGGCGATAAAGGGCGAACAGCTTCTCCCAGTCCGCGTGCGACAGCGGCGGGATGATGCCGGAGACCGGCGCCCATTCCATGATCGACAGGCCCGATCCGCTCAGGCGGGTGACGCCGCCCAGCACCACCATGACCAGGATCATGAAGCACATGACGAACAGCCAGCCCGCCACCAGGCGGCGGTTGCGGGTCAGTCCGGCAGGGCCCTCGGGCCCGGTGGCATCGAAGTTTCGCTCATCGAACGGCATGGGCCACTATAAGCGGATGCTCCCGCCAAAGGCCAAGACCCGTCGCCGCCGATTTTCCGCGTCGTGCGGCTCAGTGCAGTTGCATCACCGCCCCGGCATGGCGCCAGCGCGCCGGCTGCACCAGCCCGACCGAGCCGACCCGCACCGAATGGACCTTGCCTTCCAGCTCCCGCTCCCAGAAATCGAGGAATTTGCGCAGCACCGGAAAACGCGGCGCGATGTCGAGTTCCTGCCAGAGATAGGTTTGCAGAATGTCGGGATGGTCGGGCAGGCGATAGAGGATCTCGGCAGTGGTCAGGCGATAATCCCGCATTTGCAGCGCAAGGCTCATGATCGACGGCTCCCTGATGATCGGCACGTGATGCGAAATTCTGCCGCCCCCTCCCCGGCGGCTTCTGCGACCGCGATGTCATCAGCATGTCACGAAGCACCCCGCGTCAGGCAAGAAAAAAATGCATGATATCAAGGCTTTGGCACTCACCTAAAAAGAGTGCTGCCGATGGCTTGACTCTGCCATGCAGGAAGATTAGATCGCTGGCACTCCCAAGGGGGGAGTGCTAACAGCTATGTCCCGGCGCCGCGATCGGGCCTCGACATGGTGTGGCTGGCGCAACAACCACCAATATGGCCGAAGCTTTTCGGCCAGGAGCGATCCGAATGAAGTTCCGTCCCCTGCATGACCGGGTCGTGGTCCGTCGGCTGAACGCCGAGGAAAAGACCGCGGGCGGCATCATCATCCCCGACACCGCCAAGGAAAAGCCGATGGAAGGCGAGATCGTCGCCGTCGGTCCGGGCGCGCGCAACGAACAGGGCCAGCTCGTTGCCCTGGACGTGAAGGCAGGCGACCGCATCCTGTTCGGCAAGTGGTCCGGCACCGAGGTGAAGCTCGATGGTGAGGAGCTCCTGATCATGAAGGAGTCCGACATCATGGGCATCATCGAAGGCACGCCCAGCGCCAAGAAGAAGGCCGCCTGAGGGTTCGCCCCCTCTCGCGTCCCTTTCAGATCAGCAAGTAAGGAATTCCGAATATGGCTGCCAAGGACGTTCGGTTCGGCGGCGATGCCCGCCAGAGAATGCTGCGCGGCGTCGACATTCTCGCCGATGCAGTGAAGGTTACGCTGGGCCCGAAGGGCCGCAACGTGGTGATCGACAAGAGCTTCGGCGCGCCGCGCATCACCAAGGACGGCGTCACCGTCGCCAAGGAGATCGAGCTGGCCGACAAGTTCGAGAACATGGGCGCGCAGATGGTGCGCGAAGTGGCCTCGA
>JAGWRU010000207.1 GCA_028869595.1 Rhodospirillales bacterium
AACCGTCGCCTTCTCGAGCCCATCGGCAATATCCCGCCCGATGAAGCAGAGGCGAACTACTATGCAGCCCTTGAGCACATGCCTATAGCCGCATAAAGACTCAATCCATCCAGTCTCCGGGAAACCCGGGCCGGTTCATGGCAGGCCGCAACGGTTTTGCGTCGCGCCTGTTCGGGCGTCAGGATCATTTCGCAGAAGACGCTGCAGCCCTTGTAGACCTCTGCGAAGTCGACTTCCTGGACCGACTGGAAGCCGATGTCCTGGCGCATGATCTGGCTTGCGATCAGGACCACCGGCGAGCGATTGCGATTGGCTTCATAGAGCCCATTGATGAAATGCAGGCTGCCAGGGCCGCAGCTGCCGGCGCATGCGGTCAGATTGCCGGTCAACTGCGCTTCGGCGCCGGCGGCAAAGGCGCCGGCTTCCTCGTGTCGCATATGCACCCATTCAATATCGCTGACATCGATGGCGCGCGCGATCTGATTCAGGGTATCGCCGACGATTCCATAGCAACGCTTGACGCCGGCTGCCTGAAGCGTTGCGATGAGAATATCGGCTACTCTTTTGCTCATACTGGAACCTTCGATGCTGCTTGGTGCTGTCGGCAGCCGGCTGCATCAGCCCGGCTGCAGACAGCATGGATGTCAGGTCTTGATTGAACGAAACCTCCAGGCGGTGGCCGATGTCCGGTGCCGAACGCCGCGAAGGTGCAGGCCTCGTCCGGCAGGCATCGACCAACGCCGTTTCTCTCGGGCATTCCCGATGAGCGGTGCGGATCAGTGCTTGGAAAATTGTCAGACCGACGATGCCGGAGCAACAGGAACCTGTCCGGCATCCGTGGATTCCGGACAGGCAAATCCGTGCTCCGGCGCGATCGCCGCAACATTGCGGGCGCGACAGATCAGAAGCGACATAGTCTGGCAGGATGGTCTGCCGCTTTCCCCAGGTCCGAGGAAAGCGGCCCCGCGATGCCGCCTGTTACGCCCGCGCCGCTGTGCGGCAGAAGACCCGCTCCAGCGCGATCGGCCCGCCGCCGGCGACGGCGAGATAGAGGAAGGTGAAGCAGTACAGCACCGCCAGCTCGCCATGGTTCAGGATCGGCAGGAAGCCATGCGGTGCATGGGCGATGAAATAGGCGAAGGCCATCTCCCCGCTCAGCACGAAAGCGGCGATGCGGGTGAACAGGCCGAGCATGATCAGCGTGCCGCCGACCAGTTCCAACACCCCCGCGACGCCGATCAGCGAGGCGAGCTGGACATGCGCGAAGGCCGGGATCGCGGGAAAGCCGAGCAGCTTGGCGGTGCCGTGCTCCATGTACAAAAGTCCGGCCATGAAGCGGAGCAGCGACAGGGCATAGGGGCGCAGCGCCGCCAGTTTATTTTGCATTCGAACCAATCCAGTGCGAGGAAAATTTGAGACGCGCATATAGGTAACGCGGACGCGCGCAAACAGCCCCGCCATCACGAAAAAATGACGCCGATCCCCCCAGCGCGCGCGGGGATTGCAACCCCCCGACAGGGTCGCGGCGCTAGACTGCCGCCCGATCGCGCCTGTCGCCGGTCGGCGGTTCCCTGCTGGGCGCAGGGCATGACCGGCATGGCCGCGCGTAGCGTGGATGGGAGTTGCTTCGGCGCGATCCGTAAGGGCAAGAACGATTCCGCATGAGCGACACTCTCCGTCCCGCTCCGCACGAAGCCTCCGCCCCGGCTGCGCGGCCGCGTTTCGACGCCGCGCGGCGGGCGGCGCGGGCGCTGCTGCTGACTTCGATCGTGCTGCCGCTGCTGCTGTTCCTGGGCGCTGGCTGGTACGACCAGGTCACCCTCGCGC
This sequence comes from Rhodospirillales bacterium, assembly GCA_028869595.1. Lineage (GTDB taxonomy): Bacteria > Pseudomonadota > Alphaproteobacteria > Acetobacterales > Acetobacteraceae > JAGWRU01. The sequence continues at coordinate 1,828 of JAGWRU010000207.1, forward strand.
ATGAGGCCCGCACCCGCCTCGCCGCCAGCGCGACGGCACTGGCCGAGCAGACCAACCAGGCCCTGGCCAGTGTCGATGTCTCCCTCTCGCGCATTCTCGACCGGGTGGCGGGGATGGAATGGCCGACCATCGCAAGCTCGCCGGGGGCGGCGGCGTTTCTACAGCGCCTGCGCGGCGAGCAGGCGACGATCGGCCGTATCGTGCTGATCGACCCTTCCGGCATGGCCGCCCTGGCCAGCCCCGCACAGACGCCGCTGCCTGCCGATCTGCGCAGCCAGCCCTATTTTGCCGCCGCCATTGACGGGGCGACCGGGCTGATGCTGACGCCGCCGCCCAAAACCGGCGCCCCCGCCGATGCGCCGGCCTTCACCCTCAGCCGCACCCGCATCAGCCAGGGCGCCTTCGACGGGGTGGTGGCGGTAGACGTATCGCATCGCGCCCTTGCCGGGCTGATGCGGGCCGCCGCCCTGCCGCGCCATGCCAGGGCGGTACTGTTCGGCCCGGCCGGCCAGACCCTGCTGGTCCTGCCCGGAACCGGCGTGCTGCCAGCGCCACCGCCACTCGCCGATCTGCCGGCGCTGGGGGCGGAGCCGGCGCTGATGCGCCTGCCCGGCGCGGCCGGCGGCAACGAGGCGGCGCTGATCCGCCTGCCGCGCTTCGGCCTGACCGTGATGGTTGCCTCCCCGCCCTTCGACTGGCTGGGCGCGTGGCTGACGCATATGGCCATTCTCGCGGTATTCGCCGTGCTGGCCGGCGCGGCGCTGTGGCTGACAAGCTGGCTGGTCCTGGCCCAGGCGCGGCGCACCGAAGCCCAGCTCGCTTTGCTGCTGAGCGAAATCGCGCGCCGCGAGGAGGTCGAGCATACCTTGCTGGAAGTCCAGAAGATGGAGGCGCTCGGCCGGCTTTCCGGCGGTGTCGCGCATGAGTTCAACAATCTTCTGGCGGCGATTCTGGGCAGCGTCGAACTTGCCGGCCGGCGCGTGCAGGAGCCGGAGCGGGTGTTGCGCCTGCTGGGTGGGATCCGCCAGGCGGCGGAACGCGGGGCGATCCTGACCGCGCAGATGCTGACTTTCGCGCGCAGCCGCGCCGTCAGTCGCCAGGCGATCGACGTCAACCAGCTGCTCGGCGGGATCGAGGCGCTGCTGCGCGGCACTGCCGGCAGCCTGGTGCGTGTCACCTTCGATCTGGCCGGCGATCTCGCGCGGGTCGAAGCCGATCCGGTGCAGCTGGAGCGGGCGTTGCTGCACCTGGTGATGAACGCCCGCGACGCGATGCCGCTCGGCGGCGAGCTGGTGGTGCAGACCCGTCCGCTTCCGCCCGACGGCGCATCCGGGGCGGCAGGCAGCGTCTGCATCGCCGTGCGCGACACCGGCGAGGGAATGTCGGAAAAGGTGCGTGCCAGCGCCTTCGAGCCCTTCTTCACCACGCGCGAACCGGGCAAGGGAACCGGGCTCGGCCTGTCGATGGTGCATGGGTTTGCCGAGCAGTTGGGCGGCTCGGCGCGCATCGAAAGCCGCTTCGGCGAGGGCACGACGGTGCGCCTGATCCTGCCCGCCGCCGCGCCGGAGGCCGCCGCCGCGCCGCCGCCGCGCCCTGTCGCCATGAATGAGAGCCGCAGCCTGGACGTGCTGCTGGTCGATGACGAGCCATCGGTGCGGGCAATGACGCGGGAAATGCTGATCGAGCTTGGCCATCGTCCGGTCGATTGCGCGGGCGGGCGGGCGGCGCTCGATCTGCTGCGCGCCGGGCGCGGCTTCGATGTGCTGATCGTCGATTTCGCCTTGAAGGAGCCGGACGGCGCCGCGATCGCCACCGAGGCGCGGGCCATCCTCGACGATCTCGGCATTCTGTTCATGACCGGCTATGTCGCCCAGGACGGGCTGGGCGAATGGGCGGGGCGGGGCGCGGCGGCGATCGCCAAGCCGTTTCAGATGGCCGATCTTGCCGCGGCGCTGGCGAAAATTGCCAAACCGGACCGGTCGCGGGTGGTGCCGCTGCGGCGAAGCCGTTGAAAACGCGCTCCAGAGCGGCCGCGACCCTGGCTCTGGCGCAGGCATTTTGACAAGCGGCGCCGGCCCCCTCATACCGGCGCGCCATGATGTATTTCAGCCGTCTGAAGACCTGGACCGTCCTTGCGATCTGCCTGCTGGGCGTGCTGTTTTGCGTGCCCAATCTGACCCGCGCGCCGGTCTCGTGGCTGCCCTGGCGGACGGTGCATCTCGGCCTCGATCTGCGCGGCGGCAGCTATCTGCTGATGCAGGTCGATATGCAGGCGGTGGAAAAGCAGCGTCTGGACGGCATGGTCGACGGGGTGCGCCAGGCACTGCGCCCGGGGGCGATCTTCTACCGCAGCCTGGGCACCGACATGGCCGATAACGCGGTCAAGCTGGTGTTGCGCGATCCCAAGCGACTCGGCGACGCGCTGGCCGCGCTCAAGCCGCTGCTGGCCGGCAATAATCCGGCCGATCCGGAACTCACGCTGACCTCCCGCCCGGACGGGACCATCCTGCTCGCTTTGTCGCAATCGGCCCTGACCACGCGGGCGGAGCAGGCGGTGCAGCAATCGATCGAGATCATCCGCCGGCGCATCGACGAGACCGGGGTGGTCGATCCCGAAATCACCCGCCAGGGCAGCCAGCGCATCGTCGTGCAATTGCCCGGCATCGGCGATCCGGGGCGGATCAAGGAATTGCTCGGCAAGACCGCGCATATGACGTTTCAACTGGTCGATGAGCAGGCGGATGCCAATGCCGGCGGCCTGCCGCCGCCGGGCGATGATTTCCTGCCGATGCAGGACCAGCCCGGCACCAAGATCGCGGTGCGTCGGCGGGTCGATGTCGATGGCGCGGATCTGACCAATGCCCAGGCCGGCCAGGACCCGCAATCGGGCCAATGGGTGGTCAATTTCACCTTCAACAGCATCGGCGCGCAGCGTTTCGCCGATGTGACGCGGGCCAATGTCAATCACCGCTTCGCCATCGTGCTGGACGGCAAGGTGATCAGCGCGCCGGTCATCCGAGAGCCGATCACCGGCGGGCGCGGTCAGATCAGCGGCAATTTCACCGCCGCCTCCGCCACCGACCTTGCCGTGCTGCTGCGCGCCGGCGCGCTGCCGGCGCCGCTGACCATTGTCGAGCAGCGCAGCATCGGCCCGGAACTCGGTGCCGACAGCATTCGCGCCGGGGCGATCTCGCTGGCCGTCGGCTTCGTGCTGGTGATCGGCTTCATGGGGTTTTTCTACGGCCTGTTCGGCTGGTTCGCGAATGTCGCGCTGCTGGTCAATCTGTTCCTGCTGCTGGGGGTGATGTCGCTGCTGCAGGCGACGCTGACTTTGCCCGGCATGGCCGGCATCCTGCTGACGCTGGGCATGGCGGTCGATGCCAATATCCTGATCAATGAGCGCATCCGCGACGAGGCCAGGCATGGCCGCCCGCCGCTGGCCGCGCTGGAGGCCGGCTTCACCCGCGCCTACGGCACCATCTTCGACAGCAATGCGACCACCTTCCTGGCGCATGTGATGCTGTTCATCTTCGGCTCCGGCCCGGTGAAAGGCTTTGCCGTGACCATCACGGTGGGCATCGCCACCAGCCTGTTCACGGCGTGGATGCTGACGCGGCTGCTCGTCTCGCGCTGGTATGTCCGCCACCGTCCCCAACAGCTTCCGGTCTGAGCATCATGTTCGGTTTCCTGCTGCGCCCGCATTTCCGCCTGGTGCCCGACGGCACGCGCATCCGCTTCATGCGCGGCCGTTTTCTCGGGCTGCTCGTCTCGGCGGTGCTCTCCTCGACTTCGGTCGCGCTGTTCTTCTATCCCGGCCTGACGCTCGGCATCGATTTCTCGGGCGGCATCGTGATGGAGGCGCGCACCCCGGGCCCCGCCGATTTCACCGCCATCCGCGGCGCGCTGGCGGGGCTGCATGTCGGCGCGCAGGGGGTGCAGCGCTTCGGCGCCGATAACGACGTGCTGATCCGCCTCGGCGCGCAGCCCAGCGCCAAGCAGACCCAGGCGGCGGAGGAGACGGTGCGCGCGGCCCTGACCAAGGCAGTACCGGGCATCGTGATCCTGCGCGCCGATGCGGTCGGCGCTTCGGTCTCCGCGCAGCTGTTCCGCAACGGGCTGCTCGCGCTCGGCATCAGCCTGCTGATGATCCTGGTCTATATCTGGTTCCGCTTCGAATGGCAGTTCGCGGTCGGCGCGGTGGTGACGCTGATCCTCGACATGACCAAGGCCATCGGCTTTCTGGTGCTCACCCATATCGAATTCGATCTGGTGATGGTCGCGGCCTTGCTCACCGTGCTCGGCTACTCCACCAACGACAAGGTGGTGGTCTATGACCGGGTGCGGGAGAATCTGCGTAAATACAAAACCATGCCGCTGCGCGATCTGATCGATCTGTCGATCAACGAGACGCTGAACCGTACCATCGGCACCTCCATGACGGTGTTTCTGGCAGCCTTGCCGCTTGCTTTATTCGGTGGCGAGTCGATTTCGGGATTTGCCTGGGTGATGCTGTTCGGCATCGTCGTCGGCACCTCCTCCTCGATCTATATCGCAGCGCCGATCCTGTTGTTCCTGGGCGAGAAGCGGCTGCGCCGCGATGCCGCCGCGCCGGTCGCGGCGAAGGCCAAGCCGAAGGCCTAGCGGTCGCGGTCGAGATCAGCGGAAAAGCGGGCGGTCCGGCAGGATCGTCGCGTGACGCTGCGTCAGCTGGCCGGCGCCCAGATGCCGCGATGGGCGTTGCGCGCCGCACTTTCCGCATCGACCAGCGCTTCGTCGCGGCCGCTGGCGCGGGCAAGGCCGGCAGCCACCAGGGCGCGGCCGAGATCGGTGCCGGCGCTGCGGCAGCTGGCCAGGGCATGACCGGCCCCATCCTCGCCACGCAGGCGGCAGGACACGTCGGTGCCGACCATGCGGGCCAGCGCATTGGCCGCCGCGCGGCCGCAATCCTGCGGCTGTCCGCCCTGACCGGCGCAGGCCGTGCCGCGCGCCAGCGGCGTCAGCCCGTACAGGCGCAGGACATGCGGACCCAGGCGCAGCGTGCCGCCATCGACCACCGCAACCTCGGATGCCGGCGCCGACAGGATGCCGCCGGAGCCGGTGCCATGGCCGAACAGCGCCGAGGACAGCCCGATCACCCCCAGCGTCACGCCGACCGACAGCACCCCGCCCATCGCGGCGCGCATGACGCCGCTGCCGGAGGGCCCGGTCTGGCGGCGGAAAATACGGCGGGGTGGGCGCAGGGTCACGCGAGACGATCCGAACAAGGGGCGGGACGACGGGCTGCGGCAAGGCCAGGGGCATGGCGCTGCTTCGGCCTATCCATAGAAGCCTCCGATCCGTCGCGCCAGGGGGAAGCGGCGATCGGCCGCTTGTTTTCGTTGCGGTACGAACGGAAATGTGAATGGAGTCGCACGCGATCCATCAGGCCCAGAACACCGCGTCGCGCCGGTATTTGCGCCATAGCCCGTCGAGCGCCGCCCGCCTTTCGCCCGCCCGTGCGGCCAGGAAGCCGGCCACCAGCCCGGCCGCCCGCGCGTGCTGGGGCAGGGCTGCGAGCAATGCCGCAACCGTTGCGGCATCGTTGATATGGCCCAGCGCGTTCTGCAATGCCGCCAGCCGCCGCGTCGCCCGCCGCGCCGCCTTGCCGGCAAAAAGCCCGGCCAGCGCCTCCGCGCCATAGCGTTGGCGCTTGGCGGCCAGGCGCAGCCGATGCAGGGCAGCCGCATCGCCGCCCTCCATCGCCTTCGCCGCCTCCTGCATGCGCTTATGGCCGCGCGCCAGGGCG
>JAGWRU010000208.1 GCA_028869595.1 Rhodospirillales bacterium
GTGGCTTGCCGCCGCGCTGGGCCAACCCGACCTCGTGGTGTTCGACGCCACCAAATTCCTGCCCAATGAAAACCGCGACGGCGCGGCGGAATTCCAGACCGCGCATATCCCAGGCGCGCGGTTTTTCGATATCGACGTGGTTGCCGATCCCGATACAGATCTGCCGCATATGGTGCCCAGCGCCGGGCGCTTCGCCCGGCTGATGGGAGAGATGGGTGTAGGCAACGACACGCGCGTGGTGTTCTACGACCAGAAGGGCCTTGCCTCCGCGGCACGCGGCTGGTGGCTGATGGGGCTGTTCGGCCATGACCGCGCCGCGGTGCTGGATGGCGGGCTGCCGAAGTGGCGAAGCGAGAACCGCGCCGTCGAGACCGGGCCGGCCCGCTCGGCCAGCCCGACCCGCTTCCGTGCGGATTTTCGCGCCCATCGCCTGCGCGGCATCGGCGATATCCTGGCCAATCTCGAAACCGGGCGCGAACTGGTGCTGGATGCACGCGCCGCCGGGCGTTTCACCGGCAGCGTGGCCGAGCCGCGCGCCGGGATGCGATCCGGCCATATGCCGGGGGCGGCCAATCTTCCCTATACCGACCTGCTGAATCCGGACTCCACGTTCCGCGATGCTGCGGCGCTGCGCGCCCGCTTCGCGGCGGCCGGCGCCGATGGCGCGCGCGCGGTGGTGACCAGTTGCGGCACCGGCGTGACGGCGGCCATCTTGACGCTGGGCATGCGTCTGGCGGGGCTGCCGGAAGGCGCGCTGTATGACGGATCGTGGACGGAATGGGGCGGGCGGGCCGATACGCCGGTGGAAAAGGGCTAGAATTCGATGGGTTGGCTTTCGCTCGGCCATCGGTCTCTCTCTTTGTTTGATCGCATCATTCGGACCGGCGGCGGGGCCGTCCTTCGTCATCAGATCTAGACCATGACCGGTTCCCCCCGGTTCACCCATCATGGTCTCAGTCTTTGTTGGGTCGGGTGATCAACGCTTCCGGCTCATCCGCCTTCAACGATCACGCTGTAGGAGCGCGCATAATGGATCAGGACAGTAAAACCAGGCCCGGCCTGCAGACGCGGCTTTCCCATCTCGGCCGTGCCGGCAAGCGCAGCGCGGGCTTCGTCAATCCGCCGCTCTCGCGGGGCTCCACCGTGCTGTCGCCGACGGTTGCCGCGCGCGCCGATGCGCAGGCCCGGCGCGGCGAGCGTGCCCTGGCCTATGGGCTGGACGGCAGTACCGCCCATTGGGCACTGGAAGACGTGATCTGCGATGTCGAAGGCGGGTATCGCACCGCCCTGGTGGGATCGGGGCTGGCCGCCGTCACCGTGCCGATGCTGGCTTTCCTCAAGGCCGGCGATCATTGCCTGATCACCGACAGCGTCTATGGCCCGACCCGGCGCTTCGCCAACGAGACACTCAGCCGCTTCGGGGTGGAAACCAGCTATTACGATCCCTGCATCGATGGCGCCGGCCTTGCCGCGCTGATGCGGCCGAATACCACCCTGGTCTTCACCGAAAGCCCCGGCAGCCATACGTTCGAAGTGCAGGACATTCCCGCCCTGGCCGCTGCCGCGCATGCCGGCGGCGCCAAGGTGCTGATGGACAACACCTGGGGCATCCATCACTTCCAGCCCTTCCGCCACGGCGTCGATGTCTCCATCCAGGCGGCGACGAAATACCCGGCCGGGCATTCCGATGTACTGATCGGCGCGGTGACGGTCGGCAATGCCGAGGATTGGGAGACGCTGCATGCGACCAAGCGCAATCTCGGCGAATTCGCGGGCCCCGACGAGGTCTGGCTGACTTTGCGCGGCCTGCGCACCATGGGGGTGCGGCTGGCACGACAGGAAAAATCGGCGCTGGAAGTAGCGGCCTGGCTGGCCGGCCGGCCGGAAGTCGCGGCGGTGCTCCACCCTGCCCTGCCCGGCGCGCCCGGGCATGATCTGTGGAAGCGCGATTTCACCGGCGCCTGCTCGCTGTTCGGGGTGGTCTTCGATACGCGCTTCAGCCAGGAACAGAGTCACCGCTTCTGCGATGCGCTCGATCTGTTCGGCATCGGTGCGTCCTGGGGCGGCTTCGAAAGCCTGGTGGTTCCGACCACCGACAGCGTCACCCGGGTCGCCAGCACGCTCTCGCCCGATGGACCGCGCGTGCGGCTGCATATCGGCTTGGAAGACCCGGCCGATCTGATCGCCGATCTGCGCCAGGCATTGGCCGCCATGGCGGGCTGAGGCGGCGGCGGCGCGCCTGGGATCAGGCCGACGCCGCGCGCGCGATCGGTCCGGCCGCCAGGGCGGCGCGCAGGGCGGCACCGGCGGCAAGCACCGGGGCGAGCTGCGCCTGCGTTAATGTGCCGGCGCGGCAGGACGCGACCAGGATTTGCGCCATCATGCTGAGATGGCGGCCGCCGCAATTGCCGGCGACCGAGATGATGTCATGCGCCTGCCGCCCTGCCTCGGCGAGATCGCCGGCCGCCACCGCGACGGTCAGCGCGTGCAGACGCAGATCGAGATCCTCGGCCGAGGCTTGCAGAAAATCCGCCAGCCGATCGGGTGGCATGAAGCTTTCCAGCGCCGCGATCGCCTCCGCTTCGATCGGCGCCGGCTCGATCGGCGCCGGCTCGGCTTCGGCCGCGGCCGGCATCGGCGCGGCGGCAAGCGGCAACGCCGCGGCGATGCGCGCCAGCACCGCATGCAGCGCCGCCGACGCCAGCGGCTTGGACAGATAGCCATCCATGCCGGCGGCCAGATAGCGTTCTTCCGCCCCGGCAATCGCATCCGCCGTCAGCGCGATGATTGCGACCTTGCCGCGCGGCGGCGGCAGGGCACGAATGCGCGCGGTCGCTGCGATGCCATCCAGCACCGGCATCTGCGCATCCATCAGCACCACGTCGAAATCGCCCGCCGCCACCGCCGACACCGCCGCCGCGCCATGGTCGACCAGCGTCACGCGATGCCCGGCATTGCCCAGCAGCAGCGCGATCAGGCGCTGATTGATGCGGTTATCCTCGGCCACCAGCACATCGAGCGGACGCGCCACCGCGCCGGCGGCAGGCGGTGCCTCCGCAACCGACGCGGGCGGGCGCATCACGCCGAACACCCGACCCAGCGTGTCGAACAGCGATTGCGCTCGCACCGGCTTGGTCAACACCGCATCGACCACGCCATCGGGATGCTGCGCGGCCACCGAATGCCCGATGGAGGAGACCAGCACCAGCCGGGTTTCGGCCAATTCCGGAATGGCCCGGATGCGCCGCGCCAGCGCTTCGCCGGGCAGGCCGGGCATCACCTGATCGAGCATCACCAGATCGAAGGGCCGGCCGCGATGCCAGGCCCGCTCCAGTTCCGCCACCGCCTCGAAGCCATCGGATGCGGCGGCAACCTCCATGCCCAGGCTTTCCAGCTGCCGCGTCAGCACGCGCCGGTTCATCGCCGCGTCATCGACCAGCAGAACGCGCATTCCCCCCACCTGCTCGGGCAGGGAGCGGCTGCTGATCACCGGGCGTTCGGCGCGCGCCAGGGCCAGCTCGAAATGAAAGCGGCTGCCGCGCCCGGGGGTGCTTTCCACGCTGATTTCGCCGCCCATCAGCGCCACGATTTCCCGGCAGATGGCAAGCCCCAGCCCGGTACCGCCGAAACGGCGGGAGATGGAGCTGTCGGCCTGGGTGAATTTCTCGAAAAGCTGGGCGCGCGCGGCGGGCGCGATGCCGATGCCGGTATCCGTCACCTCGAAATGCAGCACCGGCCGCCCTTCGGCCGGGGCGTGCAGGCTGACCTCCACTGAGACCCCGCCCGTATCGGTGAATTTGATCGCATTGCCGATGAGATTGAGCAGCACCTGACGCAGCCGGCCGGGATCGCCGCGAAAGCCGGAGCGCGCGGCAGGATCGACGAAGGCACTGAGCTCGATCCGCTTCTCATGCGCGCGCGGCGAAAGCAGCGCGACCGCCGATTCCACCACATCGACCAGATCGAAATCGATCTCCTCCAGCTCGGCCCTGCCCGCTTCCAGCTTGGATATGTCGAGAATATCATTGACCACGCCGAGCAGCGCCTCGGCACTGTCGCGAATGGCGATGGCGCATTCGCGCTGCTCGGCCGAGAGCGTGCTTTGCAGCAGGATCTCGTTCATCCCGACGATGCCGTTCATCGGCGTGCGGATTTCGTGGCTCATATTGGCCAGGAAGTCGGATTTGGCGCGGCTTGCCGCTTCTGCCGCCTGCTTGGCCTGGGTCAGGTCGCGCTCGGCCAGAACCTGCGCGGTGATGTCGCGTCCGGTGCCGCGATAGCCGGCGAAGGCACCGCGCTCGTCAAAGACCGGGTTGCCGTGGATCGAGAGATGATGAACCTGTCCGTCCGTGCCCAGGATCTCGTAGCGGAAATCGCGAAACGGCCGATGCGCGGCCAGATCGGCGCGATGGGCATGCCAGCGCGGCGTCGTCGTATCGTCATGGGCGATATCCCAGCGCATCCGCCCCGTATTGCCCGACCGGTCGATGAAGCCGCGCATCACCACGCTGTCGCTGTCCCAGGTATAGCGGTATTCCGCGTCCTGCTCCCAGAACCAGTCCGACGCCATTTCGGCGAAATCGCGCAGCCGGCGCTCGCTCGCCGCCGAGGCCGCTTCCGCCTGATGGCGCAGCGTGACATCGGAATAGGTGCGCACCACACCGCCGCCCGGCAGAGGCGTGGAGCGGACCTCCAGCACCGAACCGTCGGGGCGCAGCCGTTCATAGACATGCGCCTGATCGAGGATGCCGCCGGCGCGGATAAAGGCGCGCACATCTTCCGGCGTCTGGGCGAATTCCTCGGTGCTCCATTGATGACGGAGGATATCGGCAAAGTTCCGCCCCGGTGTCAGCAGCTCGGCCGGCAGGCCGAGCAGCCCGGTTACCCGGGCATTGCTGACCGCCACCAGCCGCTCCGGCGTCACCATCAGAATGCCCTGGTCGATATGTTCCAGCGTGGTCTGCAGGGCGTGCGATTTTTCCGCCAGCGCCGCCTGGCTTTCCTCCAGCGCGGCCTGAGAGGCGGCGAGGGCGGCGTTCTGCCGTTCGAGCGCGGCCTCGGAAGCCTCCACCCGGCGCATCTGCCGCGCCAGCGCCGTGAAGGCCAGGGCAAAGGCCGCGATCACCGCCGCCATGGCGATCGCGCCGAACAGATTTTGCCGCCGCCATGCCGCCAGCGCCGCGCCATGCGCCAGGCTGAGATCGACGACGATCGGATAGGCTCCGAGCGGATGCACCGAAATCGAACGTCCGCCCGCGCCGTCGCCGGACTTGGCCTGGCCGAACAGCGCGGATCGGGTGATCGTGCCGCCACCCGCCGCGACCAGACGCCGCCAGGGCGTATCGAGCGGCACCATCTCCCCCACGCCGAGGCCGGAATGGGCGGCAGTGGCGGCAGGCGGTGTGCCGCTCGGGGGAAAGCGGGCCAGGATCACCCCGTCGCGACGGATCAGCGTCACTTCCGTGCCGGGCGGGCCAGCCGTGGTCGCCAGGAATGTCTCCATCCGCTCCAGCGTGATGCCGGTCAGGATGACGCCCAGCAGCCGGCCATCGGCGGCGGTGATGCGCCGGGCGAGAAACAGCGTCCAGCGATGCCCGCCGCGACTGATCAGGGGGCGGCTGACGAAGGCGCCATGGTTGCCGGGATGAGGGGCGGCGAATTGCTGGAAATAATCGCGATCGGCGACATCGATCGGCGGCGCCGGCCAGGGACGTGACCAGTTCACCACCGTGCCGGCCGCATTGACCAGCACCACCGCGTCGGCCAGCGGCAGGTTACGCAGCTGATCGAGCAGCAGCTGATGCGCCTCACGCGACGCGGCGAAGGCGGCAAATCCCTCCGACGATGCGCCAGCATTGGCCAGCAGTTCCGCCCGCGCGGTCTGCAGCGCCAGATCGACGCTTTGCAGCGCCCGTTCGGTCTGCGCCGCGACGACGATGCCGAGATTATTCTCGTTGCGCCGATCGGCGGCGACCGCCTGGCCGTGCTGGTCCCAGCTGGCGAATCCGGCGGCGATCACCACGATCGATCCCAGCAGCACACCGGCCAGTATCAGCCGTCGGCGCAGCCGCGTGAAAGCCTCGGCCGTGCCTGCCCTGTCCGCCGGAGCGCGTGCCGGCGCAGCATCGGCTTGTGAGGGGGGGGCACGCAGATCCAAGGCGCGATCTCTCCGGATGTTTCGCCGCCCGGCGTGCCCCGATGCCGGGGGATAGCGCGTCGGGCCACGGCCTGGCTTGGTGCCAGTTGAGCGCGTCAGTCTAGCGAGCCGGCCGAGACGATACCATCCTGGGTTGCCCGAGTCCCAGGGAACATGCGCGTCGGACGCGCATGCGGGCGGCCCCGAACCGGCGGCCTGGACGATGGGTAGCGGCAAAACCTTGCGCCAGGCTTACATCCGCCGATCGGCAGGCCGGGCCTGCCCGGAGCTACAGCCCGGCGATCGCGCGCGCGGCGGCGACCTGTTCCACCGCCGCCAGCCAGGCTTCCAGGCCGCGCGCCTGCGGCTCGACCATCGCATGATCGGCGCCGGCCGCGGCATAGGCGGCGAGCGTTGGCGCGAAGCCATCCGCCGTCGCCCCTTCCGGGTGGCGCAGCCGTACCGAGATCGTGAAGCCCGGCGCCGCTTGAGCACGCAGCCGCGCGGCAAGCCCGCTCAGCGCGGCCGCTTCGATGCGGCTGCCATGCCAGCCCTGGTGGCGCAGCGCGCGGGCCAGCGCCGCCTCCGATCCGCCGCCGATCCAGACCGGGATCGGCGCGGAAGGCTGCGGCAGCATGCGCATCGCGGCGATCTCGGCGGCGATGGCGCGGGCCGGGAAACTCACCGGATCCTCGCTCCACACCGCGCGCATCATCGCCAGACCTTCATCCAGGCGCCGCCCGCGTTCGCGGAACGGCACGCCGAGGGCGGCGAATTCCGCCTCCAGCCAGCCGGCCCCGGCGCCCAGGATCAGCCGTCCTTCGGACAGGCATTGCAGCGTCGCGAGTTCCTTGGCGAGCGGTAGCGGATGGCGCAGCGGCAGCACCAGTACGGAGGTGCCGAGCCGCACCCGCCGCGTCGCCGCCGCCGCCCAGGTCAGGCTGAGCACCGGATCGAAGAAAAGCGGCGATGGCGGATAGGGCGCACCGGCCGGAACGATGATGTGTTCGGAGACCCAGACATCGTCAAAACCCAGCGCCTCGGCCTGGATGGCGGCGCGGCGAATGGCGGCGGGGCCGGCCTTGCGGCCGATATGCGGCAGATGGATGCCGAGCTGCATGGGTCCATCATGGGCCGCACCGCCCGTCCCGGCAACCGCCCGTCGGCCCTGGCTTAGACCATGACCGGTTCCCCCTGGTTCACCGATTATGGTCTGAGTTTTTGTTTGATCGCGTGATCAACGTTTCCGGCGATACCGCCTTCAACGATCGCTAGCGATGCAGCGGCGTCGGATGATAGGGCACGGGGTGAGGCGGGGCCGGGCGGGCCGGCGCCGCATGCGTTGCCGGAGCGTCCGCTGCCGGATCGGCGGGCGGCGCGACCGGCACAGCATTAGTCAGCACGCAGCCATCGCCATGCGCCCGCTTGCAGCGCGCCCGCGCCGCCTCCACCGCCGCCGCGGCATCGTTGCCGCTGGCGATGGAGCATACATCGATGCCGCCGATCGGCACGCAGGCAATGCCGAGGTAGCGCGCCTCGGTCGCCAGCACCACCGAATGCTCCGCCGAGCTGTCGGAAACATCGGTGGTGATCATGAAATTATGGTCCATGTCGCCATAGACACAGTTGGACGGGTTGATGGCGCGCTCGCGGCAGGCGATCAGCGCGTTGCGCGCGGCGCTGCGCACGGCATCCGGCGGACAGGGCGCGGAGGGGTCCGCCACCGCCATGCCGTCGCGCCGCTGCGGCCCGTGCGGGCGCAGGAAAAGTTCGCGATAGAGGAACGCATCGGAGGTGCCGGTATCCTCGGTCACCACCGCGGCGATGCAGCGCGCGCCGGGAATGACCGCCGGTGCCGGTGTTGCGCGGCTTGCCGGCGCGCCCGGCTTGGGCAGCGGCTTCGGCAGGGTCTGGGGAAAATCAGGCTGGATCGGCTCGGCCCGCGCCGGCGATGCGGTAGGCGCCATCATCGCCAATGCGAACAGGCCGGGGACGAGAAGCCGCCGGATGGAACCGCGCATCAAGGCGTCTCCGCCTGCCAGCGACGATGCACCACGGGCAGGATCCCCGGCTGCCAGAGATCGACGACATCGACATTCAGCGTCCGATAATGCTCCGCCGAGACGAGATTGCGGCCGAGCACCGTCGCCTGGCCGAAAATCTCATCCGCCGCGTCGGAGACGCGCGGGCAGAGCCCATCCGTGGCGAAGCGATAGGAGACCAGGAACAGCTTATGATCCTCGAAATAGAAGGCGATGTAGCTGGGAAGGCCGAAACAGGCATGGATCTGCGACCGCAGCCGCCCCGAGGCCGTCAGGCTGACCCAGAAATAGCGTACCGCGGTCGGACCGAAATAATGGGTGACCGGCAGCACGTTCCAGGCGGCGCTGTCGAAGGGTTCGGGCAGCAGCGCATTCACCGCTTCCGGCGTCATGCCGAAATGCAGCCCCTGCATCAGCCGCGCCAGCCGCGCCGCCTCGTCGCGATAGGCGCCGTCCGGCAGGGTATGCCCGGGCAGCAGCGTCTCCATCGGCAGGGCGATCAACTCCTTGGTGCCGGTGCCGGGCGCCTTGGACTGGCCGAGCCCGTCCGGGCCGACCAGCGGTGCCTGATCGGCGCGCGCGCCGGCGGCGCCGCCGACCGGCAGGGATTGATCCGCCCGGGCCGGCGCAAGCGCCAGCACCAGCACTATCCCCGCCAGCCAGGGCAGGAAGCGGCGCGAGCGGGGGAATGGGATACGAAGGCGTGCGAAGGACGGGAACATTGCCGCGCACCCTAGAGCATGATCCCCCCTCACGAAAGCATGGCGCGAGGGGGGATGCATGGGTGGGATGGGCGGGCGGGCTTAGAAGGCCAGCGGCGTTGCCTGCACCACCAGCGGCAGGGTGCGCACCATGGCCAGCACCTCCTCGGTCACGGGTTCGTCGACCGAGACCAGACAGATCGCGTCCCCGCCCTGCTCCGCCCGGCCGAGATGGAAGGTCGCGATATTGATCCCCGCCCCGGCCAGCGTCGCCCCGAAGCGGCCGATGAAGCCCGGTTTGTCCTGGTTGGTGACATAGAGCATATGGGCGCCGAAATCGGCCTCCACCCGGATGCCCTTGATCTCCACCAGACGCGGCCGCGAGCCCGCGAACAGCGTCCCGGAGACGGAGCGCTTCAGCCCGTCCGTCTCCACCGTGACGCGCACCAGGGTCTGGTACTCGCTGTCGCGCTCATGCACCGTCTCGGCGACGTCGATGCCGCGTTCGCGCGCCGCGACCGGGGCATTGACCATATTCACCCCCTCCATCATCGGCCCGAGCAGACCGGCGAGCGCGGCTGCGGTCAGCGGGCGGTGATTGAGCGCGGCGGCATGGCCTTCGTACTCGATCGTCACGCGGCGCAGCACGCCTTCCTTGGCCTGCGTCATCTGCCCGGCAAAGCCGCCCAGCAGCCGGCACAGTTCCATATAGGGGGCCAGACGCGGCGCATCCTCGGCCGAGACCGAGGGCATATTGATGGCATTCGCCACCGCCCCGCTCAGCAGGAAATCGCTGATCTGCTCGGCCACCTGCAGCGCCACGTTCTCCTGCGCCTCGGCCGTCGCGGCCCCCAGATGCGGGGTGCAGACGACATTTTCCAGCGCGAATAGCGGATGATCGGCCGGC
Source organism: Rhodospirillales bacterium (assembly GCA_028869595.1). GTDB lineage: Bacteria > Pseudomonadota > Alphaproteobacteria > Acetobacterales > Acetobacteraceae > JAGWRU01. The sequence continues at coordinate 9,787 of JAGWRU010000208.1, forward strand.
GGCGGTTCCGCCTCGAAGACATCGAGCGCGGCACCCGCGACATGGCCCGAGCGGATCGCCTCGGCCAGCGCCGCCTCGTCGATCAGCCCGCCGCGGGCGCAGTTGACGATGCGCACGCCCTTGCGGGTTTTCGCCAGTGCCTCCTTCGAGAGGATGTTGCGTGTCGCATCGGTCAGCGGCGTATGCAGAGTGATCAGGTCGGCGCGCGCCAGCAGCGCGTCGAGTTCGACCTTCTCCACCCCGAGATCGAGCGCCCGCTTCTCCGACAGATAAGGATCATAGGCGAGCACCCGCATCTTCAGCCCGACCGCGCGCTCGGCGACGATCGAGCCGATATTGCCGCAGCCGATCAGCCCCAGCGCCTTGCCGGTCAGCTCGACGCCCATGAAGCGGTTCTTCTCCCACTTGCCGGCGCGGGTGCTGGCGGATGCCTCGGGGATCTGCCGCGCCAGGGCGAACATCATCGCCACCGCATGCTCGGCGGTGGTGATGGTGTTGCCATGCGGCGTGTTCATCACCACCACGCCGCGCGCGGTGGCCGATTTGACATCGACATTATCGACGCCGATGCCGGCGCGGCCGACGACTTTCAGACGGGTCGCGGCCTCCAGCAACTCCTTCGTCACCTTGGTGGCGCTGCGGATCGCCAGCCCGTCGTACTCGCCGATGATGGCGCGCAGATCGGCGGGCGACAGGCCGGGTTTCACATCCACCTCGATGCCGCGATCGCGGAAGATGGCAACCGCCGCCGGCGACAATTTGTCGCTGATCAGAACCTTGGGCATGAGGGCTTACTCCGCGGCGACGGCAGGGGCGTGGGTGGCGGCAAGCCGGGCGAAGCCCCAATCGAGCCAGGGCAGCAGCTTCGCCACGTCGTCGGGCTCCACCGTCGCACCGGTCCAGATGCGCAGGCCCGGCGGGCTGTCGCGATGCGCGCCGATATCGAAGGCAACCCCTTCCTTTTCCAGCAGCGTGGCGAATTCCTTGGCGATGGCGCGCTGGCGATCCTCATCGAGGGCGGCGAACCAGGGCGCGGTGATCTTCAGGCAGACCGAGGTGCAGGAGCGGGTCTCTGCGTCCTCGGCCAGGAACTCGATCCACGGCGTCTTGGCCACCCAGGCGGCGATCCGCGCAAGGCTCGCCTCGCAGCGCCCGATCAGCGCGGCCAGCCCGCCGACGCTTTCCGCCCAGCGCAGGCTATCCAGCGCATCCTCGGTCGCCAGCAGCGAGGGGGTGTTGATGGTCTCGCCCTTGAAGATGCCCTCGTTCAGCTTGCCGCCCTTGGTCAGGCGGAACAGCTTGGGCATCGGCCAGGCCGGGCCATGGCTTTCCAGCCGTTCGACGGCGCGCGGCGAGAGCGCCAGCATGCCATGCGCCGCCTCCCCGCCCAGCACTTTCTGCCAGGACCAGGTGACGACATCGAGCTTCTTCCAGTCGAGCGGCATGGCATAGGCCGCCGAGGTGGCATCACAGATCGCCAGCCCCTGCCGGTCGGCGGGGATCCAATCCGCATTGGGAACCCGCACGCCCGACGTGGTGCCGTTCCAGGTGAACACCACGTCGCGGCTGAAATCCACCTGTGCCAGATCGGGCAGCTTGCCATAGGGCGCGCTGATCAGCCGCGCATCCTGCAGCTTCAACTGCTTCTGGATATCGGTCGCCCAGCCGGCGCCGAAGCTTTCCCAGGCCAGGATATCGACGCCGCGCGGGCCGAGCAGCGACCACAGCGCGAGTTCCACCGCGCCGGTATCGGAAGCCGGCACGATGCCGAGCCGCCAATCCTCGGGCATGCCGAGCAAAGCGCGCGAGCGGGTGATCACCTCGGCGAGCTTGGCCTTGGGTTCCTTGGCGCGATGGCTGCGCCCGAGCAGCGCGCCATCCAGCGCGGCGAGCGACCAGCCCGGCCGCTTGGCGCAGGGACCGGAGGAAAAGGCCGGATTATGCGGACGACTTTGCGGGCGCACCGGGTGCGCGGCGGCTTGATCTGCCATGGCAGACTCTCCCTTGCAGAAGACGAGCGTCCCGGTGGGGGGACGTGACCCGGCACGGGCCATAATCCTTTCCGCCCCGGCGCGTCAATTGCTCAGTTTGCGCACCCCCCTGGGCGGTCCCTTCCGCGTAGAAGCCGATTGGCGCCAACCCGCGCCTCGGGCACGATGCGCGTATGGACCTTCCCGCCAGCCAGGATGCCGGGCGCAGTGGCGCGCCGGCGCAGGATGTCGAGCTGATCGCGGTCATCGCCGCGGTCGCCGCCGGGATGCCCTGCGTGCTGACGATCGAGGAGGGCACCGCCCTGCCCTCCGGCCCGTTCGTGCAGCAGCATCGTTCGCTGCAATCGGGGCTGCGGCTCTGGGTGGAGGCGCAGACCGGCCATGATCTCGGCTATGTCGAGCAGCTTTATACCTTTGCCGATCAGGACCGCCAGGCGCGCGGGCGGCGGATGATCTCGATCTCCTATCTCGGCCTGGCCCGCGCCGCGCCGGGCAGCACTGGCTGGCAGAGCTGGTATCGCTATTTCCCGTGGGAGGATCGGCGCGACACCGCCGCCGACACGCTGCCGGCGCTGACCGCCGCACTGGGCGGCTGGGCGATGGCCGCCGGCGGGGCGATGCGCGAACGCCGGCTCGCGCGGATCGCCGTCAATTTTGCTACTGACGGGCGCCCGTGGAACGAGGAACTGGTGCTGCAGCGCTACGAACTTCTCTACGAGGCCGGGCTGGTCACGGAAGCCGGCGCGGCGCACGGGCCGGGCATTGCCATGGCGCATGACCATCGCCGCATTCTGGCCACCGGCATCGCCCGGCTGCGCGCCAAGATCAAATACCGCCCCGTGGTGTTCGAGCTGATGGCGCCGGAATTCACCCTGCTGGAGCTGCAGAAATGCGTCGAGGCGCTGGCCGGCAGGCCGCTGCACAAGCAGAATTTCCGCCGCTTGATCGAACAGCAGGAGCTGGTGGAGGAAACCGGCCAGCATGCCCGCGAAACCGGCGGCCGGCCGGCCAAGCGGTTCCGCTTCCGCCGCGCCGTGCTGGCCGAACGCGCCGCCGCCGGCACCAAGCTGCCGCTCGCCCGCGGCTGACCGCCGCGCCGTTCACTTCGTTCTAACCCGGCGCCGCCATGCTGCGGCGATGAGCCAGCCAGCAGCGACGCGGAATGATGGGCCGGATCGGCAGGCACTCGCGGCCAGCCTTGCCGGCTTGCGCGCCGCGCCCGACGACCTGGCGGCGTTGCTGGAATGCGCCGCGCAAGCCCGCCTGCATGGCCATCGCCGCGCCGCCGCCAGCGCCCTGGAACGCGCCGCGCTGCTCTATCCCGCCGATCCGCGCCCGGCGCTCGGCCTCGGCGATCTGGCACTGGAGGAGGAGGGGCTCAGCGCCGATGCGCCGATGCGCGCGGCGGCCTGGTACCGCACCGCTTTGGCCCGCGATTCCGCCAGCGCGGCGGCGCATCGCGGCCTGGCGCGGCTGGCCACCGAGGCGGGCTGCGGCGCGGCGGCGGCAAGGCATGCCGCGCGCGGCTTTCCCGGACATGCCCGCATTCGCTGCCGCAGCCCGGCGCATCCCGCCGCGCCGGCGGTGCTGCTGCTGGTCGCGGCACTCGGCGGCAATCTGCCGCATGAGGCCTGGCTCGATCCGCGCCGCTTCGCCATCACCGCGATCCATCCGGAATATGACGATCCGGCGCAACCCCTGCCGGCGCATGCGCTGATCGTCAACGCCATTGCCGATGCCGATCGTGGCGGACCGGCGCTGCTGGCCGCCGCGCGGCTTTGCGCGCGCAGCGCGGCGGCGGTGATCAACCCGCCGGCCCGGGTCGGGGCCACAAGCCGCCTTCGCATCGCGCGGCTGGCCGGGTCCGTGCCTTTCTGCCGCGCACCGTCGATCACCCCGTTCGCGCGCGAGGCACCGCCGCGCGGGCTGCGCTTTCCCGTCCTGCTGCGCGCGCCGGGCTTTCATTCCGGCCGGCATTTCGTGCGCGTGGAACGCCGTGCCGGGCTGGCCGCCGCGCTGGCCGCGATGCCGGCGGGGAAACTGCTGGCGATCGAAATCCTGCCGAGCCAGGGCGGCGACGGACGATTTCGCAAATACCGGGTGGTGGCGATCGGCGGACGGCTCTGGCCGGTCCACCTCACGATCGCTGATCGCTGGAAAGTGCATGATTTCACCGCCGCCATGGCCGAGGACAGCGCGCGCGGCGCGGCGGCGCGGGCGGAGGAGGCGGCATTCCTGGCCGATATGCCGGCCGCGCTGGGGCCACGCGCGATGGCCGCGCTCAGCGCGCTGTCGGCACGCATCGGCCTCGACTATCTCGGCATCGATTTCGCGCTGGCCGCCGATGGCTCGGTTCTGCTGTTCGAGGCCAATCCGGCGATGCGCCTGGCCGCCGCCGGGGCCGAGCCGGCGCTGGCCTATCGCCAGGAACCGCGCCGCGCCGCCCTCGCGGCGATGACCGCGCTGCTCGACCGCCGGATGGCGGCGCGCGCGGCATGAGCAGCGCTGTGCCCGCGCCGCCGCCTTGCCTCGCCGATGGGTTTGCCCTGCTGCACCAGCCGCAACGGGCGCTGGCGATTGCCCGTGCCGCGCGCCTCGCCGACCCGGCGCGGCTGGATGCGCGGCTGCTGGAAGGTGCGGCATGCAAGGCGCTGGGCGCGTTCGAAGATGCCATCGCCGCGTTTCGCGCCGTGCTCGCGGCCGATCCGCTGCGTGCCGGCGTCGCGGTCAGCCTGGCCAATGCGCTGGCCGAAGCCGGTGCGTGCCAGCCCGCTTCGCTGCGCGAGGCGGCGGAATGGCTGCGCTATGCCCTGGCGCTGCGCCCCGATCTGGCTGCCGCGCATGCCAGCCTGATCGAGCTTCTCTCGCGCCTCGATGACCGCGCCGCGCTGGAGGAGGCGTGCCATGCCGCGCTGGCGCATGATCCGGGCATGGTCGCGGCCCATCAGCAACTGGCGGCCCTGCTGGGCGGGCGCGGGGCGATGGCGGATGCGGCGCATCACCGCCATGCCGCCTGGGGCCGCCAGCGCCTGTTCATTGCCGCCGCACCGCAGGCCAGCCCGCGGGTGCTGGTGCTGCTGGGCACCGGCGAGGGCAATATCCCGCTGCGCTATTTACTGCCCGGATCGCGCTACACGCTGCTGAAATGGCTGATCGACGCGGTGCCCGAAAAGGAATGGGAGGCGGAGATCGCCGCCCTGCCCGACCATGACCTGGTGCTGAACGCGATCGGCGAGCCGGAGCTGGAGGCCGGGGCGCTGGCTGCCGTCGCCCGGTTCGCCGCCGGCAGCACGCAGCCCCTGCTCAACCCGCCCGCCGCGCTGGCGCCGACGCGGAGGGAGCGGCTTGCCGCGCATCTCGACGGCATCGCCGATCTGGTGGTGCCGGTGACGCATCCTGTGGCGGCGGGCTGTGCGGCGCCGGCCGGGGAATGGCTGTTCCGCCCGCTGGGCGCGCATGGCGGCGACGGGCTTGTCCGCCATGCCGGGCCGGCGCCGCAGCCCGGGCATGTCACCGCGTTTCACGATTTCCAGAGCGCCGATGGCGGCTATCGCAAATACCGCGCGATCTTCATCGACAGGGTGCCGTACCCGTATCATCTGGCCATCGCCGATACCTGGCTGGTGCACTACTACACCGCCGGCATGGCCGCCCGACCCGACCGGCGGGCAGAGGAGGCGCGGTTTCTGGCCGATCCGCCGTCAGCGATCGGCGCAAGCGCCTGGGCGGCGGTGGCGGCGATCGGGGCCAGGCTCGATCTCGATTACGCCGGCATCGATTTCTCCATCCTGGCCGATGGGCGGGTGCTGGTGTTCGAGGCCAATGCCACCATGGTCGTGCATCCGGAAGCCCCGGACGGCCCCTTCGCCTTCAAGAACGCGGCGGTCGGACGGATTCTCGCGGCGTTCGATCTGATGCTGGCGTTGCGTCGCGCAAAGCGCGCTGGAGATATCGGCGCAAAGCGCGCGGGAGATATCGGCGCAAAACGCGCGAGAAACATCGGCGCGCAGCACGCGGCAGATGCCACAGCGCAGCGCGCGGGAGATATCCATACGCCTCCTGCGGTAACGGTCGGCGCCTGACGCCCCTCCCGCGCCGAATTCTTCGCTCCGCCTGGCTGCGTTTTGTGTCAGTCTGCCCCGCGATTGACGTGGATCAATGCCGCCGGGCGCGCCGGGCCGCATGGCTCGCTGCGGTTCAAGCCAGGGGAGATCGGGCATGGGTGCCGCGCCTATGGACATCGTGCAGCTATCGCGCCTGCAATTCGCGCTGACCGCGCTCTATCATTTCCTGTTCGTGCCGCTGACGCTCGGCATGTCGGTGCTGCTTGCCGTCATGGAGAGCGTCTACGTCACCACCGGGCGCACCATCTGGCGCGACATGGTGAAATTCTGGGGCGTGCTGTTCGGCATCAATTTCGCCATGGGGGTGGCCACCGGCATCACCATGGAGTTCGAATTCGGCACCAACTGGGCCTATTACGCGCATTATGTCGGCGATATTTTCGGCGCGCCGCTGGCCATCGAAGGGCTGATGGCCTTCTTCCTGGAGGCCAGCTTCATCGGCCTGTTCTTCTTCGGCTGGAACCGGCTGAGCCGCGTGCAGCACCTGATCGCCACCTGCCTGATGGCGCTAGGCACCAATCTTTCGGCGCTGTGGATCCTGATCGCCAATGGCTGGATGCAGCATCCCGTCGGCGCGCATTTCGACATCGCCACGATGCGCATGGAAGTGACCGATTTCGCCGCCGTCGTCTTCAACCCGGTGGCACAGGCCAAATTCGTCCATACCGTCTCGGCCGGCTATGTCACCGGGGCGATGTTCATCGCCTCGATCAGCGCCTTCTATCTGCTGCGCGGACGCCATCGCGGCCTGGCCATCCGCTCCCTGACGGTGGCGGCGAGTTTCGGCCTGGCCGCCGCGCTGTCGGTCGTGGTGCTGGGCGACGAGAGCGGCTACATGGCCGGGCAGAACCAGAAGATGAAGATCGCCGCGATCGAGGCGATGTGGCAGACCGAACCGGCGCCGGCCTCCTTCACCGCCTTCGGCATTCCCGACCAGACCACGCACGAGACCCGCTACGCGATCCGCATCCCCTATCTACTGGGGCTGATCGCCACACGCTCTATCGATACGCCGGTGGCCGGCATCGACAATCTGGTCTCGCAGAACGAATTGCGCATCAGGACCGGCATGCGCGCCTATGGCGCGATGGAGACGCTGCGGGTCCATCCAGACGATGAAGCAGCGCGCGCGATCTTCAAGGCCGATGGCCGCGATCTGGGCTATGCGCTGCTGCTGCGCCGCTACACCGACCATGTCACCCAGGCGGGAGAGGCGACGATCGCCAAGGCGGCGCTGGATACCATCCCGCCGGTGCTGCCGCTGTTCTTCTCCTTCCGGATCATGGTCGGGCTGGGCTTCTTCTTCATCGCCCTGTTCGCCACGCTGTTCGTCCAGGCCTCCCGCCGGCAGTTGGAACGCCATCGCTGGCTGCTGCATGTCACGTTATGGGCGCTGCCCTTGCCATGGCTCGCCGCCGAGCTCGGCTGGGTGGTGGCCGAGGTCGGCCGTCAGCCCTGGACGATTGACGGGGTGCTGCCGACCTTTCTGTCGGTCTCCTCGGTGCCGGCCAGCGACGTGATCCTGTCGATCGCCGGATTCGTCACGCTTTATACCGCGATGGCGGTGATCGAAATGGTGCTGATGACCCGCGCCATCCGCCACGGCCCCGAGTTGCCGGCCAAGCCCGGCCCGATGCAGGAGCGCGTGGCATGAGCGCGTATGAAACTCTCCGCCTGATCTGGTGGGCCGTGCTGGGCGTGCTGCTGATCGGCTTCGCGGTAATGGACGGCTTCGACCTGGGCACCGCCATGCTGCTGCCCTTCGTCGGGCGCACCGATATCGAGCGGCGGGTCGTGATCAACACGATCGGCCCGGTCTGGGAAGGCAATCAGGTCTGGCTGATCACCGGCGGCGGGGCGATCTTCGCGGCCTGGCCGGCGCTGTATGCGGTGGCGTTTTCCGGCTTCTATCTGGCGATGTTCCTGCTGCTGGCGGCGCTGATCCTGCGCCCGGTCGGCTTCAAGTTCCGCAGCAAGATCGAGAATGCGCGCTGGCGCGCGAGCTGGGACATGGTGCTGTTCCTGGCCGGGCTCGTGCCCGCGCTGGTCTTCGGCGTGGCCTTCGGCAATGCGATGCTGGGCGCGCCGTTCCGCTTCACCCCGTCGCTGCGCATGATCTACACGGGCGGGCTGCTGGAGCTGTTCAGCCCCTTCGCGCTGCTCTGCGGCCTGGTCTCGGTAGCGATGCTGCTGACCCATGGCGCGACCTGGCTTGCCTGCAAGACCGAAGCGCCGATCGCCGCCCGGGCGCGACGCATCGGCAGCATCGCGGCGCTGGCAACGCTTCTGCTGTTCGCGCTGGGCGGGCTGTTTGCCGCGCATCTGGATGGCTATGTCATCACCCAATTCGCCGGCGTCGATGCTCCGTCCAATCCTTTGACCAAACACGTGGCGCGGGTGCCGGGCGCGCTGCTGGCGCATTACGGACGCGCGCCCTGGACGCTCGCGGCACCGTTCCTGGGCTTGGCCGGGGCGGCGCTGGCGGGATTGCTGCTGGCCGGCGGCAAGGCGGCGAAACCTGCTTTCCTGTGCAGTGCCGCGGCGATCGCGGGCATCATCGCAACTGCCGGGATCAGCCTGTTTCCCTTCCTGCTGCCCTCCTCGCTCGATCCCGATGCGGGGCTGACGGTGTGGGATGCCTCCTCCTCGGCCGGCACGCTGCTGACCATGGCGGTGGCGACGGCGGTGCTGCTGCCGATCATTCTGCTCTATACCGGCTTCATCTACCACGTGCTGCGCGGCAAGGTGACGGCGGGGGCGATCGAAGCCGATCCGCACGGCAATTACTGAAAGGGGAGAACGCGCATGTGGTATTTTTCCTGGGTTCTCGGGCTGGGCTTCGCCGCCGCCTTTGCCGCGCTGAATGCGATGTGGCTGGAACTCTCCCCGGGCAAGGGGCTGCCGGATTAGGCGCGTCTATTTCCGCAACGCCGCCAGCAGCGCGAAGGTCATCGCCGCCAGCACGCTCGTCAGCGCCGCCGCGTTCAGCACGTCGCCGCGATCGCTCAGCGCGAAGATGCGCAACGGCAGGGTTGCCCAGCCGGGCGGGTACAGCATCGCGGTTGCCGCCAGCTCGCCCATCGACATGGCGATGGCCAGCGCCAGCGCGGCGCGCAGATGGCCCATCAGCAGCGGCAGGGTGACGCGAAACAGTCGGGTCGCGCGACCCGCGCCCAGGCTTTCGGCCATCGCCTCTACCCCGTCGGGCAATTGCGCAAGCCCCGCCCGGGCGCCGCCATAGGCATAGGCGAACACAATGAGGGCGTGCGCCAGCACCACGATGGCGATGGTGCCGTTCAGCAGCACCGGCGGCTGGCTGAAGGCAACCAGCAATGCCAGGCCGATGGATACGGTGGGCACCGCGCTGGTGGCGAAGAAAATAAGATCCGCCCATGCCCGCCCGCGCCGTGACAGGTCGCGCGCGCCCAGCGCCGCCGTCACCCCCAGCACCAGCGCGGCCAGGCTGGCCATCGCGGCGGTCGCGACCGAGGCGAACAGCGCCGCCCCGTCGGCGCCGCCGAGAATGCCGGCGAAATGGCCGAGCGTGATGCCGGAAGGCAGCACCCCGTTCCAGGATCGCGCCAGGCTGGCCGCCAGGATCAGCGCATAGGGCACGCCATAGGTCAGCGCGAAAAGCAGCAGAAACACGCCGATCGCGGCGCGGCGTTCTAGTTTAGTGAACAGCATCGGGCATCAGCCGGGTAAGCAGCGCGCGATAGGCGGCGAACAGCGCCAGCGCGAGGGCGATGTTCACCGCGGCCATGGCGCAGGCGGCGGGATAGTCGAATTCCTGGATCGCCTTGTCATAGACCAGCAGCGGCAGGGTGATCACGCCTTTGGCGCCGATGAACAGCACCACGCCGAATTCGTTCAGCGTCAACAACAGGCACAGGCTGCCGCCGGCCAGCAGCGCCGGCACCGCCGCCGGCAGGACGACCCGGCGCAGGATCACCCAGGCGCCGCCGCCGAGCCCCGTCGCGATCTCGATCTGGGCCCGGTCGATCGCCTCGAACGCGGCCAGCAGCGGGCGCATCACGAAGGGCATGTAGATGGTGATCTCCGCCAGGATCACCCCCCAGGCGGAATAGAGGAAATCGAGACGCGGCCCGCCATGTCCGAACCAGGCGGCGAGCGCGCCATTCACCACCCCGGCCGAGCCATAGGCAAAGGTCAGCGCCAGCACGGTCAGGAAGCTGGGCAGGGCGATCATGGTGTCGGCAAACCGTCCCAGCGTGCGGCTGGCGCGAAACGGCGCGAAGGCCAGCACCAGGGCGAAGACCAGCGCCAGCGCCATCGACCCGGCGGTCGCGGCCAGCGCGATGCCGACCGTATGCTCCAGCGCCGCGAGGAAGGCGGCCGAACCCAGGACGGCCATGCCGTGACGCGCCGTGCCCAGCACCAGAAGCAGCGGATAGCCGAGCGTACCGGCAAGCGCCAGGCCCGGAACCGCCAGCAAGGCTGTGGCGGGCTTACGCATCGCCGGCCAGCAGCGTCGCATCCTCGGGCGCGAAGCCCAGCGCCAGCCTGCTCCCCTCCGGCGGCAGCGCGGCGGCGGCCGGCGCGCTCGCCGTCAGCAGCGTGCCGCAGCATTCGACACGTAGCACCTGCTGGGCGCCGAGCCAGCGCACTTCGCGCAGAATGCCCGCCAGCCGGTTCGCCCCGGTCGGATCGGGCGTCAGGTGATGCGGGCGCAGGCAGAGCAGCATCGGCGTATCCTCCGCCGGCGGCGGGGTGGCCACGTCCAGCCGCGTGCCGGCACAGTCGAGGATGGCGCGCCCCCCCGCGCCGCCGCGCACGGTCACCGCCAGAAGATTGGCGCGGCCGAGAAATTCCGCGACGAAGCGATTGGGCGGATGGCGATAGAGCGCGCGCGGCGCGCCGAGACCGACAATCCGCCCGGCGCGCAGAATGGCGATGCGATGGGCGAGCGTCATCGCCTCGGTCTGGTCATGGGTGACATAGAGGATGGTGGTTTCCGGCAGGGCGGCATGCAGGCGGGCGATCTCATCGACCATCTGCGCGCGGATCTGGGCGTCCAGCGCGGAAAGCGGCTCATCCAGCAGCAGCAGCGGCGGACGGATGGCCAAAGCCCGGGCGATCGCCACGCGCTGGGCCTGCCCGCCGGACAGGGCGCGCGGCATGCGCGCGGCATAATCCGCCATCCCGACCATGGCCAGGCATTCGGCCACCCGCCTTGCCCGTTCCGGCCCCGGCATGCGCCGCACCGCCAGGCCGAAGCCGACATTCTCGGCAACACTCAGATGCGGAAACAAGGCGTAGGATTGCACCACCATGCCGATGCCGCGCGCGCGCGGCGGCAGATCGGTGATATCGCGTCCGGCGGCGAAGATGCGCCCGCTGCTCGGCCGCACGAAGCCGGCCACGGCGCGCAACGCGGTGGTCTTGCCGGAGCCGGACGGGCCGATCAGCGCCAGGATCTCGCCGCGCGCCGCAGCGAGATGCGGAATATCGAGCGTCACGGTACTGCCATAGGCCACCGTGACGCCCGACAGGCCGGCACCGCATGCGGCGAGAGTCGCTGCCCCCGCCGCCTGGGGATCGTCCATCAGTTGCCGGTCACTTTGTGCCAGGTCGCGATATCGGATTTCAGCGAGGCCAGCACCGCGTTCCAATCCGGATTCCAGATCGTCACGCCATGCAGCGCGGCCTGGAAGGCCTGGTATTTCGCATCCGTCGGATGCACGTCGTCGCGCACCGGATAGCCATAGGCGATGGAGGAAACCTGCTCCTGCGCCGCCTTGGAGAGCAGGAAGTCGATCAGCTTCTTGGCCGCCGCCGGATGCGGCGCACCGGCCACCAGGCCGATATCATAGGGGATCGCGAAGGTGGAACGCACCCCGTCCGGCCCGGCCGGATAGAAGATGCGGATATTCGTATCCGGGAAGAGTACGCGTTTTTCAAAGAATCCCAGATAGTCTCCGTGCGGGTCGAAGATCACGAGGGGATACTTGAGATCAATCAGCTCGCGGATGATCCGTCGCGCCGCGACCGTTTTCCCGCCCCCGGTCATCGCGAGGATCGCCAGATGCCGCGAGACGATATGGCGGGCGGACAATGATACCTCCACATCGCCGCGCGCAATCAGCGAGCCGATCTTCAGCTTGGCCGAGTTGTCTTCTTCGCCGGTCAACAGCCGGCGCACATCGTCCGGGGGCGGATAGAGAACCTCGCCGGACGGTTTGACCGGATAAGTGAGCGGCGAAAGCTGCGCCGTGCCA
>JAGWRU010000209.1 GCA_028869595.1 Rhodospirillales bacterium
CCGCATGATGGGCGACAAGATCGCCGCCAAGACCGCGATGGCGAGCCTCGGCGTGCCGCTGGTGCCCGGTTCCGACGGGGCGGTGAGCGATATCGCGGCAGCGCGCCCGGTTGCCGATCGCATCGGCTATCCGGTGCTGATCAAGGCGGCCGCCGGCGGCGGCGGGCGCGGCATGAAAGTGGCGCAGACCGCCGACGGGCTGGAGGAGGCATTCGATCTCGCCCGCGCCGAGGCGCGCGCCGCGTTCGGCAACGATGCCGTCTATATCGAGAAATATCTCGACAAGCCGCGCCACATCGAATTGCAGATCATGGCCGACGCGCATGGCAACGTGGTGCATTTCGGCGAGCGCGATTGCAGCCTGCAACGCCGGCATCAGAAATTGCTGGAGGAAGCGGGGTCGCCCGCGCTGACGGCGGAAGCGCGCGATGCGCTGGGGGCGACGGCCACGGCGGCGCTGGCCAGGCTCGGCTACCGCAATGCCGGCACGCTGGAGTTCCTGTATCAGGACGGGCAATTCGCCTTCATCGAGATGAATACCCGCCTGCAGGTGGAGCATCCGATCACCGAGATGGTCTGCGGCGTCGATCTGGTGCGCGAGCAGATCCGCATCGCCGCCGGTCAGACGCTGGGCTATGCGCAGAAGGATATCCGCTTCGCCGGCCATGCCATCGAATGCCGCATCAATGCCGAGGATCCGGACACGTTCATGCCGACGCCGGGGCGCGTCTCGGTCTATCATGCCCCGGGCGGGTTGGGGGTGCGGGTCGATTCCGCGCTGTACGCCGGCTACATGGTGCCGCCCTTCTACGACAGCATGGTGGCCAAGCTGATCGTCCACGCGCCCAGCCGGGCGGAGGCGATCGCGCGCATGCGTCGGGCGCTGGACGAGCTGGCGATCCTCGGCATCCAGACCACCACCGCGCTGCATCGGCGGATCATGGACGATCCGGTGTTCCAGTCGGGTGAATACACCATCCACTGGTTGGAACGCTTCGTCGCGCAGAACCAGGGCTGATACGCGGCGCGGGCGTGTGAGCCGGGACCCACGCGACTTGACGAAAAAACGTTATGTTATATCATTCCGCGCTCCTGCCATGAGTGCCGGACCGAAGCCATGCGCCGTTTCCTTGCCGCGTTTCTGCTCCCTGTTTTCCTATTGCCAAGTTTCCCGCTGCCCGCCCGGGCCGCCGCGCCGGTGCGGATCGTCGCCGCCGAGCGGGTCTATGGCGATGTCGCCGCCCAGATCGCAGGGCCGGGCGTCGCCGTGCGGTCGATCCTGACCAACCCCGATCAGGACCCGCATCTGTTCGAAGCCAGCCCCGGCGTGGCGCGGGCTTTGGCCGGGGCGCGCATCGTCGTGCTGAACGGCCTCGATTACGACCCGTGGATGGCGAACCTGCTGGCCGCCAACCCGGTGCCCGGGCGCATCGTGCTGGATGCCGGCGCGCTGGCCGGGCAGAAGCCCGGCGCCAATCCGCATGTCTGGTACCTCCCCGCCACCATGCCGGCCTTGTCGCGCGCGCTGGAGGCGGCGCTGGTGCAGGCCGATCCGGCGGGGGCGGCCGGCTACCACGCCCGCGCGGCGGCGTTTCGCGCCTCGCTCGCCCCGATCGCTGCGCGTATCGCAGCACTGCATGCCCGTTTCGCCGGCGTCCCCGTGACCGCGACGGAGCCGGTCTTCGGCGATCTGCTGGATGCCGTCGGGTTGGCCGATCGCAACTGGGATTTCCAGATCGCGGTGATGAACGACACCGAACCCTCTGCCGCCGCCGTGGCACAGTTCGAGACGGATTTGCGCCGGCATCGCGTGCGCCTGCTGGTCTATAACAGCCAGGCCAGCGACCCGGTGGCCGATCATATGCGCGCTTTGGCCGATGCCGCCCATGTCCCGGTGCTGGGGGTGACGGAAACCGAACCGGCCGGCACCGATTATCAGCATTGGGTGCTGGGCGAACTGAACGCGCTGGCCGCCCTGCTCGCCCGGCCATGAACAGCCCGCCCGCCACGGCCGTCGCGTTCGACGATGTTCGCCTTGCCCCGGGCGGATTTGCGGTGCTGGAAAACGCCCGCTTCGCCATTCCCGAAGGCGCCCTGGTCGGCCTGATCGGCCCCAACGGCACCGGCAAGACGACGCTGCTGCGCGCCATTCTGGGGCTGGAGGCACCGCGTGCCGGGCGCATCGCGGTATTGGGCGGCCCGGCCCGGCGCGGCAATCCGGCCATCGGCTATCTGCCGCAGCGCGCCGTCACCGCCGGGCCGCGCCTGTCCGGACGGGCGATGGTCGGCGCGGCGCTGGCCGGGCATCGCTTCGGCCTGGCTTGCGCCTTCCCCGGTCGGGGCGGCGCGGCGCAGGCGGAAATCGACCGCGTTCTGGATCTTGCCGGCGCGACGGATTTCGCCGACCGCCCGATGGGCGCGCTGTCCGGCGGGCAGCGCCAGAGCCTGATGCTGGCCGCCGCCCTGCTGGGCCGCCCGCGCCTGCTGCTGCTGGACGAGCCGCTGGCCGGCCTCGACCCGCTGCGCCAGGCGGAGGTGGTGGCCGCCATCGCCCGGCTGCATGCGCGCCTGGGCATCGGCGTGATCCTGTCCTCCCACGACCTCAACCCGCTGCTGGGGACGATCGGGCAGGTGCTTTATCTCGGCCGCGGGCATGCGGTGCTGGGCACGGTCGATCAGGTGGTGACCGGGCCGGTCCTGTCCGACCTGTTCGGCGCGAAGATCGAGGTGCTGCGGATCGCCGGGCGAATCCTGGTGCTGGCGCCGGATGGAACCATGCTGGATGGCGCCGATGCTCGGCTTTGACTTCATGCGCCATGCCTTCCTGGCATCCGGCATCGTCGCGGTGCTGGCCGGCGCCATCGGCTACGTGCTGGTGCTGCGCGGCCAGGCCTTTGCCGCGCATGCCCTGGCCCATGTCGGCTTTGCCGGCGCGGCGGGGGCGGTGCTGCTGGGCGTGTCCCCTTTTGCCGGCATGCTGATCGCGGCCTTTGCCGGCGCCGGGCTGATGGGCGCGCTGGGCGAACGTATGGCCGAACGCGACATCGCCATCGGCGTGGTGTTGGCCTTCGCGCTGGGGCTGGGGCTGTTATTCCTGCATTTCTTCACCGGCAGCGCGGCGCAGGCCACCGCGCTGCTGTTCGGCAATGTGCTGGCGGTGGGCGGGGCGACGCTGCGTCTGCTGGCCGTGGTTTCGGCTTTGACGCTTGCAATTCTGGCGGCGATCGCACGGCCTTTGCTGTTCGCCACCTTGCAGCCCGATCTGGCGGAGGCGCGCGGCGTCGGGCTGCGCGGCCTGGGCGTGGTGTTCCTGCTGCTGCTGGCCATGGCGAGCGCGGCGGCGGCGGAAATCGTCGGCGTGCTGCTGGTCTTCGCCCTGATGGTTGGTCCGGCGGCGGCGGCGGAGCGGCTGTGCCGCAGCATTTCGGCCGGGATCGCGCTGTCCGTCGGGCTGGCCCTGGCGGCGGCGTGGGCGGGGCTGACGCTTGCTTTCTACACTGACTGGCCGGCGAGTTTCTGGATCAGCGCGCTGGCGAGCGGGTTCTATCTGGCGGCGCTGGGCATCGCGCGGCTGAAGCGCTGATCGGCGCCGAAGGTCACGCCGGCCGTTCCCGGCAGCGCCTCCGCTTGGCCTCGCCGCCAAGCCCTGGCATGCTTCGCGATGAAACCGATCCAGGGGATACCGATGGCGGAAGCAGGCTGGGTGCGCGTCGCGGCGGCAGCCGATATTCCCGAGGGAGAGGTGCGCGCGATGCGCCTGGGCGAGCGGGAAATCGCCCTCTACCACCTGCCCGGCGGCGAATTCTGCGCCAGCGACAATATCTGCACCCATGAATACGCCCAGCTTTCCGATGGCTGGCTGGAAGATGGCTGCATCGAATGCCCGCTGCATGCCGGGCGCTTCGACGTGCGCACCGGCAAGGGCCAGGGCGCGCCGATCGACAAGGACCTGGAGGTCTTCGAGACCCGGCTGGAGGGCGGCGACATCCATATCCGCCTGCCCGGCTGAGCCATGCCACAGGACACGCCGGTCGATTGCGACCTTCACCCGAGCGTGCCCGGGCTTGCCGCGCTGCTGCCCTATCTCGACCCGTTGTGGCGCGAGGCGGTGGAACGGCGCGGCCTGGATGAGCCGGTGTCCATCGGCTACCCCTCGCGCGCGCCGCTGACCGTGCGCCCCGACTGGCGCGACGAAAAGGGCCGCCCGGCCAGCGATGTCGCGCGTTTCACCCGCGAAGCGCTGGACCCGTTCGGCACCGGCATTGCCATCTGCAACTGCCTGTACGGCGTGCAATTGCTGTTCGGCGAGGATATGGCCGCCGCCATGGCGCGCGCGGTCAATACCTGGATGGCGCGGGAATGGCTGGATCGCGATCCGCGCCTGCGCGCCTCCATCGTCGTGCCGGTGCAGAATGCCGAGATGGCGGCAGCCGAGATCGAGCATTGGGCGGCGGATAAGCGCTTCGTGCAGGTGCTGCTGCTGGTCTCCGGCGATGCGCCGCTGGGCAAGCGCCAGCACTGGCCGATCTATGCCGCCGCCGAGCGGCACGGCCTGCCGCTGGGCATTCATGCCGGCAGTTCCTATCGCCATCCCTCCACCCCGGTCGGCTGGGGCACCACGCTGACCGAGGACTACGTCAATCAGGCGCAGGCCTTCCAATCGGCGCTGACCAGCCTGGTGGCGGAAGGGGTGTTTTCCCGCTTTCCCGCGCTGGGCGTGGTGCTGATGGAATCGGGCGTGTCCTGGCTGCCCGCCTTTCTGTGGCGCCTGACCAAATTCTGGAAAGGCCTGCGCAGCGAAGTGCCCTGGGTGTCGGAGCCGCCGACCGAGCTGGTGCGCAGCCGCGTCCGCCTGACCTTGCAGCCTTTCGACGGCCCGCCCGATACGGCCGGGGTGATGCGCCTGATGGACCATATCGGGTCGGACGAGATGCTGCTATTCTCCACCGACTATCCGCATTGGCAGTTCGACGGCAGCGACGCCGTGCCGGCCGGGCTGGATGCGGGGCTGCTGCGCAAGATGCAGATCGAGAATCCCCGCCGCACCTACCCGCGCCTGGAGGAAACCGTCCCATGAACATCGCCCTGCGCCCCGATGCCCCGGAACAGCCGCTTCCGCTCAGCCGGCTGGCCATCGCCGATTGCGACATCCATCCCCGCCTGCCGGGGTTCAAGACGCTGTATCCCTGGCTGTCCAAGCGCTGGCAGGAGCATCTGGAAGTCTTCGGCATGGCCCATCGCCAGCCATTCGAGAAAGGCCCGGCCTATCCCAAGGCGCAGCCGCTGGCCTGCCGGCGCGATGCCTGGCCGCCGGGCGGCACGCCGGGCAGCGATCTGGGCTTCATGGCGACGCAGCATCTCGATGCCAACAATGTCGCGCTGGGTATTCTCAACCCGCTGACGCCGAGCGGCGAGGGCGCGCAGAACCCCGCTTTGTCGGCGGCGGTGACGCATGCCACCAATGAATGGCAGGTCGAACACTGGACGGCGAAGGATAGCCGGCTGCGCGCCTCCATCGTGGTGCCGTACGAGGATGGGCCGGCGGCGGCGGCGGAAATCCGGGCCCGCGCCGGCGATCCGAATTTCGCGCAAGTATTGCTGCTGACCCGTACGGCGGAACCGTTGGGCCAGCGCCGCTACTGGCCGATCTACGAGGCGGCGCAGGAAGCGGGACTGCCGGTCGGCATCCATGCCTTCGGCTATGGCGGCGCGCCGATCACCGTCGGCGGCTGGCCGTCCTATTATATCGAGGAGATGGTCGGTCACGCCCAGTGCTGTCAGGCCGTGCTGACCAGCCTGGTGCTGGAAGGCGTGTTCGAGCGGTTTCCGAAGCTGAAAGTGGTGCTGATCGAGGCCGGCATCGCCTGGGCGCCGGCGTTGTCCTGGCGGCTGGATAAGCATTTCCTGCGCCTGCGCCAGGAGCTTCCCGATTTGAAGCGCCTGCCGTCGGAATATATCCGCGATCACGTCTGGTGGACCACCCAGCCGATCGAGGAGCCGGAGCCGCGCCGCCATCTGGGCGAGGTATTCGACTGGATGGGCTGGGACCGCGTGCTGTTCGCCACCGATTATCCGCACTGGGATTTCGACGATCCCGCCCATGCTTTGCCGATGCGCATGAGCGAGGCGCAGAAGCGCGCCATCTTCCTGGAGAATGCGCGCGCCGTGTATGGCATCGCCGGATAGCAAGCCGGGTTGACGAAAACGCGCTGGCCCGGCGCAGGGCGCGGCGCTACACCGCTTGGCCATGGACATTGTCAGCATCGCGCCTTCCCGCATCGTCGAAATCGGCCTGCTGGCATTCGCCACGCCCGATGTCGATTATCTGTGCTTCGGCGAATCCGATCAGCCCAGCCCGGCCAGCGCGCGAGAGGCGGCGAAGGCGGCGATCGATGCCGGCATCACCCGCTATGCCGATGTCCGCGGCCTGCCCGAATTGCGCGAGGCTATCGCCACCTATCTAAGCGGCATTCATCGCCAACCGGTGGCCGAGGAGCGTATCCAGCTTGCCGCATCGGGCATGGCGGCAATCGGCATCGCCATGTCGGCGATCCTTCGCGCCGGCGACCGGGTGGTGCTGCACAGCCCGGCCTGGCCGAATGTCGCCAACGCGGTGCGGCTGCGCGGCGCGGTGGTCGAAGAACTCGGTCTGGATGCGCTGCCCGATGGGCGGTTTCGCCTCGACCTCGACCGGCTGGCGGCGATGCTGCCCGGCGCGCGCGCCTTCGTGCTGAATTCGCCGAACAACCCGACCGGCTGGACCGCGACGGCGGCGGAGCTGGCGGCAATCCTCGATCTGTGCCGCCGGCACGGGGTGTGGCTGATCTCCGATGAGGTCTATTCGCGGCTGGTCTATGACGGCAGCGAGGCGGCCCCCTCCATCCTGGATATCGCCACGCCCGAGGATCGGGTGATGGTGGCCAACAGTTTTTCCAAGACCTGGGTGATGACCGGCTGGCGGCTGGGCTGGCTGGTGGTGCCGGCGGGGCTGCGTCCGGCGATCAGCGCGATCGTCGAAGTGACCCATTCGTCCGTCGCGCCGTTCATCCAGAAGGCCGGCGTGGCGGCGATTGCCGATACCGAGGTGGTGGCGCGCTTCCGTGCCCATTGCGCCGCCGGACGCGCGCTGGTGAGCGAGGCTTTGGCCGGGCTGAACGGTGTGCGCTACACTGCCCCGGTGGGCGCGTTCTATGCCTTCGTGGGCATTGACGGGCTCACCGACAGTTTCGCGCTGGCCAGCCGGCTGGTGACCGAGCATCGCGTGGCGGTGGCCCCGGGCATCGCCTTCGGCGCGGCGGGCGAGGGGCATCTGCGCATCTGCTTCGCGCAGGAAGCGCCGCGCATGGCGCGCGCGGTGGACCGGCTGCGCGCGGCGCTGGCGGAGGGGTAGGCGAGGCGGATCAGCGCACCGGCACGCTCGATCCGCGCAGGATGAGCGGGCCGCGCAAGGCGACGGTTTCATCCGGCAGCGCGGTGTCGCGCATGCGCGCCTGCAACAGATCCAGAGCGCGTTCGATCATGGTTGGCAGCGGCTGGCGGATCGTGGTGAGGTCGTAGGCCGGGCGCGCGGCCTCGGCGATGTCATCGAACCCGACCACGGACATATCCTGCCCGACGCGCACGCCGCCGAGACGCAGGGCGTCCAGCACCCCGAGCGCCATGATGTCGCTGACAGCGAAAACCGCGTCGGGGCGGTGCTGCGGTGCCATTTCCATCATCTGCCGCCCGGCCGCAAATCCGCCGTCATAGGTGGACTGCCCATCAAGGCGCAGCACCGGGCTCCATCCAAACTGATCGAGATGGCGGATGAAGCCCTGCTCGCGTTCCTGGCCGGTCGAGGAGGAGGTGGAAGTGCGCACGAGCGCGATGCGCCGATGCCCGGCGCGCAGCAGTAAATCCGCAAGCTGTGTGGCGCCGTGGACATTATCGCACGTAACAGCGCTGGAATTCAGGCGTGCGACACGATTGACCATGACTACGGGAACGTTGTTAGCGGCACATACCACGCCGACACGCGACGGCAACTCGACCGACGTGATCAAGCAGCCATCCACTTGGTATTGCAGCAGGGCATCTGCGGTTTTGTCTTCCACAGGTCCGGCGCCGGCATGGATGATCAGCATACGCATCCCGCGCTCGCCGATCTGGCGCACGGCTTCATAGAGCAGCGCGGTGTAGAAAGGGTTTTGTGAAGGGCCGAGGACGACGCCGATCAGCCCGCTGCGTCCGGAGGAAAGCGTCCTGGCGGATGCGTGCGGGGTATAGTTCATCTCTTTAGCGAGCAGGGCGATACGCGCGCGCATTTCCGGTGAAATCCGCGTATCGCCTTTCAACGCCCGGCTGACGGTCGAGGGGGCGACATTGGCGGCGCGGGACAGTGTGACGATGGTGGCACGTCGGTCGGCGGGCGGATCGGACTGGCGCATCGGTTTAGTATAGCAGCCTGTAGGATCATGTAAGCGGGATGCGCAAACATTTGCGCAAATTATTGCGGCGCAGCGTAAAATAAGACGCTGACATTTCCGCATTCGTAAAAATTCCTTGACTCTGGGCTTTTATTTTTCGCATACATCGCGCAAGGAAATGCGCAAACGTTTGTCTTAACGGCATGCGGCGCGGCAAAAATCGAGGAGGAGCGCCGATGGCCGGCACGACGCGCGACATGAAAATGGTGGGGTTTCTGCAGGCGCAGAACTGCTCCATCGCGCCGGGTTCCTGGCGTCATCCCGCCGGTGCCGTCGACTTCACGACACCGGAATATTTCCAGCGCCTGGGCCGGGTGATGGAAGAAGCGAAATTCCACCTCGCCTTCTTCGACGACCGCCTTGCGCTGCCCGACATCTTCAACAGCGATTATCGCGATGCGGTGGCGAACGGCGTGCGTGTGGTAAAAATGGATCCGGTCTCCATCATCACGATGATCGGTGCCGTGACGACGCGCCTCGGCCTCGGCATCACCTATTCGACGACGTATTACGAGCCGTTTCACGTCGCTCGCCTCTTCGCCACGCTCGATCTGATGACCAAGGGACGGGCTGCCTGGAACGTCGTGACGTCGCTGAATAATTCCGAGGCGGAGAATTTTGGTCGAACCGAACACCTGGCGCATGACCTGCGCTACGACCGTGCCGACGAATTCATGGAAGTGGTGCTCGGTCTTTGGGGCAGTTGGGAAGACGATGCACTGATCGTCGATAAGACGACCGGAAGATTTGCCGATCCCGATAAAGTGCATGCCCTGAACCATCGGGGAAAATACTTCGCGTCCAAGGGGCCGTTGCCCGTACCGCGCTCTCCACAAGGCCATCCGGTGCTGATCCAGGCGGGTCAGAGCGGGCGAGGCCGCAGCTTTGCCGGACGCTGGGGAGAAGTGATCTTTGTCGTCTACCCCAATCTCGCCGCTGGAAAAAAGCAATATTCCGACGTGAAGGCAGCAGTCGCGGCGGCAGGACGAAATCCTGACGATGTGGCGATCTGCCCAGCCTGTTACGTGTGCGTGGCCGACAGCCAGGCCGCGGCGGAAGAGAAACGGGAATATATTCGCAACCTGGCAAAGCCCATCGACGCGGTCGTCCTACTTTCCGAAGCGCTGAATTTCGACTTCGGCAGCAAGGACATGGACAGCGAATTCACCGATGACGAATTGCGCCGCCTATCCTGGAGCGGCTTTCGCGAGCGCGTCGTTTCCTTAAGTGGCAAGCCCAATCCAACCGTGCGCGATTTCGTGCACTACTCAGGACGCGGCACGATCGGCGAATTTCCCATCTTCTGCGGCACGCCCCATGCAGTTGCTGATCAGATGGAAGAATGGTTCACCGCCCGAGCCTGCGACGGGTTCGTGCTTGCCGCGACGCACACCCCCGGTGCGTTCGAGGATTTTGCCCGGTATGTGGTACCAGAACTACAAAGGCGTGGCCTATATCATCGCGATTACGCAGGCACGACGCTGCGCGAAAATCTGGGCTTGAAACGCCCTTCAGCCAGTGATTGGCGCGTGCCGCATCTGCGCGAAGTATCCTGAGATGGCGCCGTTGGAAGGCATCGATCCAACGGAATTCCGTGCCTGTATGGCCTTGGTTCCGAACGCTGTCGCCATCATTACCTGCGGAACCCCCGGTGCGCGAACCGGGCTCACGGCAACCGCACTTTGCTCGCTGACCGATATGCCGCCCATGCTGCTTGCATGTGTGAATGCCAACGCCAGCGCACACGCGGTCATTCGCAGCACGGGCTGCTTTGCGGCGAATATCGTTGCCGACCGGCACACTGAACTGGCGCAGCGCTTTGCAGGCCGCACCGGCATCGATGGAGAGCAGCGCTTTACGTACTCTGGGTGGGCAGCCCTGAAAACCGGTGCACCAGTTCTAGATGGTGCAATCGCTAGCTTCGATTGTGTTCTGGAAGCCGAGCATCGGCACGCGAGCCATTCCATCTTCATCGGCCGCGTCGTGGCGGCGGTGCAATGCTCCGAGGCAGAACCGCTGCTGTATCGCAACGGGCAATTCGGATGCTTCGCAGCTTCGTGACAGGAGAAAAAAGACCTTGAACGAATATCGCATGCTCTCGACCAGCGGCATTCTCGGGTACGGATATGCCGAGGAATCGTTACGTATCGGCATGAGCTGGAACCCGCACGTCATCGGCTGCGATGGCGGCAGTACCGATCCAGGACCGTACTATCTGGGATCAGGAAAGTCCTTCACATCCCGCCTTTCGGTGAAGCGCGATCTACGCCTGATGCTGCAAGCCGCAGTTGCAGCGAAGATCCCCTGCATCATCGGCACGTCGGGCGGTTCCGGAGGAGAGCCGCATTTGCAGGATACCGCAGCCCTGGTGCGCGAAATCGCCCGCGAAGACGGACTGAGTTTCCCGATGGCTTTGATCCATTCGGAGCAAGATAAGGCCTCGTTGATCGCGCGCGTCGAACGCGGTGCCACCCGTCCGCTGGCGAAGCTTCCGCCTCTCGATCGCGCGACGATCGAACGGGCGGAGCGTATCGTCGGTATGATGGGGCCAGAGCCGATTGCACGCGCACTCGATCAGGGCGCGCAGGTTATTCTGGCAGGTCGGAGCAGCGATCCCGCGCAATGGGCGGCGCCGGCGATGCGTGCGGGCATGCCGGCGGCACCCTCGTGGTACGCTGGAAAAATGTTGGAATGCGGGGCAGAGCCGTCGGTTCCCAAGGAGCCAGACAATATTTTCGTCTGGGTGCGCGATGATCATATCGTCTGCGAGCCCCCCAATCCGATCCGTCGCTCGACGCCGCTGGCCGTGGCAAATTTCGCGCTGCATGAAAACAGTAGCCCAATCCATCATACGGAGCCGGGCGGTTTGCTGGATACCAGTGAATGCAGGTTCGAGGCGATCAGCGATCGCTCGGTCAAAATCAGCGGCATGACGTGGCTGGATGCCGCCGAATACACCATCAAGCTGGAGGGCGTGGAGCGTGCGGGCTATCGCACGATCACCATCTGCGGCACGCGCGATCCGGTTCTGATTGGCCAGATCGACGATTATCTGTCTGTCCACCGAGAGAAAGTAGCTGCCAAGGCGGCGTCTTTCGGCGTACCGCCGTCGGATTATACGATGGTAGTGCGCACCTACGGCAAAGACGGCGTGATGGCGGGATGGGAACCGGAAAGGACGATCCGCGCGCACGAGCTGGGCTTTATCATCGAGGTCGTCGGTAAAACACAGGACATCGCCAACGCGGTGCTGGCGATGGCCCGCACGTCGATGCTGCATGCCGATTTTCCCGGGCGTCTATGCCGGGAAGGAAACATGGCGTTCCCCTTCAGCCCCTCGGATATCGAGATGGGACCACTGTTTCGCTTCAGTATTTTCCATGTCGTGACACCGAATGATCCCTTTGAAATGTTTCCAATCGAACACGAGGCGGTGTGATCCGATGGCCCGTATCCGCGATATCGCACAAGTCTGCAAAAGCAAGAATGCCGGCCCATTCATGGTGACGATCGACGTCCTTTTTGAAGATCACGACCTTTATCGGCAGGTGAAGGCAACCGGCGTTCTGAACGCTGGATTGTTCGCCCGCCTTTATGGCGTGAATGAAGCGGATGTTTTGTTCACTCCATACGACACCGCCGCAGCATTCAAAGCCACGCTGCCGCGGCTGGTACCGGCTGGCGATATCGGTGACACCGATGTGTATGGCGCACAGCAGCATGCGCCGCTCCTGGATGTCGAAGTGCCGGTAAATCTCCAGCCGCGCTGAAGCGTTCGTCTGCTCTGCGTCAACAAACAAATACGAACAGGCCGGAAAGGCCAAAACCGGAGGAAAATTCATGGATGCGATGACGACATCGATCGGCCGCAGGTTGGATAGCCTGCCGCAGAGCGGATTTCATCGACGCATGCTGTTCCTGATCGGTGCAGGAATGTTCTTCGATGGCTTCGACATTTATCTGGCAGCAACAGTGCTGGGTGCGCTTGTCCGAAACGGCATGTCGTCGGTTGCAACCAATGCCTGGTTTATTTCTGCAACCTTCGCCGGCATGACTGTCGGGGCATGGATGTCGGGCATTCTGGGCGATCGCCTGGGCCGGCGGTTTTCCTATCAGTTCAATCTCGCGATTTTCGGCGCCGCATCGCTGTGCGCGGCATTTGCCCCGAGCATCCAGTGGCTGACTGGTCTGCGCTTTGTCATGGGGCTTGGGCTGGGCGCAGAGATCGTGGTCGGATATGGCACATTGGCCGAATTCATGCCGCCTGCGTTGCGTGGACGGTATGCAGCGCTGTTGAATTTCTTTACCAACTCGGCGCTGATGGTGGCGACTTTCGGTGGATTTCTGATCATTCCCTATCTCGGTTGGCGCTGGATGTTCGTCATTGCGGGAATCGGTGCCGGCATCGTCTGGCTGTTGCGTAAAAATATGCCCGAATCACCGCGTTGGCTGGAATCGAAAGGGCGTATCGCGGAAGCCGATGCCGTCACGCGCGATATCGAGCAGGAAGTATATGGCGGCCAGACCGTATCGCCTGCCGTGCCCTTCGCCAATTCGGTGCCTTTGTCGCAACCGCAGCGCGGCTCGCTTGGGGAGCTGTTCAAGGGGCGCATGCTGGCGCGCACATTTACTGGAATCGTCATCAACGTGATCAATAACCTGATCACGCACGGATTCATCATCTGGATGCCGAGCTTCTTCATCGCGCAAGGCCTGACCGTTACGCGATCGCTGGGATTCACGGCGGTGATGACGCTGGGTGCGCCGGTTGGCTCCTTGCTTGGTTATGTGTTTGCCGAGAGTCTGGGGCGTAAACGCGGCACAGTGGTATTTTCCTTCGTCGCCTTTGCCTTGGGATTGCTGTATCCGCATGCTCATACGCCAGTTGCCATCATGTCGCTCGGCTTCTGTATGGTGGCGGTGATCTTCCTGCTTGGGGCGTTGAGCATCTCGGCCTATGTGCCGGAGCTTTTTCCGACCGAGATTCGTCTACGTGGCGTTGGGCTGTGCAGTACGGCGGGGCGGCTTGCGAATATCGGAATTCCCTTTCTGGTTGCGGCACTTTACGGGTTCGGCGGCATTTCCGCCGTTCTGTCGCTGATTTCCGCAGGGTTGCTGGTGCAGGGTCTGGTCGTTGGCTTCGTCGGGATCGAGACGCGGGGTCTCGCGCTGGAAGATGTGAACGCATAGAATATGATGGGGGCTTGGCACGATGGCCGGGTCCCCATCCACCATTCCTTAATCTTCGTCTCGCATCCTGGGCTACGCCGCACGGGACAAGACGGAGTACAGGCGCATGAGCAGCGAGCAGGCCGACGATCTGCGCCTCCCCCTTCCCACGACAGCCGCTCTGCCCACCATCCTGCGCGAGGCTGCCACGCGTCTTCCTTTCGCGGCTGTTTCTCCCGCTCCTCGATCCGGGGATACGGTCGATCTCGTCGCGCTGCTGGCTGCCGGGCGGGACGCGCCCGATCTCGCGCGGCTCGGCCCCGCCTTGGCCGCGGCCCTCGTGCCGCTGCGCGGGGCGGGCGGGAATGCCGCGGATCAGGCCGCGGCAGGCGCGGCGCTGGCGGAGGCGCGGCTCGGCCCCCCCGATCTGGTCCGGCCCGATCCGGCGCGATCCCAAACGATCGCGGAAGCGTGTTCCCGCCGGCCGTCAGGCTCTTGATCCTTGTCAAACCCCCGGGGGATGCTTGCTGCTACACTACCCTGCACAACCGCATTGCGGGAGTGCCTCGATGCCAATGCAAACCCTGCTCGCCCCCTTCAACCTGACCGGAGAGGATGTCGCCGTCGCCCGATCGCCTCGGGCGGGTGCGTTCGACTGGTTGCGCATCGCCTTCGGGCTGATCCTGGTCTACGATTCCTGGACGTCGCTATCGGTCGCCGACAAGACCGAGTTCGCCCATCTGATGGGCCTGCCGATGTCTTCGGGCCTGCTCCATCTGACGGTGATTGCGCTGACCTTCCTCAAGATCGCGCTCGCCGCCGCGCTGCTGACCGGGCGCGGATTGAAAGTGATGGGCTGGGTCGGTGTCGGCATGAGTCTGGCGATCTGGATCGTGGTGCAGCATGGCGGCGATTTCGGTCCCGACGGCACCGACCCCGGTGCCGGGGCTGCCTATCTGGTCGCCTTCCTGTTCGTACTGGCTGCCGAGCGCGCCAAGGATGTGGACATCGCGCATAACGAAACCTTCAGCCTCGCCCGCGTCGCCTTCGGCATGCTCTGGGCGTACGATGCGCTGTATAAATTCCAGCCTTATTTCCTCACCCATTACCTCGATTTCCTGACTGCAGCGAAAGCCGATGCCGGGGGCGGGCTGCAAGCCGGGTACGATCAGCTCTGGATCGCGATCAGCCTGCTGGTCGGTCCGGGGGTGATGGCCTGGATCGTCGCGATGTTCGAAGCGGTCACCGCGATCGGCCTGCTGGCCGGCCATCGCAGCCTGCGCGCCCTGGCGCCGATCGGCTTCGCGCTGGCCTTCGTGATCTGGAGCGTGCCGGAGGAGTTCGGCGGCCCCTTCCATCTCGGCGTGGGCGGCGGGCCGACGCATATGTTCGGCACGGCGATCATCTACATGCTGTGCATGGGCTATGTGATGATGGTCTACAGCCCGCGCGACCTGTTCGGCTTCGCGCCACGACGCCATCCCCTGGCAAGCTGATCAGCGCCGCACGCCGAAGCGATCGATCGTCGTGCTTTGGAAGATTTGGCCCGGCTTCAACGCGGTGGAGGGGAAGCCGGGTTCGTTCGGGCTGTCGGGGAAATGCTGGGTCTCCAGCGTGACCGCATCGGTCTGCCGGTACAGCCCGCCATAGCCGGCGAACTGCCCGGCCAGAGCATTGCCGGTATAGACCTGCACGCCGGGCTGGGTGGTCAGGCATTGCAGCGTGCGCCCGCTTTGCGGGTCGTAGATCGTCGCCGCAAGCTGCGGCTACGACGCATCGCCGCGCTTGTTCAGCACCCAGTTCTCGTCATAGCCATGCGCCCATAGAAGTTGCTGGTTGTCGTCGCGGATGCGCGCGCCGATCCTGTGCGGCGTACGGAAATCGAAGGGCGTGCCGGCAACCGGGGCGATCTGTCCGGTCGGAATGCCGGTCGCATCGGTCGGCGTGTAGTGATCGGCGTCGATCGTCAGCATCTCGTTCGCAACCCCGTCCGGCGCACCGACCCCGGCCATGTTGAAATAGGAATGGTTGGTCAGGTTCAGTACCGTGTCCTTGTTGGTGGTGGCACGGTAGTCGATGCGGAAGGTGCCGTTGTCTTCCAGCGTGTAGGTGACCGCCAGCTTGACCTCACCGGGAAATCCCGCCTCGCCGTCGGGGCTGGTCAGGCGCAGCACGGCGCTGACGCTGGGTCCGGAAGTCTTCTGCGGCGCGACCTGCCAGACCTGCTTATCGAAACCGTTCGGCCCGCCATGCAACGTGTTCGGCGCATTATTGATCGGCAGGGTGTAGGGGTGACCGTCCAGGGTGAAGCGCCCCTTGGCGATACGGTTGGCGTAACGCCCGATCAGCGCCCCGAAGAACGGCCCGCCGGTGGGCAGCGCCTGTTCGTACTGCGCGAGCGTCGGGTAGCCGAGCACGATATCCGCGCTGTGCCCGTGCCGGTCCGGTGCCAGGATCTGGGTGATCCGCCCGCCATAGCTGATGAAGCGCACGACCAGCCCGTCGCGCGCGGTCATCGTCGTGATGCTGACCCGCTTGCCATCCTTCGTGGTGCCGAAAGGCGCGGTGACAAGCGTCGCGGCGACGGCCGGGGCGGATAAGGCCGACAGGGCGACGCATGTCGCTGCAACGACGGATTTCATGGCGCGCTCCCTTTGCCGTGGCCGGGTTTGCCCGGTCTGCGTGCAGCAAAGCGTGACGCCGCGATCCTGGCAAGCGTGGCGGGCTAGCCTGCCGCCTGGCGCAGCGCGGCGGAGGCGGCCACCGGACACAGCGGCAGCGCCGCCGCCAGCAGGGCGGAAAGCAGCAGAAGATGCGGCCGCGCGCTGCCGCCGGTGGTGACGGCATCCGCCGCTGCCGCGCCGAAGATCAGCACCGGGGTAGCCAGCGGCAGCACGATCAGCGGCAGCAGCGCCGCCGCCCGCCTTGCGCCCAGCACGATCGCCGCCCCGGTGGTGCCCAGCAGCGACAGCAGCACCGTGCCCGGCAGCAGCCCCCCCAGCAGCGCCGGCAAGGCGGCATCGGGCAGGCGCAGCATCACCGCCAGCGGCACTGCGGCCAGACAAAGCGGCAGCCCCGTCACCAGCCAATGCGCCAGGGCTTTCGCCGCCACCAGCAGCGACACGGGCAATCCGCTCAGCAGCAAGTGATCGAGCGACCCGTCCTCGAAATCAGCGCCGAACAGTCGGTCAAGCGGCAGCAATGCCGCAAGCAGCGCCGCCACCCAGATGATGCCCGGGGCGATGCGCGCCAGCATTTTCGGCTCCGGCCCGATGGCCAGCGGGAACAGCGCGATCACCAGCACGAAGAACAGCAGGGCGGCCAGCGTGTCGCCGCCATGGCGCACCGACAGGCGCAGCTCACGCATCAGAAGGGCCAGGAATCCGCGGCGGAGTCCTGGCCCTTCCGGATCGTCTTGCATGCGCTCAGACGTAGTGCTCGGCCAGCGGCGCGAAGCCGTTGAAGCGCTGGCTGGCATAGGTGGTGACATAGGCGCCGGTCGCATGCAGTTCGACCCGGTCGCCGGAAGTCAGCGCCAGCGGCATGCGGTAGGGCGTCTTTTCGTACAGGATATCCGCCCCGTCGCAGGTCGGCCCGGCAATCGCCACCGGCCCGGTCGGCCCGCCATCATGCGGCGTGGTGAAGCGATACTTGATCGCCTCGCCCTCGGTCTCGGCCAGGCCGCCGAAACGGCCGATATCCAGATAGACCCAGCGCAGCGGATCGCCGGCATCGCGACGGCTGACCAGCACCACTTCGGCGGCGATCACGCCGGCATCGCCGACGATGAAGCGGCCCGGCTCGATCAGCATTTCCGGCAAGGCGTTGCCGAAATGCGCGGTCATCGCGTCCATGATGGCATCGCCGAACCGGTCGATCTCCGGCACTTCGTCGCGATAGCGCACGGGGAAGCCGCCGCCGAGATTCATCATGCGGATATTCACCCCCGCATCGCGCAGATCGGTGAACAGCATCGCCACACGCGCCACCGCCAGCTCGTACGCCGCCGTGGTGGTCTGCTGGCTGCCGACATGGAAGGACAGCCCATACGGGTCGAGCCCCATTTCCCCCGCCCGCAGCATCAGCGCGCGCGCGCTTTCCACGGTGGTGCCGAATTTGCGCGACAGCGGCCAGTCCGCCCCCTCGTTCTCGACGCGGATGCGGCAATAGACGCGCGCGCCCGGGGCGTGGCGGGCCAGCTTCTCCAGCTCCTCGATCGAATCGAAGGCGAACAGCGACACGCCGGCCTGATGCGCGGCGGCGATGGCCGAGACCTTCTTAATCGTGTTGCCGAAGCTGATCGCCTCCGGCGCGGCGCCGGCGGCCAGGCAGGCCGACACTTCCTCGAAGCTGGCCGCATCGAACTGGCTGCCCAGCCCGACCAGCCGCTCCAGCACCGGCGCGGCCGGATTGGCCTTCACGGCATAATAGATTCGCGCCTGAGGCAGAGCATGCATCAGGGCGCGGAAATTCGCTTCCACGCGGTCGATGTCGAGCACCAGGCAGGGGGTTGCCGGATGCTGCGCAAGGAAGCGGGCGATCTTCGGGGTCATCGCGCCGGGCCTCTCTCGGTAAACGTCCGCCTGAGTGAGGCGACGGACGGAGTTGACGAAACGGTCGAACGAACCAGCGACCAAACGATTGCCAGAACGCTTGACGTCGTTGCGTAACCGCGAGGGCCAGAGGCACGTGCGTTGCTGCGTGGGGGGTCACTTAGGACCCATCCCCCCCCGTTGCAAGCGGAATTTACCCCCCGCCGAGAATTGCCTTCCGCCCGGCCCGCGCGCGGTGGTTATACCGGGGACAGGAGGGTGTGCGATGGACCGTTCCGGAACCTTGCGGCGTTGGCGGCGCGTCGGCCTGGCAACCCTGGCCGAGGCGCGGTCGGACCGCATCTCGCTGGCCGCCGCCGGCTGTGCCTTCTATGCGACGCTGGCCCTGTTCCCGGCGATGAGCACGCTGATCTTTCTATACGGCCTGGTTTTCGACCCGATTTCGATCGAGGCGCAGCTCCAGCTTCTGGCCCGCCTGCTGCCGCCGCCGACCTATGCGCTGATCGATCAGGAGCTGCATCAGCTTGTCGCGCATCGCAACGGCACGCTGGGAATCGGGCTGGCGGTCAGCGTGACGGTGGCGTTCTGGTCGGCGGCGACCGGCACCAAATCCGTCCTGTCGGCGCTGAACATGGCCTATGACCAGACGGAAACGCGCGGCTTTCTGCGCTTTCAGGCGGTGGCGCTGGCGATGACCTTCTGCGCCATGCTGGGCGCGGTGCTGGCCATCGCGCTGCTGGTGTTTCTGCCGGCCGCTCTTTCCTACCTGCATTTATCCTCGGCCCGGGTCGGGGTGCTGATCCATTGGGGCGGGATCGCGGTGATGCTGGGCTTCGTCGGCCAGGCGCTGGCGCTGCTCTATCGCTTCGGGCCGGGACGGCGCCCGCATCAGGACCGGCGTATCGCCCCGGGCGCGCTGCTGGCGCTGGTGCTGTGGCTGATCGCCTCCGCCCTGCTCAGTTTCTATGTCGGCCACATCGCCCGCTTCGACGTGACCTATGGCCCGATCGGCGCGGTGGTCGGGGTGATGCTGTGGTTCTACGTCACCGTCTATGCGGTGCTGCTGGGGGCGGAGCTGAACGCCCAGCTGGAGCGGTTGATCCCGCGCGGCGCGGCGTCATTCCTCGCCGCGCAGGCTGCGGAACCGCGCGATCAAGGCGGTGGTTGAGCCATCATGCGTCCCGCCTGGGCGCGGCAGGGACAGGTCGGGCAGCAGCCCCTTGGCCAGCATCTTGCCCAGTTCCACCCCCCATTGGTCGAAACTGTCGATGCCCCACAGGCAGCCCTGCACCGCCACCTTGTGTTCGTACAGCGCGATCAGCCGGCCCAGCGCATAGGGGGTCAGCCGCTCGAACAGGATGGTGGCGCTGGGGCGTTCGCCGGGGCAGACCCGATGCGGGGCGAGCCGCGCAATCTCTGCCTCCGCCATGCCGGAGGCGGCCATTTCCCGGCGCAGATCGGCCTCACTCCGCCCGTGCAGCAATGCTTCCGCCTGGGCGAAGGCATTGGCGGCCAGGATGCGGTGCGCCTCGGCGCGGTCGTGATCGGGGCGGGCGGCGAGGATGAAATCGACCGGAATGGTCGCCGGGCCCTGATGCAGCAACTGCATGAAGCTGTGCTGCGCATTGGTGCCTGGCTCGCCGAAGATCACCGGGCAGGTGGCGCCGGCAACCGGGCTGCCGTCCAGATGCACCGATTTGCCGTTGCTCTCCATCTCCAACTGCTGGAGGAAGGCGGGCAGATGCGCCAGGCGCTGATCGTAGGCGAGCACGGCGTGATTGGCCGTGCCCAGAATATTGATATGCCAGAGCCCGGCCAGGGCCAGGCGGACCGGCAGGTTCTGTGCGAATTCCGTATCGCGGAAATGGCAATCCATTGCCCAGGCGCCGTCCAGCATCGCCTGGAAGGCATCCCAGCCGGCGGCCAGCGCGATCGACAGCCCGACCGGCGACCACAGCGAATAGCGCCCCCCCACCCAGTCGCGGAAGCCGAACACGAATTCGCGACGGATGCCGAATGTCGCGACCGCATCCAGATTGGTGGAAAGTGCCGCGAAATGCTGGCCGACCGCGGCCTCGCCCAGGGCTCCGGCCAGCCAGGCGCGCACCGCCGCCGCATTCACCGCGGTTTCCTGGGTGGTAAAGGATTTGGAGGCGACCAGCACCAGCGTGCGCGCCGGGTCCAACCCGTCCAGCGCGGCCAGCGTCGCATGCCCGTCGACATTGGACAGGAAGCGCGCCGCCATCGGCCCCGGCGCGGCCGAGGTCAGCGCCTCCACCGCCATGCGCGGGCCGAGATCGGAACCGCCGATGCCGATATTCAGCACCGTGTCGAAGCGCTGGCCGGTGGCGCCGCGCAGCCGGCCGGCATGCACGGCGGCGACGAAATCGCGCATCTTCGCCCGTTCGGCGGCGACCAGGGCGCTGGCATCGTCCACACCGCCGGGAAGGGCGGCACGCAGCCCGGCCTGATCGGGCGCGCGTAGCGCCATATGCATCGCCGCCCGCCTTTCGGAGGTGTTCACCGCCTCGCCCGCGAACAGCCGGGCGCGGAACGTGCCAAGCCCGGCGGCATCGGCCAGGTCGAGCAGGGCGGCCAGTACCGCATCGTCGATCGCGGTCTTCGACAAATCGAGCGTCAGGTCATCGAGCGTCAGCGTATGGCGCGCGGCACGGGCCGGATCGGCGGCGAAAAGCGGGGTGATGTCGCGCCCGCCCGGCCGCGCGGCCAGGGCATGCAAACGCTTCCATGCGGCAGCCATGGGGGTTTCGCCTGCCATGTCTTCCCCCTTCGGAATGGAATGGCCGCTCGCCCGGATCAGGCGATCAGAACAGATTGTCGAACCAGCTTCCGCGCTTGGGCTGGATGATCGGCGTGACCCCGCTATCCGGGCTCTTGCCCAGCGCCGCATTCTCCCGCAGGCGCTGCGCTTCCTTCTGCGGATCGACGACGATCCCCGGCTGCGGCGGGGTGCGCCAGAACATCAGCTTATCGACGAAATTCTCTTTCGGCTGATCGAGTGCCGAGGCCCGATCCACCAGCGCGCGGATATCCTTGGGCGCGGGCGGGCCGGCGGCGGCGACCAGCGCTTCCTGACCCGGGCTGTTCTGGCCTGCGGTGCCGTTCAGCGCGGTCTGCGGCACCAGCACTTCCTGGGCCTGCAACGCGGTGGACTGCTCCTGCGGGCGAGAGGCGCCGGGGCGCGGCGGGCGCAACGTGAAATCGGGCGGCATCGACAGCGGCGCCCGCGTGGTCACGGCGAATTCATTGGGCGCGTCGCGGGTCAGGCCGAACGTGCGGCTGAGATCGGCGCTGCAGCCGGCCAGCGCCACACAGGCGGCGGCCAGCACCAGACCGCGCGGCGGCGGGACCAGCCGGGGCAGACGACGCGCGCGCGGCGCGGGGGGATACGGACGCTCCATGAGCGGATTTCCTAGGCCAGGGAGGCGGTTGCTTGCAAGAGCGTGTAGCGGGGAGGCCGGGTCCGATCCGGCCCGGCCCTTCTCGATCGGCGCGCGGGTATCGGCGTGCGGCTATCGGCGCGCGGCGAACTGGCTTTCGATCACCAGCGCGATCACGCCGCAGACAATCGCCGCATCGCCGACATTGAACACATACCATGACCACGCGCCGGCATGGGCCTGGATGAAATCGACCACATAGCCGTGCCGGAACCGGTCGAGAATATTGCCGCCCGCCCCGCCCGCAACCGCGCCCAGCGCGATCGCGGCCAGGCGGGAGCGGGTGCGGTGCATCCATACCAGTAGCCCCGCCACCACCGCCAATGCCACCCCGGCCAGCAGCCAGGCGCCGACGCCCGCCCCGCCCAGCAGCCCGAACGTCACCCCGCGATTCTGCACGAAGGTCAGATTAAGCACGGGCAGCAGCACGATCTGCCGGCGCACCGGCAGGTCGATACCGTGCAGCACCCAGTATTTGCTGGCCTGATCGGCCAGGAACACGACCAGTGCGGCGATCCACCCCGCCAGCGCAGCGCGGTTTTTCATCGGCAGACCAGCCCGCTTTCCACCGCATCGACGCAGCGTGCGCAAAGCAGCGGATGGCGGGGATGCGCGCCGACTTCGGGCAGCACCTTCCAGCAGCGGGCGCATTTGGCGCCCGGTGCCGCGCTGACCACCGCCGCGACATCGGCCAGATCGGCCAGCGTGAACGCCCCGTCCGGCGCGGCGGCCTCGCTATAGGCAAAGGCCGAGACAATGGCGAGATCGGCAAAGCCCGGCGCATCGATCAAAGCGCGATCCTCGGCCCCGGCATGCAGCGTGACGGCGGCTTCCAGCGAGGCGCGGATGCGCCCTTCCGCCCGTGCCCGCTCCAGCGCCCCGGTCACCACCCGGCGCAGACCGCGCAGCCGTTCCCAGCGGGCGATCAGCGCGGCATCGCCTTTCCAGGCGGCGGGAATATCGGGGAACAGCTCCAGATGCACCGAGCGCTCCTCACCGAAGCGGGCGCAGAAGGCTTCTTCCGCGGTGAAGCACAGCACCGGGGCAAGCCAGGCGGTCAGGCAGCGATGCAGATGATCGAGCATGCTGCGCACCGCCCGGCGCGTCGGATCGTCGGGGCGATCGCAATAGAGCGCGTCCTTGCGGATATCGAAATAGAAGGCGGACAGGTCGGTGGCGCAGAACGCATGCAGCGCCGGGTAGACGCCGGTCCAGTCATGGCTGACGACGGCGGTGCGGATCAGCTGGTCGATTTCCCAAAGACGATGCAGCAGCCAGCGCTCCAGCTCCGGCATGTCCTCGGCCTCGACCCGTTCGGCTTCGGTGAAGCCGTCCAGCCCGCCCAGCACCCAGCGCAGCGTGTTGCGCAGCCGGCGATACAGCTCCGCCTGCTGCTTGAGGATCTCGTTGCCGATGCGCAGATCCTCGCTGGTATCGGACGACATCACCCACAGGCGCAGGATGTCGGCGCCGTATTTGTCCGAAACCTCCTGCGGGGCGACGACATTGCCCAGCGACTTGGACATTTTGCGGCCCTGCTCGTCCATCACGAAGCCATGCGTCAGCACCGCGCGGAACGGCGCCGCGCCGCGCGTGCCGACCGCTTCCAGCAGCGAGGAGTGGAACCAGCCGCGATGCTGGTCGGAGCCTTCCAAATAGAGGTCGGCCGGCCAGGGCAGGTTGCGCCCCTCCAGCACGAAGGCATGGGTGGAGCCGCTTTCGAACCAGACATCGACGATGTCCATCACCTGCTCATAGGCATCCGGATCGCGGTCGGGGCCGAGGAAGCGGACGGCGGGGGAGGAATACCAGGCATCCGCGCCTTCCTGGCGGAAGGCTTCGACGATGCGCGCCATCACTGTCGGGTCGCGCAGCGCCTCGCCGGTTTTCTTCTCCACAAAGATCGGGATCGGCACGCCCCAGGCGCGCTGGCGGCTGATGCACCAGTCGGGCCGGGCGGCAACCATCGAGCCGATCCGGTTGCGCCCCTGATCGGGCACGAACACGGTGGCGGCGATCGCATCCAGCGCCTTGCGCCGGATATGCTCCGGCCCGTCCATGCGGATGAACCATTGCGGCGTGGCGCGGAAGATCAGCGGCGCCTTGGACCGCCAGGAATGCGGGTAGGAATGGGTGATCTGCCCGCGCCCGAGCAGCCCGCCCGCCGCCTCGATCGCGGCACAGACCGGATCGGCGGCCTTGTAGACATGGATGCCGGCGAAATGCGGCACCCAGGCGCTGTAGCTGCCGTCGCCCTGCACCGTCTCCGGCACCTCGATCCCATGCGCGCGGCCGAGGATGAAATCCTCCTCGCCATGGCCGGGGGCGATATGGACGAAGCCGGTGCCGGCTTCGGTGGTGACGAAATCGCCCAGCAGCAGCGGCGCGTCGTGATCATAGCCCTGCCCGCGCAGCGGATGCGCGGCGATGGTGCCGGCGAGTGCGGTGCCGGTGTAGCTGGCCAGCACGCGATGGCCGGTGATGCCGACTTCCTGGCAGACCGCATCGAGCAGGGCGGCGGCGATCAGCAGCCTCTCGCCGATGCGCGCGCGGCTGCCGGCGGCGGTTTCCGTGACCTCGATCAGCGCGTAGTCGATCTCCGCCCCGGCGGCCAAGGCGCGGTTGCCCGGCATGGTCCAGGGCGTGGTGGTCCAGATCACGATGGCCGCGCCAGCCAGTTCGGCGACCGGGGCTTTCAGCACCGGGAAGCGCACGAAGATCGTGTCGGAGCGGTGGTCGTGATACTCGATCTCCGCTTCCGCCAGGGCCGTCTTTTCCACCGGCGACCACATCACCGGGCGCAGTCCGCGATAAAGCGCCCCGTTCAGCAGGAACTTGCCGATCTCGTTCGCGATCGCGGCTTCCGAGGCGAAATCCATCGTCGCATAGCGATGGGCGAAATCGCCCTCCACCCCCAGGCGGCGGAATTCGGCGGCCTGCACGCCCATCCAGTACTGCGCGTAGGCGCGGCATTCGGCGCGGAAATCCAGCACCGGCACGGCGTCCTTGTCCTTGCCGGCCTTGCGATACTCCTCCTCGATCTTCCATTCGATCGGCAGGCCGTGGCAGTCCCAGCCGGGGATGTAATTGGCGTCGAACCCGGCCATCTGGTGGGCGCGGTTGATCACGTCCTTGAGGATCTTGTTCAGCGCCGTGCCGATATGCAGGTTGCCGTTCGCATAGGGCGGGCCGTCATGCAGGATGAACGGCGCGCGATGGGCGGAGGCGGCGCGCAGCCGCTCGATCAGCCCCATCGCGTCCCAGCGCGCCAGAATGGCGGGTTCCTTTTTCGGCAGATCGCCGCGCATCGGAAAATCGGTGCGTGGCAGGAATACCGTGTCGCGGTACTCCTGCCCGGGGGCTTTATCCTTGGCGGCGTCGTTCATGGCATCGGTCCCGGCCGCGTGGGCGGCAACAAGGGGAAGGGGCGGGCGGCAGTCGCGGCGATCCCGGCGGTCAGCGACCGGCCGGGTCGGTAATTCGCGCGTCCTTATAGGGGATCGCCGCATCCGTAAGCGAGGGGGGGAGGGTGGCGAGCCGGGCGCGCGCCTCCGCCGCATCGCTGGCGATCTGGGCTTTCAGCGCATCGAGGCCGGCGAATTTCCGCTCCTCCCGCAGGAAGGCGTGCAGGGAGACGGCGATTTCCTGGCCGTAGAGATCGGCCTGGAAGTCGAACAGATGCGCTTCCAGCCGCGATTCCGGGCCGGCATGCACGGTCGGGCGACGGCCGATATTGGCGACCCCCGGCACGATCCGCCCATCGGCCAGCCGCACCGTGACGGCATAGACCCCGCGCGCCGGTTCCAGGTGTCGCCCCAGCGCGACATTGGCGGTGGGAAAGCCGATGGTCCGCCCGCGCGCATCGCCATGCGCCACGATGCCGCGAATGGCCCAGGGCCGGCCGAGGGACGCGGTGGCGCGTTCCGGATAGCCGTCCTGAAGGTCGCGGCGGATGCGGCTGGAGGAAAGCGGGCCTTCGGCATCGGCCAGCGCCGGCACCAGGCTGATGCCCATGCCCAGCGCCTCCGCCCGGCTGGCCAGCAGCGCGGTATCGCCGCCCTTGCGCCGGCCGAAGGCGAAATCCTGCCCGCAGGCGAGATGGCGCGCGCCCAGGCCCTGGTGCAGCACGGTTTCGATGAAATCCTCGGCCGACATCTGGCTGAAGGCGTGATCGAAAGGCAGTTCGTACAGGATGGCAACGCCCAGGGCGGCCAGCGCCTCGGCCCGCTCCGGGGCGAGCATCAGGCGGAAGGGCGGATCATCGGGGCGGAAAAATTCGCGGGGATGCGGCTCGAACGTCAGCACCGCCAGGGGCGCGCCCGGCAGGGCGGCATGGGCGGCGGCGATGACGCGGGCATGGCCGCGATGCAGCCCGTCGAAATTGCCCAGCGCCACGGTGGCGCCGCGCGCGGTGGCGGGCAGGTTCTGCCAGGAGGGGAAGATGCGCATCAACGGGGCGGGTGGCGAAGCGTTAGGCCTGGGGGCATGGGGAAGCCTGCTCTTTCTCGCGTCATGTGCGGGAAGATGGGGGTTAGATCAACTGGTGGGGAGATCAGGGGGGCGCAACAATCGGCGGCATAGCGCGCGTTCGAGGCTTCCATAAAGATGATTCCTACCATCGCCGCCCATCGTGGTGAAGTTCGCGATCTGTGCCGCCGCTTTCACGTCCGGCGGCTGGACCCGTTCGGTTCGGCGGCCCGGGGCGAGGATTTCACCGAAGCCTCCGATATCGGTTTCCTGGTGGAATACGAGCCGGCGCATGCGCCGCCGGCGTTGGGCGATTTCCTGGCCTTTCGTGCGGCTTTGGCGGCGGTGCTGGGGCGAAAGGTCGATGTGACGGTGGCGAAGGCGGTTCGCAACCCGTTTCTGCGGGATGCCATCGCGCGGTCGCGCGTGACGCTGCATGGAGCGTGATCCTCGGGGTCCTGATACTTTCCCGGATCTTTATTTGACACTTCGGAGCGGATCTCGGAACCGAACGATATTTCAATGTCACGTGACTACCGCTCAGGATTACCCGGAAGATGAATTAAGATTATTGTTGAAGTATTTTTGAAGACGGGGTTATGAAATAGTCCGCAGCAACGGAGAGATTTTCATGCCTATGACCAACGAATGGCGATTTGCGCCGAAAGACGGCACTGTAATTTGTGTTCAGTTTAGCGGCGGAACACAAAATAAAGCACGGTGGAACCTTAGTAAATCCGGATGGGATGTGTCATTTAAAGGGGGTTGGACATCCATGGCTTATGCCCATGGTAGGGCCGCCCCGACCGTATTCTGGATTGATGATTCGGACGACAGAAAAGCCAACTCCTGAAATCGTACCACCCAGCCTTGCCTCCCTCGTCCCATCGGGTGCAAACCGAACCCGCAATCCACGGGACACTCCTTCGATGCCGCAGACCGCCACCGCCAGTTCCGAAGACCTTCTCGCCGGCCTGGCCGAATGGGTCCGCACCGAAACTCCCACCACCGACCCGGCGGCGGTGAACGGGCTGATGGACATGGCGGAGCAGACGCTGCGCGACGCCGGCGCCGCCATCACCCGCATCCCCGGCATCGACGGCTATGGCGACAATCTGATCGCCCGCACCCCCAACCCGTCCAACATGAAGCCCATCGTCATCGCCTGCCATCTGGACACGGTCTGGAACAACGGCACGCTGGAAACGATGCCTTTCAAGGTCGACGGCGATAAGGCGCACGGCCCCGGCATTTACGACATGAAGGCGGGCAGCTTTCTCGCCTGCCACGTGCTGTCCTCCATCCTGCGCCAGAAGGTGAAGACCCGCCGCCCGATCACCCTGCTGCTCACCCCGGACGAGGAAGTCGGCAGCCCGACCAGCCGCGCCATCATCGAGCGCGAGGCCCAGGGTGCCGCCACCGTCCTGATCATGGAACCCGCCGCCGCCGACGGTTCCTGCGTGATCGCGCGCAAAGGCGTCGGGCGCTTCGTGCTGGAAGTGGCCGGCAAAGCCTCCCATGCCGGCAGCGCCTATACCGACGGTGCCTCCGCCGTGGTCGAACTCGCGCATCAGATCCTGGCGATCGAGGCGCTGGTCGATGTCGCCGCCGGCATCACCCTGAATGTCGGCCCGATCAGCGGCGGCACGCGCCCCAACGTGATCGCCGAGGCGGCGTGCTGCGAGATCGATCTGCGCGTCCCCGATGCGGATGCCGCCACGCGGATGGAAAAAGCGGTGCTGGGTCTGCGCGCCCGCAACAAGGCCTGCACCGTTACCGTGACCGGCGGCATGAACCGCCCGCCTTTCGCGGCGGATGCGGCGATCCTCGGCCTCTACGAAAAAGCCCGTGCTTTGGCCAAGGAGGTCGGCATCGACCTGCCGAAGCAAAGCCGGGGCGGCGGCTCGGACGGGAATTTCACGGCCGCCCTCGGCATTCCCACGCTGGACGGGCTGGGCTGCCCCGGCACCGGCGCGCATGCCGCGCATGAGCATATCCAGTGGCGCCAGCTCGGCCCGCGCGCGGCGCTGCTGGCGAGCCTGCTGGAGACGCTGGAATAGGCGACACGCTGCCGCGCCATGCTGTTCAACTCCCAGGTCTTCATCGTCTGCTTTCTGCCGGTGGTGCTCGCGCTCTATTACGCGCTGGCCGGATCGCGCCCGGCGCGGCAATGGCTGATCATCCTCGCCTCGCTGATCTTCTATGGCTGGTGGGATGTGCGCTTCGTGCCGCTGCTGGTCGGGCTGACGCTCGCCAACTGGCTGGCAGTGCGCTGGTTCGCGGCCAATGGCAGGCGGGCCATTCCGGTGGCCGGCGTGGTGCTGAACCTCGCCGTGCTGGCGCTGTTCAAATATGCCGATTTTCTGCGCGGCACCTTCTATGGCCTCGCCGGCGAAGCGTGGCAGCCCTGGCATCTGATCCTGCCGCTCGGCATCAGCTTCTTCGTTTTTCAGAAAATCTCCTATCTGGAGGATCTGCGGCGCGGTGAACGCCATATTTACGGGCTGCGCGATTTCGCGATGTTCGTGATGTTCTTCCCGCAACTGATCGCCGGCCCCCTGGTGCGGCATAACGAGATCATTCCGCAATTCGACCGCGACCCTCGCCGCGCGGAGATGTGGGAAAATCTCGGGCGCGGCTTCATGCTGTTCGTGATCGGCGTGGCGAAGAAGGTGCTGTTCGCCGATACGCTGGCGATGCTGGCCGATCCGCTCTTCGCCCAGGCGGCGCACGCGCCGCTGGCCGCGCTGCCGGCCTGGATCGCGACCTTGGCCTACACCCTGCAAATCTATTTCGATTTCTCCGGCTATTCCGACATGGCGATCGGGCTTGCCCGCATGTTCGGGCTGGAATTGCCGTTCAATTTCGATGCGCCCTATCGCGCGGTATCGGTGCGCGATTTCTGGCGGCGCTGGCACATCACCCTGTCGCGGTTTCTACGCGACTATCTGTATATCCCGCTGGGCGGCAACCGGGTGGGCGCGGCGCGGCAGGTTGCCAATCTGATCGCCACCATGCTGCTGGGCGGGCTGTGGCATGGCGCGGCCTGGACCTTCGTGGTCTGGGGCGGCTGGCACGGGTTGGGGTTGGCGGTGAACCATGTCTGGGACAAGCGCTTTCCGCGCCTGCCGCGACCGCTCGCGTGGCTGCTGACGCTGCTGTTCGTGATGGCCGGCTGGGTGCTGTTCCGCGCCGACAGTTTCGCCGTGGCGGGCCATGTCTTCGCCTCGCTGCTGGGCGCGCATGGCTGGGGGCATCTGCATATCGACCGCGAATATGTCGCCGCCCTGATCGGCGGTTTCGCGGTGGCGACCCTCGGTCCCACCAGCCAGCGCGCGGCGCTGGAGCGTCTGCGCCCCGATCCGCGTCTGGCCGTGCCGGCCGGGGTCGGGCTGGTCTATCTGTTGCTGCTGATCGGCGGACGTCTGCCCAATGTCTTCATCTACTTCCAGTTCTGAGCGCGCGGCCTGGCGCCGCTTCTTCCGCGCCTTCGTCGGCGCGGCGGTGATCGCGGGCGCCCTGGTCTATGGGTTTCTGGTGCTGGTCGATCCGTTCGACACGCTGCCGCTTTCGCCGCCCGCCACGCGCTGGCCGGTGGCGACGGATGCGCGGTTTTCCTTCCCCGCCTTGGCCCGCTCGGCGCGATTCGATTCCGCGATCTTCGGCACCTCCACCAGCCGGCTGCTGCGCCCGCACGCGCTCGACCCGATCCTGCATGCGCGCTTCGCCAATCTGGCGATGAACGATTCCACCGCGTGGGAGCAGGCGCAGCTGATGCGCGTCTTTCTGCGCGCCCATCCCGCGCCCAACGTGCTGATGGTCGGCATCGATGTGCGCTGGTGCGGCACGGGCGGCGAATGGCACCGCCAGGTCGCGCGCCCGTTTCCCGACTGGATGTACGGGCGCAATCGCTGGGCCGGCTATGCGCATCTGTTCAACCTGTATGCGATCCAGGAGGCCGGGCAGCAATTCGGTATCCTGCTGGGCATCAAGAAACCGGTCTACGGGCGCAACGGCTATACCAGCTTCGTGCCGCCCGACAGCGAATACGATCCGGCGCGGGTGGCGATGCATCTGCGCGCGGCGGGGCCGGAATATCTGCCCGGCACGCGGACCGGCCCGCCGGCAAGCTGGCGCTACCCGGCGCTGGAGGCACTGGCCCGCCGCCTCGCCCATCTGCCCGCGACGAGCAGGGTGGTGCTGTTCTTCGTGCCGTACAACCACGTCATCCAGGTCAATCCCCCGATGCCGGGCGCGGATGCGTGGACCGAGTGTAAGCGCCGCGTCGCCGCGCTGGCGCGCCGGCCGGGCGGCCTGGCGGTGGATTTCATGATCCCCAGCCCGATCACCGAGAACGACAATCATTACTGGGATGCGCTGCATTACCGCATCGGCGTCGCCGCCCGGATCGCCGTCGATCTGGGCCGTGCGGAAAAGGGCGAAACCTCGCCCGATTACCGCATTCTGCAGCGCGGGCCGGGTTAGTTTTCCGCCGCGACCGCCAGGGCGAGATCGATGAAGACCGGCACCGCCGCCTCCAGCGCCGCCACCGAAACGCTTTCGCCCGGCTTATGGGCAACACCGATATCGCCCGGCCCCAGCACCACGCAGGGCGCGATGGCCTGCAATTCCGAGGCATCGGTGCCATAGGGCGCGGTGCGTGCCGCCGCCCCGACGCGGTTCGCGCATAGCGCGACCAGCGGGTGATCCTCGGGCAGTTCCGGCGGCCGGCCCTCGGTCGCCTCGGTCAGGCGCAGCCCGGCGCGGGCGGCGGCCTCGCGCACCGCCTGCACCACGGGTGCGGGATCGACGCGGGCGGAGCGGCGGAATTTGATCCGCGCCGTGGCCAGCGGTACGGTCACGTTCACCGCCGCGCCGTGATTATCGATCACCAGATTGAAATCGCTGAAAGGCGGATCATAGGCCGCATCCTGCAGGGCGGGATCCTCGCGCAGCCGGGCGAACACGGTCTTCATCTCCGCCAGGAACGGGATCAGCGCCCAATTGGCATTGCGGCCCTTGCCGGTGCTGGAATGGGCCTGTTCGCCCAGTGCCTCGGCGGTGAACAGGATATGGCTGCGATGACCACGCACCGGGGCCATGCCGGTCGGTTCCACCACCAGAATGCCGCGCGGGCGGGCTTCCTGGGCCAGGCGGGAACGCTCGGCGATGATGCGCGCGCCGGCCTTGGTGGTTTCCTCATCCGTGGTGATCAGCAGCAGCGCGGGCGCCCGACCGGCGAGCTGGCGCGCGGCGATCATCGCGGCGGCCAGCGGGCCTTTCATGTCGGTGGACCCCAGCCCGTGCAGATGCCCGTCCGCGACACGCGCCGACCAGGGATCGGTGGTCCAGCCGGTATCGGGCACGGTGTCGAGATGGCCAGAGAAGGCAAGCCCGCCGGTCATCCGCCCGTCCGGCCCGGGGGCGGCGGCGACCAAGGCGCGCTTCGCCACCCCGGCGGCGTCGGTATAATCCAGCCTTTCGATCGCGAAGCCGGGCAATGCGGCTTCGGCCAGTTCGGCGACCGCCAGATTGCTGATGCTGCTGCGGCTGTCGATCGCCACCATCGCGGCGGCAAGCGCGATCACATCCTGCGGCTGGGGCATGCATGCGGTCCTTGGCTGGGGCGTGCAGTTTCCGCGTTCGGCGATGCCCTTGCAACCATCGCCGGCAAGCGCGAGTTTCGTCCTTCCAGCAGGAAGTCCGCGATGGAAACCGCCTATCTCGATCCCCGCTCCGGGGCGACCTATCCGCTTGCCACCCCGCTCTGGCGGGCCCCCTCCGGCGCGCCGCTGCTGCTGACGCCGATGCCTGGCATCGGGCGTGCCGGCATCGACCGCGCCGCGCGCGGGCCATGGCGCTATGCCGCCGCGCTGCCGTTCCGCGCGCATGATCCGATCAGCCTGGGCGAAGGATCGACGCCGCTGCTGGCCCGGCGCTTCTTCGGTGCCAAGGCTTTCGTGAAATGCGAATGGATGATGCCGACCGGCAGCTTCAAGGATCGCGGCGCGGCGGTGATGCTGTCGCTGCTGCGCCAGCAGGGCGTGACCGCAGTGCTGGAGGACAGTTCCGGCAATGGCGGTGCGGCGATCGCCGCCTATGCCGCGGCCGGCGGCATGGCGGCGACGATCATGGCGCCCGCTTCCACCAGCCCGGCCAAGACGGTGGCGATGCGCGCGGCCGGTGCGGCGGTGGAGCTGGTGCCCGGTAGCCGCCAGGATACGGCGGATGCGGCGGTGGCGCGGGCCGCGACCCTCTTCTACGCCAGCCATAACTGGCATCCGTTCTTCCTGCACGG
This sequence comes from Rhodospirillales bacterium, assembly GCA_028869595.1. Taxonomy (GTDB): domain Bacteria; phylum Pseudomonadota; class Alphaproteobacteria; order Acetobacterales; family Acetobacteraceae; genus JAGWRU01. The sequence continues at coordinate 32,414 of JAGWRU010000209.1, forward strand.
CACCAAGACGCTGGCGTACGAGCTATGGGAGGATCTCGATTACTCCGTCCCCGATAATATCCTGATCCCCTGCGGCGCCGGATCGAACGTGCTGGGCTGCGCCATCGGTTTTGCCGAATTGATGCGGGCCGGAATGATTTCGCGCCTGCCGCGTCTGTTCGCGGTGCAGCCGCAAAACTGCGGACCGATTGCCGCAGCCTTCGCCGCCGGGGCGCCGGATGCGGTGCCGGTCGCCATCGCGCCCACCATCGCCGAGGGCACCGCCATCGCCCGACCCGTCCGCATGCCGGAAGTGCTGGCCGCCTTGCGCGGCTCCGGCGGCGGCGCGGTCGCGATCGCCGAGGATCGGATTGCCGCCGCCGCGCTGGCCCTGGCCGGGGCGGGGCTTTATGTGGAGCCGACCTGCGCGCAGGTGCTGGCCGGATTCGAGGATTTGCTGCATGCCGGCACCATCGCCCCGGAACAGACCAGCGTGCTGGTGCTGACCGGGGCAGGGGCCAAGGCCACGCCACGTTTCGCCGAAATTCTGGGGATCGCCTTATGACCGGCCCGCGTATCGCCCTGCTGGGCTTTTCCATCGAGTGCAACCGCTTCGCCCCGGTGGCGACCGAGGCCGATTTCGCCGGCCGCACCTTGCTGGAAGGGGATGCCATCATCGCCGAGGCGCGCGCCGCCGCGCCGCGCATGCTGGGCGAACTGCCTGGTTTCGTCGCCAATATGGATGCGTCCGGCCCCTGGCAGCCCGTGCCGATCCTGCTCGCCATGGCCGAACCCAACGGGCCGGTCGATCATGCCTTCTTCCGCCGCCTGATGGCGGGCTGGGAAGACGGGTTGCGCAAGGCCGGGCCGCTCGATGGCGTGTATTGCGTGCTGCACGGGGCCGGGTTGACGACGGAGGATCATGACCCCGAAGGCAGCATGTTGGCGCTGATCCGTGGCATCGTCGGACCGGCGGCGAAGCTGGTGGCGACCTATGATCTGCACGCCAATGTCTCGGCGGCGAATGTCGATCTCGTTGATGTCTATATCGGCTATCGCACCAATCCGCATCTCGACATGCGCGCGCGCGGGATGGAGGCGGCGGAGACGATGCGCCTGCTGCTGGCCGGCACACCCAGCTATCGCGCCCGCATCCGCCTGCCCATCGTGCCGCCCACGGTCAGCATGCTGACCGGCAAGGATGCGACGCTGCGTCCTTATGGCGAAGTGATCGATCTCGGCCAGGAATGGCTGGCCGCGCCGGAATTCGCCGGGCGTATCCTCAACGTCTCGGTGATGGGTGGCTTTGCCTTTGCCGATACGCCGTTCAACGGGTTGAGCGTGGTGGTCAGCGCCACCGACCAGGCCGCCGCCGATGCACTGGCGGCCAGGCTGGCCGGTGCCGCATGGGAAAGGCGGGCGCAATTCCGCGCCGATCTCACCGCGCTGGCCGAGGCGACGCGACTTGCCGCCGCCACCGCCGATGCGGCCCGTCCGGCGCTGATCTTCGCCGATGTCGCCGATAATCCCGGCGGCGGCGGGCGCGGCAACACCATGCATATTCTGCAGGCGTTCCACGCCGCCGGGATCAAGGATGCGCTGGTCGGCGTGATCCATGATCCCGCCTTGGCGGAGGAAGCGCATCGCCTGGGCGCCGGCGCCTTCTTCACCGCCACGTTCAACCGCGAGGGCGGCGACGCATTTTCCCGCCCCTTCACCGCCGAGGCGCGGGTGCGCCATCTGCTGGCCGGCACCATCACCGGCCGACGCGGCATCTATGCGAATAACACGATCGATCTGGGCAAGGCGGCGGCGCTCGATCTCGGCGGCATCGTCGTGGTGGTGCTGTCCAACCGATTCCAATGCGCCGATCCGATGTTCTTCGAGGCGTTCGGTCTGGACATCGCCGCCGCGCGCGTCGTGGTGGTGAAATCGCGCGGTCATTTCCGGGGCGGCTACGACGAATTCTTCGCTGATTCCCAGGTGATCGAGGTCGATGCCCCCGGCCTGACCAGCCCGGTTCTGTCGCGCTTTGCCTGGCAGCATCTGCCGCGCCCGGTGCTGCCGATTGACCCCGATGCAGATTGGACCCCGCCCGCATGAAACTTCGTGACCTGCCGACACCCTGCCTGGTGCTCGACCGCCAGATCCTGCTGCGCAACCTCGCGACGATGGCCGAAGCGGTGGCGCGGCACGGCGTGCCGCTGCGGCCGCACATGAAGACCGCGAAATCGGTGGAGGTGGCGCGCCTCGCGCTGGCCGGCCAGCCCGGCGGCATCACCGTATCGACGCTGGCCGAGGCGGAATATTTCGCCAGCCACGGCCTGACCGATATTCTGTACGCGGTGGGCATCACGCCGGCCCGGCTCGATCAGGTGGCACGGCTGAATGCGGCGGGCGCGCAGATCATCGTGCTGACCGACGATCCGGCGATGGCCGCGCGGATCGGCGCCATGGAAAATGCGCCGCGCACCCTGATCGAGGTCGATAGCGGCGAAGGACGCGGCGGCGTCGGGCCGGAGGATGCGGCGCTGATCCAGATCGCCACCCATCTCGGCGGCGCCTTTGCCGGGGTGATGACCCATGCCGGACATTCCTATGCCGGGCGCAGCATCGCAGAGATGCGCGCCATCGCCGAGGGCGAACGTGCCGCCATCACCCGCGCGGCCGGGCGCCTGCGCGAGGCGGGGCACGATGTCCCGATCGTTTCCATGGGCAGTTCGCCCACCGCGCGCCATGCCGCGCATCTGGATGGCATCACGGAAATCCGTGCCGGCGTCTATATGTTCGGCGATCTGTTCCAGGCCGAGATCGGCACCCATGGGCTGGCGGATATCGCGGTGACGGTGCTGACCAGCGTGATCGGCCGCCGGCCCGGACGGCTGCTGGTCGATGCCGGCGGCCTGGCTTTATCGAAGGATCGCAGCACCGAGGCGGCGCCGCGCGATTACGGTTTCGGCCTGGTGCTGGACGCGGCAGGAAGGCCGAGCCACGGCGATGCGATCATGCGCCGCGCCTATCAGGAGCACGGCGTGGTGGAATTCGATCCTGCCCATCCGATCGACCTGCCGGTGGGCGGGCTGCTGCGCATCGCGCCCAACCACACCTGCATGACGGTCGCCGCCCATGACCGCTACTACGTGGTCGAAGGCGGCGAGGAGGTGGTGGCGATGTGGACCCGCGTCAACGGCTGGTAGCCTCGGCCAATGCGGCGAGGGAGCGGTCGTTGCGTTCCTTCGCCGCCTCGTAGGCGATGTTGAAAATATCCTCCCGGGCTTCACGCTTCGCATCCTCGGCCGGGGTGCGAAACAAGGAGGTCACTTTGGCGACATGCACGAAGCGGTTGTTCCAGGCATAGCGCAGCCAGAGATTCCAATCCTCCAGCGCATCCATATCCTCCTGGAATCCGCCGCGCTGCTCGAACAAGGCGCGCTGGAACAGCACCGCCTGGATCGGCATGTAATTATGATGGAGCAGCGTCGGGAAATCGAATTCCTGCTGGTAGATCGGCTCCAGCCGGAAATCCTCCTCCCGCACCATGCCGGTGGCGAGATCGACGCGGCTGCATACCTCGAAGGCCAAAGCATAGGCGGCAGCCGCATCCGGGGCATCGTGCAAGGCGGCGGCAAGGGTTTCCAGATGATCGGAAAACAGCAGATCGTCATCGTCGAGGAATCCAAGCAGGGCACCGCGCGCTGCGGCCAGTCCGGCATTGCCGGCGGCGGAGCGGCCGATCTTCGCCTGCGGCAGATGGCGGATCTCCCGCCCGGTGCGGGCGGCGAGCGTGGTGATCAGCGCCGCCATGCTCGCCCCGCCATCCTCGACCACGACGATTTCGAGCTTGTCCCAGCTCTGATGGGCCAGCGAGAATAGTGCCTGCGCCAGTAGCTTTTCCCGCCCCGGATAGGTGCGCACGACGATGCTGATCAGCGGCGCCTCGGCCAGCGATCGCGGCGCCGGCACCGGCACGAAGGCGCCGGGTCGGGCGAGATCGTAATCGAAGCCGTGAAACGGGAAATGGATCCCGGCGGCGCGGCGTGTGCCCAGCCTTTCGCGCAGCAGGCGCGGTGCGGCCGCAAGCGCCTGACCGATCGCCCGGCGCGCATCGGCGCGCGCCCCGGGATAGGGCGGCGCGCTGCGCAGTACCTGGGCGGATAAAGGCAGGATCGCGGCGATGTCGCGCGCCGCACCGAAGCGCAGGCGGAGATAGAAATTGGCGAACAGCCCGCCACGATATTGCGCCGGCTTGACCTCTCCGGCGCTGGCATAGGCGTGATGCGTGCAGGTGGCGGCGGCGACATAGCGCAGCCGATGGCCGGCACGGCGCAGCCGGTAGCTGACATCGACATCCTCGCCATAGAGGAAGATATGCGGATCGAACCCGCCGATCGCGGCAAATGCCTCCCGGCGCAGCAGCACGCAGGCAAAGGCGCTCCAATTCGTGGCGCCGCTGACCGGATCATAGAGCTTGGGATGCTCGAACGGCGCCTGCCTCGCTTCCCACAGCGCGGCCTCGGGGCTGTCGGCGAGGGCGGTCGCCACCAGGCGGGTGATCGTATCGGGGCGGAATTCCAGATCGACATTGCTGATCAGCACCAGGGCTGAACCCTGCGCGCCGATCGCGGTGTTATGCCCGACGCCGAAGCCGCGATTGGCGGCATGGCTCATGCGCGCGCTGGCGAAACGCGCGCCCAGCCGGTCGATGAAATCCTGCAACACGCGCGCCGTATCGTCGCTGCTGGCATGATCGACGGCGCGCAGATGGATACGCGCCAGCGGATAGTCCTGCGCGAGCAGGGAGGCGAAAAATCCCTCCAGCCAGCGCCCGTTATTATAGGTGACGATGGAGAGATCGATTTCCGGCCAGGCTGCCGGCACGGGCGGGCGCAGCGGATCGGGCGCGGGGGCAAGTGCCGCGGCGCTGCGGGCATCGGCCAAAGCCTGGATCGCCCCGGCATTCGCCGCTGACATCGTCATGCGCCGCCAGGCAGCGTATTGCCGCTGCCGCCAGCGCCAGATCCAGTCGCGCTGCTGCTTGGGAATGATGCGCTGCCAGACTTCGCGCAGCGCCGGCACACGACCGTGCGTGGCAAGATCGAGACGCCCGCGCGCCACATAGATCGCGGCGCGAAACGGCATTGTCAGCCGCCAGGACCAGGTATGGCGGATGCCGCGAATGGTCGCGTTGGCCTCCTCCAATGCGGCATGCAGCGCCGCTTCGCGGGCCAGCGCCTGGGTCCGCACCGAGGAAAGTTCCGCCAGTGCGGCGCGCCAATCATCGACGCAGGCAGCGAACAGCATCGCCGCATCTTCCAGCCGATCGGTGAAGGCGTCGAAGGCGGCGGCATCGGGGGCGCTGCCGGTGGCGGCGGCATGATGCAGGGCGGCGTACACATCCTCGATCAGCCGGGCGAGTTTCGGTGCCTCCCGCAACTCATCCGCGCCGGCGCGATGATGGCGCCGCCCGCCGGAAAGGAAGCGCCCGACTTCCTCGGTCTGGATCGACGCGCCGCCGGGCGCGCCGATCGCCAGCGCATCGCCGATCCGGCGCAGCGTGCCGATGCCGTCGGCCATCAACGCGTCATAGGTCACCACGCAGCGCGGCACGCCGCGCGATCCGGCCTCGGCCTCCAGCACGTAGCGCAGCCACAGCAGCAGCGCGCGATGGGTCGGCATGCCGTTGCGCGCGGCGAGCGAGGCGGCGACTTCCAGCGGATGGCGCACAGTCAGCACGGCGGCGATGGCGATGCCCCGCGCGGCGCACAGACCGCGCCATAGCGGCATCAGCCGGCACATGCGCGGGTCTTTCAGCAGCAGATCGGTCTTGCCGGCCAATTCCTGCTCCAGCACGGCGCCGATCCGGTGCGCATAGCCGGCAGCGGCGGGGGAGGCGAACCAGGTCGCCGGCACGGGCGGTTCGGTGTCCCAGCCCAGGCCGAGTTCGGCCAGCAGATCCTCATGCGCCAGCACCACCGGGCGGCATTCGAAGAACCCGTCGGGATTATCCGCCGATGGCGGCAGCATATCCTCCGGCAGATTGGCCCCGGCCAGCGCGAGCGCGCGGGTCAGGGCGGAGGTGCCGGAACGATGCATGCCCAGGATCAGCACGACCCGCTTCGATGCAACCATGGCAGGGGCGTCGGTCATTCGGGTTTCCCGTTCTGGGCAGCAGGATCGGATGCTGCATGCGCGCCCACGGCCAGGATGGCGGAGCAGGAAAGAGGCGCCGACGCGGCTTCGGTCGGCGCCAGCAGACGATACGTGCCGTTCTCATACAGCACGCGGGTGTAGCGCCGCGTCCAGGCCGCGATCAGGCCGGGAATGAATGGCGCCGGCAGGGCGGGAATGCCCAAAGCGGCATAGGCCGGCGGCTCATAGGCCGCAGGATGCACCGCCACCACCAGAAAATCCGGCGGGTGGCGCAGCAGCGCCGCGCAATTCGCCGCCCGCCAGACCGGGCCCGCGAACATCCCCGGCTCATAGGTCGGGAACAGGCCGGGCTGGGCGCGCCGGGCGAAGAAGGGCAGCGGCATCGGCGTCGGCGACAGCATCAGGAAGACCCGCGCGCCGGGCGGCGTCAGGCGGCGGATCGCCAGCGCCAGCGCGGCCAAAGGTTCCTGCGGGCGGCTGGCGGGCAGTGCCGCGATGGCGTGCCACAGGCGCGGCTGGTTGCGCCACGGGCTGCCGAGATCCATCCCCGCGCCGGGCCGGGCGAGCGCCATGATCAGCACCATCGCCGCCAGCGCCAGCCCGTCTAGACGCGCCCGCGCCCGCCAGGCTGCGGCGATCAGCAGCGCCAGCGCGATGACGAAAGGCGGGATCACCTGCAGCAGATGCTGGATTTCGGCGCGGTGCAGCGCCTGGGGAAATACCCCGAGCCCGGCCAGCCCGGCGGTGAACAGCGCATAGCCGCGCCGGTCCATGCCGCCGTCCCGGCGCCATTGCAGCAGCCCGGGCAGGCAGGCCGCCGCTTCGGTCAGCGGCACGCCGATCTGCGCCAGGCTGAGGAACCATGCCGCCGAGCCGCCGATCCCCTCGGCGGCGGGCAGCGGGGCGATGCGGTAATATTCCACGGTATCGACGAAGCCGGAGACGATGGAGTGGAGAAACAGCCCTGCCTGGGCGGTGCCGCTGGCCAGCGTGATCAGCCCCACATAGCCGACCGGCAGCACGGCGGATGCCGCCACGAACAGCCCGATCCGTCTGCCCAGCAGGCGGCGATGATGCGCCCAGTCGGCCGCCGCGATGGCGATGGCGCCGAATACCACGCCCTGCACTCCCAGATCGTAGCGGAACAGGCAGGCCATCCCGACCGATGCGCCCCAGCCCAGCAGCATCGCCGGGCCGCGCGCGCCGGCCTGCCAGGCGCGGGCAAAGCCCAGCCCGAGCAGCGGCAGCAGCCAGTAATACCATTTGTAGTAGCGCGGGAACAAAGCCAGCAGGGCCAGCGCGCCCAGCATCGCCAATCCCCGTCCGCCATCGCGCGCGATCAGCCGCGCCGCCAGCGCGATGGCCGCGGCATAGCCGAGTGCATCCAGCACCATCTCCCCGCCGGCATTGCCCGACAGCACCAGGGCGATCCAGCTGGCGAAGGCGACGAAGGGGCCGTACTGGGTGATCGCCTGAAAGCCCGGCAGATGACCCGCCGCCACTGCCGCGCCCAACGCCATCTGATAGCCCTGGTCGTCGCTTTCCAGAATGAAACCGGGCGCGGGAACCGAGGCCAGCAGCCACAGCGCGGCCAGCACGAATACCGCGAGGGTGAATTTCGTCTCCACCTTCATGCCGGCAGGTCGGCGGCGAGGCGCGGGGGAAAAGCGAGGCGCCATTCCTGCCCGCGCCGCTGCGACAAATTGGGGTTGTGGAACGGATCGGCGGCGATCACCTCGGCGTGGCGGGCCTGCATGCGCGCCGCCTCCGCCGCTTCCTGCCCGGCCCGCGCGCCGGCGAAATGATGGCCGAGCGACAGCGATTCGTAGTGCAGCAGCTCGGCCGCCGCCGCCACCACCACGCGATGCCCGGCCTTGCGTGCCCGCAGGCAGAGATCGACATCGTTGTGCAGCACGGGAAATCCGGGATCGAGGCCGCCGAGCGCGACAAACACGTCCCGACGGATCAGCAGGCAGGCGCCGGTCACGGCCGAGACATCCTGCGACAGCACGCCGCGATGGGCGTAACCCGGCGCGCGGCGCGGCAGAAAACGGTTCATGTGATCGGAAATGCCGCCCACCCCCATCAGCACGCCGCCATGCTGGGTGCGCCGGTCGGGATAGAACAGCCGCGCGCCGACGATGGCGACGCCCGGATCGGCCATCTCTCCCAGCATCGCCGCCAGCCAATGCGGGCGCAGCGGCAGCACATCGTCATTCAGCAGGCATAGAAACGGCGCGTCGCAGCGCGCGGCGGCGGCATTGTTGGCGGCGGCGTAATCGAACACCGCCATCGGCACCGGCTCGACCGCCACGCGCGGATCGGCGCCGAGGCGCGCCAGCAGGCGCCGTTCCGCCGCATCGGGCGGGGCGACGGCCGAGCGGACCAGGCGGAGATCGAAGGACACGCCTTCCGTGCGTTCCAGCACGCCGGACAGGCAGCGCGCCACGTGATGGCCGCGCAGCGCCGAGGGCACGATCAGATTGACCCGCGCGGCACCGCGCGGCGCCGGCGACACGCGCAGCGGCCAGGGTCCGGCCGCGATGCGCAGCGCGCTCTCCGACCGTGCCGCCTCCTCGGCGATCACCCGCGCCAGGATGGCGGTCGGCGCCGCCTCGGCATCGGCGCGACGATGGGTCAGCACGAAGGGCACGCGCCGGCCGGCACCCAGCCCCGCCGCCTGCGCGCGCAGCCACAAATCCAGGCGGATCGCCTCCGCCCAGGGTGCGCGGGCCAGCACCGCCGGCATGGCGGCCAGCACGTCGCGGCGCACCAGCCAGACCCCGCGCGCCAGCGTGCCCGACAGCATCAGCGCGCGGCCCGGCTCCGGCTTGAACAGCGGCGCGTGGCGGCGGCCGCGGCGGCTCAGCCGATCCTCGTCGGCATAGAGAAAGGCGGGCCGCCCCAGCCTTGCGGCATGCGCGGCGAGCAGGCCGAGCGCGTGCGGCGCCAGCACCTCTCCGGCCTGGACCAGGGCGATATAGCCGATATTCGCCGGCCAGGCGCCGGGCAGCGTCTCGCCCGGCGCGATGCGGCGCGTGGCAACCGCGATGGTCTGCCCGTCCAGCGCCGCCCGGCTGGCGCGCGCCGCGGCCGAGGCCGGATCGCAGGCGAAGAACAATGCGGCGATGCCCGGCCAGTCCGCCCGATCCGGCGCGGCGGCAAGCGCCATGCGCCGACGGTTATCCCAGCGATCGAACAAGGCGATCCAGCGCCGGTAGGAGGCGGGGGCATCGGCTTCGGCCAGGGCGGCGATGCCGGCGCGTAGCCGGCGCATCATGCCCGCCGGCCCGCCGGCCACCGCCCCGGCCAGGGTGACGGCGATCCGCCAGGGATGACGCAGGCCGAGATGCAGCGCGGCGTGGCGGCGCGAGCAGGGCAGGAGTTCCAGCCCCGTCTCGCCCTCTGGCGCACCGCCCAGCCACTCCAGCGCCACTGTTTCCGTGCCCGGCGGGATCAGCACCAGGGCGGTCGCGCGCGGGCAGAAAGGCGGGCGATGGGGGAAGGTTTCCTGGTGCAGCCCGGCCGAGCCGGTAAAGCGCAGGCGCGCCAGACCGGCCCGTCCGGCATGGCGGGGCAGACGCAGGCGGACGCGGCACCATTGCCCGGCCAGCTCTGCCGGCAGGGCGGCGCGCCGGATCCCGCCCGGATCGGGGCCGGTCAGAGCGAGATGCGGCACGGGCGGGGCGGCGGCGATTGCATCCGCTTCCCATAAGGCCAATCGCCGGGCGGAGGGAAGCGGTCGGTGCGCCAGGGCGGTTCCGATTGCATCCTGCCGTGCCTGCCCGCATCGTCGGCGGCGGAGGAGCCATCATGGATCGACCGCCCGCCGCGTCCGATACCGTCCGCATTCCCGTCTGGGATGGCGGGGTGCGGCTGTTTCACTGGACGCTGCTCGGCGCTGTCGGCATCGCCCTGGCGACCGGGCTGCTGTCGCATATTCTGTGGCTGCGCCTGCATCTGATCGCCGGCGTCGCGGTCGCGCCGCTGCTGCTGTGGCGGCTGATCTGGGGCGGGCTGGGCAGCCGCCATGCCCGTTTCGCCGATTTCGCGTATTCGCCGCGCGCCGTGCTGGCCGATCTGCGCGCCCGTCTGGCCGGGCGGCATCGCCTCTATCTGGGTCATAATCCGCTGGGGGCGATGATGGTGTTCGCCTTGCTGGCGGTGCTGGCGGCGCTGCTCGCCAGCGGCACGCTCGCGCTGGGCGGCATGCTGAAACAGGGGCCGCTGGCCTTCGCCCTGTCCTATGCGACCGGGCGGGCGGTGCTGGGCTGGCACAAAATTCTCGGCTGGGCGCTGCTCGGCATGATCCTCGCCCATCTCGGCGGAGTGATCGAGGAAAGCTGGCGCGGCAGGCAGAATCTGGTCGGCGCGATGATCACCGGCAAGAAGCGCGCGGCGGCGGCGATGGCGCAGCGCAAGCTGGCCGCGCGCACCGGGCTGGCACTGGGCCTGTTCGCCGTGCTGGCCGTGCTCGGCGCGGGCGGCGTGGTGGCGCTTGCCCGCCTGCCCGGGCGGGGTGTACCGCCCGCCACCCAGGACCCGGTCTATGCCGAGCAATGCGGCGCCTGCCATATGCCCTATCCGCCGGAACTGGCGCCGGCCGCGGTCTGGCAGGCGCTGCTCGACGATCTGCAGCATCATTTCAGCGCCGATGCCTCGATGTCGTCCGCGCTGGTCGCGCATATCCGCACCTATCTGCTGGCCAATGCCGCCGAGCATTGGGACACGCTGCCGGCCTGGAGTTTTCGCGCCCGCGATCCGGCCGATCCGGTGCGCCTGACCGCGACGCCCTTCTGGAAGCGCCGGCATGCGCGCATTCCGGCCGCCGTTTTCGCCAATGCGAAAATCGGCGGCCGCTCGCAATGCGATGCCTGCCATCGCGATGCCACCACCGGACGCTTCGCGCCGCAGGCGATCCACGTGCCGGTGGCGTGGTAGGCGTCATCCGCCAGCGTACAGCGCCCCGGGCGGCGCGGCTTCGGCCAGCGCCGCCGCCGCCCAACCGGCCAGGAAGCGGCGCGGCGGCAGCACGATCCAGCCATCGGCGCCGCCGACCGCAGTGAAATCCCCGGCGGCGAGGCCGAGGGCGGTCAGGGCGCAGATAAAGCCGGCCCGTTCGTCATGATCGCGGATCGCCGCCGGGTCGCCGGCGCTGCGCCGGCCGGCCAGCAGATGGGCAAGCAGCGCGGCAAGCCGGCCGGCCTCGGCCAGATGGACGAAATACCGGTCCGAGCGATCGGCGCGGCGCACCGGCACCGCTTCCGGATCGTCCAGCATCAGGCCGAGAAAGCTGCTGGGGAAGGCTTCGGCGATGGCATGCGCGTCGATCGCGATGGCCGGCTCGGCCGGGCCGATCCGCGCCGCCGCCAGCACCGCGCCGGCACAGAGATTGGCCGCCGCGTTCAATTGCCGCCCCAGCGGCGTGCTGGGCTGGCCGGGCTTGCCGATACGTCCGGCCAGCGCCCGCACGGTCAGGATTTTCTCCGCCAGACGATATTGCGTGGCGGCGGCCAGTCCGGGCAGCAGCGGCCCGTCCAGGGCCACCGCCGCCAGATCGCGCCCGCCGGCCAGGGCGGCGATGGCAGCCGCACGCTCCGCCGGTCGCGCGCGAAAGCGGCGGAGCGTCCATGTCACCTGCGTCGGCGTCCAGTCCAGCCGGCACAGCGCGCTGGAGGCGCGGGTGGTGGAAAATCCGACATCGATGCCCAGCACCGAACCGGTGGGCGGGATCGCCATCCATTGCGTCTCCGATTTGCCGCCTTGCGCCGGTGATGCTACCCCGGGCGCGCCGCATCCATGAAAGGGTCGGTACCGTAATCCGTCCAAGACTGCCCCTTCCTTCCTTGTCCCGACGGTTTCCTTGCAACGCTGGATAAAACGCCTGCTGCCGGTTGTCCTGGTGCTGGCCGTGCTGGGCGGCGGCGTGGCGATGCATGCCGGCCACTGGTTCACCTGGCAGGCCCTGGCCCGCCACCAGGCCTGGCTGCAGGCCCAGGCCGATGCCCATCCGCTGGCCGCGCCGGCGCTGTTCGTGCTGAGCTACATCGTGCTGGTCGGCCTGTCGGTGCCGGAGGGCGCGCTGCTGACGATCATCGGCGGCCTGCTGTTCGGCACCAGGCTCGCGACGATCTGCGCAGTGATCGGCTCCACCCTGGGGGCGGTGCTGCTGCTGCTGATCCTGCGCGTCAGCCTGGCCCCGACGCTGCACGCGCGCGCCGGCCCGCTGCTGGCGCGCATCCGCCCGGGGCTGGAACGCGACGGGTTCAGCTATCTGCTGACCATCCGCTTGATCCCGGTGGTGCCGTTCTGGCTGGTCAATCTGGCGGCGGGGCTGATCGGCATGCGGTTGCTGCCCTACGCGGCGGCGACGCTGCTCGGCATCATTCCCTCCACTTTCGTGTTCGCCGCCGTGGGCAGCGGCCTGGGGGAAGTGCTGGCGGCGGGCGGACGGCCCGATTTCGGGGTGATGTTTCAGCCGCATGTGCTGGCGCCGATCCTCGGGCTGGCGCTGCTGGCCTTGCTGCCGGTGCTGGTCGGCTGGTGGCGCCGACGGCGGGGATGAGCGTTATTGCCACGCGTCGCGCCATCGCCGATCCTGCCGCCGCATGACCCGTCCCCCCCGTTCCGCCGGCCGCCCCGATCCCTCCATCGCATCGCGCCCGCGCGTCGCCCTGGCCCTGCAAGGGGGCGGCGCGCATGGCGCCTTCACTTGGGGCGCGCTCGACCGGCTGCTGGAGGCGGGGTTGCGCTTCGATGCGGTGTGCGGCGTCTCCTCTGGCGCGGTGACCGGCACGATGATGGTCCAGGGGCTGGTGCGCGGCGGGCCGGCAGGGGCGCGGGCGGCGATGCGCACCCTGTGGCGGCGCATCGCCGAGGCCCATAGCCTCAGCCCGCTGCAGGCCGGGCCGCTGGATCGCTGGCTGTTCGGTTGGGATCTGTCGAACGGCCTGCTCTGGCAGGGGCTGGAGATGACGATGCGGATGTTCAGCCCCGCCCAGCTCAACCCGTTCGGCCATAATCCGCTGCGCGGCCTGCTGGCCGATCTGATCGACCCGGCGGCGCTGACCGATGCCGCCGCCCTGGCCCTGACGGTTGCCGCCACCGATGTCGCCACCGGCGAGGCGGTCTTGTTCGCCAATGGCGACATCGATATCGAGGTGCTGCTGGCCAGCACCTGCCTGCCCTTCGTGTTTCCGGCGGTCGCGCTGGGCGGGCGGACGCTGTGGGATGGCGGCTATGCCGGCAATCCGCCGCTGGCGCCGCTGCTGGCATCGCCGGACGGACCGCCGCAGACACTGATCCTGGTGCGCGCCCAGCCGGTGCGGCGGGCCGGCGTGCCCGATACGCCGGCGGCGATCCTCAACCGGTTGAACGAAATCGCCTGCCATAACGTGCTGGCCGCCGAGCTGGCGGCCTTGCCGCAAGGGGTGCGGCTGATCAGCATCGATGCCGATGCGGCATTGGCCGACCTGCCGATCTCCACCAAGTTCAACGCGGAGGAGGCATTCCTGGACACGTTGTTCGAGGCCGGACGCCACGCCGCCGCCGCCGCGATCGAGAGGATGTCATGAGCAGCGCCGCCGATCTGTGGGACCCCGCGCAATATCTGCGTTTCGCCGGAGAGCGCATGCAGCCGGCGCTCGATCTGCTGGCGCGGGTGCGGCTGGCGGCGCCGCGGCGGGTGGTCGATCTGGGCTGCGGCGCGGGCAATGTCACGGCGCTGCTGGCGGCGCGCTTCGCCGGCGCGGCGGTGGCCGGGATCGATGCCTCGGCGGCGATGCTGCAACGCGCGCGCGCCGCGGTGCCGGGTGCTGCCTTCGCCGAGGCCGATATCGCGCGCTGGACGCCCGATGCGCCGGTCGATCTGCTGTTTTCCAACGCCGCCCTGCAATGGCTGGGCGGGCACGCGGCGCTGTTTCCCCATCTGGTGGCAGGGATCGCGCCGGGCGGGGTGATGGCGGTGCAGATGCCGGCGATGCATGCCGCGCCGCTGCGCGCGGTGCAGTTGCGCATCGCCGCGCACGGCCCGTGGGCGGCGGCGCTGGCGGAGGTGCAGGCGGCGGCGCCGATCGGCGATGCGGGGTTCTATCACGATCTGCTGTCGCCGCTTTTCGCCTCGCTGGAGATTTGGGAGACCACCTATCTGCACGTGCTGCGCGGCCCGGATGCGGTGGTGGAATGGGCCAGCGGCACCAGTCTGCGCCCCTATCTCGACCGGCTGGACGGGCCGATGCGCAATGGGTTCCGCGAGGCCTATGCTGCGGCGCTGCGGCCGCATTATCCGGCGCGCCCGGACGGCACCACGCTGCTGCCGTTCCGGCGGATGTTTCTGCTGGGGGTGAAGGCGTAAGGCTTACGCAGCGCGCGGAAGAAACCGGGGGCTGCAATGGAAATCACCGGTCATGGAAATCACCGGTCATGGAAATCACCGGTCATGGAAATCACCGGTCCGGCGGCCTGAGATCAGACCGCCGGACCGGCGATTGCGGCGAACTCAGTAGGCGCTATAGCCGGGCGGTGGCGGCGGACGCCCATAGCCAGGCGGCGGGGGCGGCGGCGGACGCTGCGGTGTGGTGACGGCGCCCCCCACGGCGCCGAGCGCGCCG